>NZ_AJHH01000488.1 GCF_000256565.1 Herbaspirillum lusitanum P6-12 | reverse complement strand
ACGGGGCGGCGTGACGGTCAACGACACGCTGCTGCACATTGCGCAAGAGAATTTGCCTTTCGGCGGAGTCGGCGCATCCGGCATGGGCGCCTATCATGGAGAGGAAGGCTTCAGGCGCTTTTCGCACATGAAGCCGGTGTTCACGCAGAGCCGCTTCAACGTCATGCGCTTGTTCAATCCGCCTTACGGCAGGCTGTTTTCCTTGCTGATGAAATTTTTGATCCGCTGATTTATTTCAGACCGGGCCGCTTCAGCGTCTAGAGCAGTTCGCTCTGGCCGTCGCCGTCGATTTCCGGTTCGGCGGTGCCCAGCAATTTCTGCGCCGTATCGCTCGGCAAGGCTTCCACCGATTTCAATTTGCGCGTCATCTGGCGCGTGCGCGTTTCGGCCTGCTCGATGTTCTTGGCGGCGCGTTCCAGCGTACTCTTGGTCGCGGCCAGCACATCGCCGAATTTGCCGAACTCGGTCTTCACCGCACCCAGCACCTGCCACACTTCCGACGAACGCTTTTCCAGCGCCAGTGTGCGGAACCCCATCTGCAAACTGTTCAGCAAGGCCGACAAGGTCGACGGCCCCGCGATGCTGACGCGATGGGTACGCTGCAAGTCATCCGACAAACCCGGCCTGCGCATGACTTCGGCATACAGACCTTCGGTAGGCAGGAACAAGATGGCGAAATCGGTCGTCAAGGGCGGCGACAGATATTTTTCGGCGATGGTCTTGGCTTCGCCGCGCACGGCGCGTTCCAGCTCGCGGCCTGCCTGCGCCACGCCGTCTGCATCGGCGCGGTCGGCGGCTTCGGCCAGGCGTTCGTATTGTTCCTTCGGGAACTTGGCGTCGATCGGCATCCACACCGGCGTGCCGCCGTCATCGTTGCCGGGCAGCTTGATCGCGAATTCGACGCGCTCGCCGGTGTTGGGGACGGTCTCGACGTTCTTGGCGTACTGGTCCGGAGTGAGCATTTGTTCCAGCAGCATTTCCAGCTGCACTTCGCCCCAGGTGCCGCGCGTCTTGACGTTGGTCAGCACGCGTTTCAAGTCGCCCACGCCGATCGCCAGCTGCTGCATTTCACCCAGGCCCTGATGGACCTTGTCGAGACGATCCGAGACCAGTTTGAAGGATTCTCCGAGGCGCTGCTCCAGCGTCGCATGCAGCTTCTCATCGACGGTCTTGCGCATCTCTTCGAGGCGGTTGCCGTTGTCCAGCTGCAGGTCCTTGATCTTGGCTTCCAGCGTGGCGCGCACTTCGGCCATGCGCTGCGCGTTGGATTCGGTCAGCGTAGTCAGCGTCTGGTTCAGCGTATCGCCGAAACGCTTGAGCGAGACCGCCTGCTCTTCGCGGCTGGCCTGCGCTTGCAGGTTCATGGTCTGGCGCATGCCGTCGAGTTGCTGGGCGTTTGTTTCGTTGAGCTTGACCAGTTGCTGGGCGAAGCTGTCGATCTGGTTGTTCTGCAGGGTCGCAACGCTGGTCATCTGCGCCGCCAACGTCTGCTGCAACTGGCCGAAATTGCCGCCCAGTTCCTGGCGTGTGCTTTGTGCGTTGGATTGCAGCTGGTCGCGCAATTCGCGTTCGCTGCGCTCGGCCAGATCTTGCTGATGGCGTTGCAACTCGCTCTTGAGCTGCTGCAACGGCGTGCCGATATCGATGCCGCCGCGGCCGCGCAGGAGGATCACGATCTGCAGCACGATGCCGATGGCGATCAGGGCGAGGAGAATCATTTCAGTCTGGGTCATGTCGGTGCTTTTTGTTTAGTCAGGCTTGTTGCGCATCCAGTCGGCCGTCTGAAAGAACGACTGCATCAGGCGCGTGCGCAGCGCTTCGTCGAGGCCGGTGTCTTCCATTGCCCAGGCCATGCAGCGCAGCCACTGGTCGCGCTCGGAAATGCCAATGGCGAACGGCAGATGGCGCGCACGCAGGAACGGATGGCCGAAACGCTCGGTATACAGGTTGGGACCGCCGCTCCAGCCGGACAGGAACCAGTAGGTCTTGTCGCGCGAGCCGTCCAGCGATGGCGGATGCAGGGCACGGATGCCGGCGAACTCCGGCTCGAGGTCCATCAGATCGTAGAAACGATCCACCATGGCGCGCAGCTTTTCCGCGCCGCCGATCATGTCATAGACGGTCGGCTGATTAAGGTCTTCGATTTGCATAGACCGAGATGATACCTGCTTCGGTGCGGCCATGTCTCCGGTGATGGCGCCCTTATGCCTCGCGCAAAGTCTGCAGCGGCGGCCTCGACAGCACATTGCGCAAGCCGGCCCAGCCGCCGAATACGGCGCACGCCATGCCGATGCCGGCGCCCGCCAGCCACAACCACGGGCTGAAGCGCCATTCGAAGTCGAACACGTAATGCGCCAGCGCCCAGCCAATGGCGGCCGCACCGCTGGCCGCCAGCAACCCCGCCAAGGCGCCCACCAGCAGTACCTCGATACGCTGGGCGCGCGCCAGCTCCACGCGGGTGGCGCCGAGCGCGCGCAACAGTCCGGCCTCGCGCACCCGCTCGTCCTGCGAACCCGCCAGCGCCGCATACAGGACCAGCACGCCGGCCGTCAGCGTGAACAGGAACAGGAATTCCACTGCGGAAATCACCTGGTCGACGATGTCCTGGATCTGCTTGAGCACGCTGCCGATATCAACCACCGTCAGGTTCGGGAAATCGCGCGTGAGCACGTTGCCGAGCCCGGCCTTGGCGTCCGGCAAGTGGAAGGCGGTGATCCAGGTCTGCGGCATCTCGCGCATCGCCGCCGGATTGATGATGACGAAGAAATTGACCCGCAACGAGCCCCATTCGAGCTTGCGGATGCTGGTGACCGGTACGCTGACCAACTGGCCGGCGATATCGAATTGCAACCGGTCGCCGAGGCTGAGCTTGAGCGTCTTGGCCAGGCCCTCTTCCACAGACGCTTCGGGACGGCTGTCGTCATACCATTTGCCGCCGACGATGGTGTTCTGCGCCGGCAGGTCGCGCATGGTCGAGAGATTGAATTCGCGATCCACCAGGCGCTTGGCGCGGTCTTCCTGATAGGTGTCGTTGGTGACGGGCTTGCCGTTGATCTGCACCATGCGCAGCGTCAGCGCGGCGTCGCGTATCTGCTCCACCAATCCGGAAATCACCTGCGTGGCTTCTTCGAAACGCTGATCCTTCTTGCGCTTTGCCACCAGGCTGGCCTGCTGCAAACCTGCCTGCTTCAGTTTTTGCTCGACCACGTCTTTCTGGTCCGGCTGGATGTTGATGACGAAGCGGTTCGGGGCATCGGCCGGCGTGGCCTGACGCCAGGCGCCGATCAGGTCGCCGCGGATCACCGTCAGCAGCAGCAAGGCCATCAGGCCGAGGCCAACCGCGACGATCTGCATCGTGGTGGCGCCGGGTCGGCGCTGCAAGCCGTCGATGGCGAAGCGCCAGCTCTGGTTGTTGAACAGGCCGCGCAGCGATTGCACGCTGCGCAGGCAAGCCCAGGCAATCAGCGCAAACAGCGCGAACCCGCCAAGGAATCCGGCCGCCGTCATGGCGCCGAGCTTGATATCGCCGGCCTGCCACAGCAGCAATCCGGCAAAGACCAGCATGCCCAGCGCGTAAGTGGCGATGCTCATCGCCTTCGGCGCCGAGGCTTCGCGCCGGATCACGCGATTGTGCGGCACGTTGCGCAATTGCAGGATGGGCGGCAGGGCAAACCCCAGCAGCAGCAACAGGCCGGCCGCCACGCCCTGCACGGCCGGCTGCCAGCCGGCAGGCGGCAAGGCGGTCGGCATGAAATTGCCCAGCCATTGCAGCAGCGCGAAATGGGCGGCGTAGCCGATGAGCATGCCCAGCACGCTGGCCGCCAGTCCGACCAGCATGAATTCGCCCAGGTACAGCCGCGTCACCTGCGCCTGCGTGAGGCCAAAACAGCGCAGCATGGCGCAGGCGTCCAGGTGGCGCAGCATGAAGCGGCGCGCCGCCATCGCCACGGCCAGCGCGGCCAGCATGGCCGACAGCAGGCCCACCAGGGACAGGAACTGCTCGGCGCGGTCCAGCGTGGCGCGCATTTCCTGACGGCCTGATTCGAGCGATTCGATGCGCACGCCCTTGACGTTGCCGCCGTCGATGGTCTTTTGCAGCCATTGCTGGTAAGCCTTGATCTGCTCCGGCGCG
>NZ_AJHH01000487.1 GCF_000256565.1 Herbaspirillum lusitanum P6-12 | reverse complement strand
GGCGCGCGCCGTCGGCGCCGGCCAGCTTCAGTTGTCCACGCAACGGATAGGCGCTGGTGACCGCCTTGATCGATGACAGGATGGAGCGCGCCGCATTGGCGCCGGCATCGCCTTCGCCGGCAATCGCCATGCTCGGGAACACAACCGTCTGCGCCATCGTCAACTGGTGTTGGCGGGCCTGCTCCAGCCAGGCCGGATCAAGCGGCTGGTCCGCACCGACCAGCAGATCGGCGCCGAGCAACTGGTGCGCATCGCGCGTGAGGCCGGCGCGCATGCGATCCACGAAGAAACCGACCGAGGACAATGCCGCCACCGCGACGATCAGGGCAATCAGCAGGAAGCGCAATTCACCGGCGCGCCAGTCACGGCGCGTCATGCGCAACGATAGAAAAAACATGCAACTCCAGGCGGAAAATCAGAAGGAAACGACGCGCCTGTCTGAGGCTTATCTGAGGCTAGTATCTGATGCTTGTATCCCCAGGCAAGCGCGTCCATTGCCGACAGCATAGCGCATGCCGGCGTGGCTGACTTTTTTACGCCGCCGGCGCCGCCATGTCGATGACGACGCGATATTTCACATCGCTTACAGCAATGCGCTCGCAGGCCTGGTTGAGGTCCTGAATCCTGATCACTTCAAACCCGGCTAGCGCAACCACAAGGCCGCGCTGCTCAACGCCAGCAGGACGCACGCCGCGACCAGCAGTTTGACCTTGTTGCGCAGGTTGTCGAATGCAGCCACCAATTGCGCGTTCTGCTCGGCCAGCGTATTGATCAGCGCCGAGGCGTCGACCTGCTCCGCTTCCAGCTGCGTGATGCGCTGCGCCAACTGTTCGGGGCTGCCCGGCTCCGCTGTCGCGCCGTCTTCGGCGATGGCTGATTTGGCCTTGCCTGCCCGCGTGCGCGCCCACAAATCCTTGGCGCCGCGCACCACGGTCGGTGTGGCCTGGACGACGTCGGCCCACGGTATCAGTTTGAAAGCTGCGATCCAGTTGAGCGCCATGAATTTATCCTGTCTTCACTTGAATATTGATTGATCTTCGATTGAACTCGATGCCGGGCAACACTTCTAAAAACCGCAGCGCCTTGCTAACACGTCGTAACACTTCGCAACAATGTTGCCGCGCAAAGCGCTTGCATTTGCCTACCGCAGAGTAGACACTCGCCACCAGATAAAGTTGAGGAAAACATGAAAACGTCCCTATGGCGCACGGTCGCGCTGCTCTCCTTCTCCATCGCCGGCAGCAGCGCCTGGGCTGGGGATTGCAATAATGCCCAAAGTGTCCAAACTCAGGTCGACATCGATGAATGCGCCAGCCAGGCGCTCAACAAGGCCGACGCCGAGCTGAACCAGACTTACGTCGACTACCGCAAGCGCCTCGACAAGACCCAGCAGAATCAGATCCGCGATGTCCAGCTGGCCTGGATCAAATACCGCGATCTGTCATGCAAGTATGCCACCTCGCGCAGCGCCGGCGGTTCGGTGCACAACATGGCGCTGCAATCCTGCCTGACGGAAAAGACGCTGGAACGCACCAAGGAGCTCAAGGCGCTGTCCGCGTGCCCCGAGGGGGATGTTGCCTGTCCGCGCTAAAAAAACGGCGTAGCGACGCTGTCAACGCAGCCCGTTTGGCAAACGTTCAAGGGCAAGCGACGGCCATGCCGTCGTGCCAAGCGCAGAAAACAAGGTAAGAACGCGGCATCCAAACCGCACAACCCACGTTATCCCTGAATGGAGAAACCCATGAAAAAACTGATCGCCGCCCTCGCCCTCGTCGCTCCCGTCATGCTTGCCCCTGTCGCCATGGCGCAAACCCAGACTGCCCAGCAAAGCAAGATGACTACCTGTAACAAGGACGCCACCGGTAAAAAAGGTGACGAACGCAAGGCCTTCATGAAGGATTGCCTCTCCAACAAGCCGGCCGCTCCTGCCGCACCGGCAACGCAGCAAGACAAGATGAAGAGCTGCAACAAGGACGCCACCGGCAAGAAAGGCGACGACCGCAAAGCCTTCATGAAAGAGTGCCTGAAGAAGGACAAGTAATTCCGGCAATCCACCTGTCAATAAAAAGCCCGCAGGCGACATGGTCGCTGCGGGCTTTTTTACGCCTGTCGGATTATTGCCAACAGCGTTATCGGAAAAACATCATTGCGGGCTGCGCTTGAAGAAAAACAAGCCGGCACCGACCAGCATCAGCACGCCGCCGAAAAAACGGTTCTGCATGCGCACCGCCTTCGCATCCCGGAAGAAGCGCTGCATGCGGCTCGCCGCGAAGGCATAGCCGTGCATCACCACCAGATCCACCGCCACCATCGTGATCGCCATCAGCAGCAATTGCAGCCACAGCGAACGCTCATGGTTGATGAACTGCGGCAAGACCGCGACCATGAAAACGATGCCCTTCGGGTTGGTGGCGTTGGTCAGGAAACCTGTGACCGTGCGCTGCCACCATGCCGCCGGTGCTGCAGGACGCGCCGCTTGCGCTTCGTCGACATGCACCGGCGAGCGCCATTGCGACCAGCCGAGATAAATCAGGTAGGCCGCGCCGAGGATCTTGATCGTGTTGAAGGCGGCTTCCGACGCCACCAGCAGCGAACCCACGCCCGCACCCGCGATGATGAGGATCACCACCAGCGCGATCTCCAGCCCGAGGATGGTCGCGCTGGTGCGGCGCACGCCGTAGTTGAGGCCGTGGCTCATCGACAAGACTGCGCCGGAACCGGGAGAAATGGCGATCAGACAAGCCGCCAGGAAAAATGCAAACCAGGATTGAAAAGCCATGCCGTACTTTCTACTGATAAACCAGGGATGGACATTATAAGGACTCATGCAGCGGCGCGCTGAACTCTGCCAGCCGAATGCCGTCTGACCGTGATAGCTGTTCCGGTCAAGATCAACCAACAAGGAGCATCACATGAACCTTCATCTTTCCTTCGGCCCCCTGGTCGCCCTGATTGCCGGCGTTCTGATCCTCGTGATGCCGCGCCTTCTCAATTTCATCATTGCGATTTACCTGATCGTCATCGGCCTGGCCGGCTTGTTCGGTTCGCATGGCTGGCCGTTTGCATAGCGCCTGGAGAGATGCAAAGGAACTGCAACAGATGCTTACAAATATGACATCTTTTGAAACACTCTGATGTCGTCGCTTCGGTTCACGGCTCGTTAATGGAAGTAAGGCGCAACAATCAATAGTCAGCGCCGAGACTGAAAAAACTTCTCTTTAAGGAAATTGCCATGAACTCGAAATCCATCGTCGTTGCAGCTCTGTTCTCCGCCCTGACTCTGCCAGTGTTCGCTCAAACCGGCGCGCCTGCAGCACCGGCAGCTGCAAAACCTGCAACTGCGACTCCTGCCGCTGCAACTGCAGCGCCGAAGGCCGAGCACGCCGCCAAGCACAAGGCCGTGAAACACACCAAGAAGGAAGCCAAGGCTGAAAAGACAACCGCCGCAACTGCGGCAACACCAGCGACACCAGCAACACCAGCAACA
>NZ_AJHH01000486.1 GCF_000256565.1 Herbaspirillum lusitanum P6-12 | reverse complement strand
CCACATGGCAAGCCGTTTTTCATTGCGATCCACGCAAGCTGGACTTCAATGGTCAACCCAGATCGGTCTGCCAGCGCAGGGCAATCCGATGCTCCTTGCTCTCCTCGCCGGGCTTCGGTTGCGCATGGCAATCCATGCCGATGCCTGCCGCATAGAGGATCTGCTCCTGCGCAAAAACCAGCGGCAGATACGGACGTTCCCATGCCGGGATGTCCATGTTCTGGAAATGATATTTGAGACTCTTGGCGGGACGATTCCACGCCAGCCGGATGCGTTCGCCACCGCTGCGCAAACACACGGACAGGGATTGCTCGCGCAACCACGCCGCGTCGAAACCGACTTCACTGACGTCGAAAAACAGGCTGCCGGAAAACTGTGGAAAATGCAGCTTGTCTTCACCGCGCCAGATGAATGGTTGCGGCCCGGTGTTTTCGTCGAACGGCGGACGGCGCGGCGTCAGGAAAACGCGGTCGCGATAGCGCCGCACGTGGCAATCAGGGTGTGTCACGCACAACTGCGCATCGTATTTCGCATCGATCAGCTGCGTGCGCAACTCGAATAGCCAGGCCGACGACGGCATGCGCAATCCACGCAGGCCGAGCCAGTAGCGCAACAGATTGTCGATGCGTTCGGGATCAAGCCGCCGCAATGCCGACACATTGAGATATTCACCTTCCAGGCAAGCGGCAAGATCCTGACTTGCCAACACCGTCAGCAGTCGCTGCGCCGCTTGCGCATGTCCCGCTGCGCGTGCAAAACGCTCCTGGAAGCCGGGAAAGAATTCCGCCAATACCGGCATCACTTTATGACGCAAGGCATTGCGTGCATAACGCGTGTCGCTGTTGGATTCATCCTCGACGAACGGCACCTGTTCCTGCTGCGCGTATTGCTCCAGCTCTCCGCGTGCTGCGCCGAGCAAGGGGCGCGCCATCAGCAGACCGGCGTCGCCGAGCAATTCCGCCGCCTTGTTGGCGCTGTCCATGCCCGAAATACCGGCCACGCCGGAGCCGCGCAGCATTTGCAGCAGCACGGTTTCAGCCTGGTCGTCAAGATGATGCGCGGTCAGCAGCAGGCCGGCGCCGTGCTCCCGGCACAGTTGCCCGAGCGCCTGGTAACGCGCCACGCGCGCCGCTTCTTCCACGCCGCTCTTGTCCTTTATCGCCAGCGTGACATTGCGCGTATCGAACTCTGCGCCGGCACGTTCGGATTGCGCGCGGCAATGCGCCTGCCATTGATCGGCATTGGCGCTGATGCCGTGATGGATGTGGAAAGCGAACAGGCGCACGCCCTGCTCACGCGCGAACGCGGCGGCAAGATGCAGCAGCACCGACGAATCGAGTCCGCCGCTGTAGGCCACCGCAATGACGGGAAACACGTCGGCCAGCGTGCGATCATTGTCGACGCGATGCGGGCTGCTCAACGCTTCAATGGCCTGGGAGAATTGTTCTTGCAACGTGAGGACGGCGCCTGAAGCGGACATAATGATTTCCTGCGCGCGAGTAGTGAGTAATGACGCGAATGATGAAACGAAATTCAGCGCCGATGACGGCACCTGCAGCGGGCATCGCGACGCTAAAGAAACGACGCCGGCAACAGGTTTATTCCTGCGTATTCAATTCCTTGAACTTGCCGTAGCTCATCAGCTTTTCATGACGCGCAGCCATCAGTTCCTTGGTCTTGACGCCCTGGAATTGACGCAGCGTATCGGCCAGCGCGCGCTTGAGCAGCGAGGCCATCTGTTTCGGATCGCGATGGGCGCCGCCCAGCGGTTCGTTGACGATCTTGTCGATCAGGCCCATGGCCTTGAGTCGGTGCGCGGTCAGGCCCAGCGCTTCGGCGGCGTCGGACGCTCGGTCGGCGGTCTTCCACAGGATCGAGGCGCAGCCTTCCGGCGAGATCACAGAATAAGTCGCGTATTGCAGCATCAGCACCGAGTCGCCCACGGCGATCGCCAGTGCGCCGCCGGAGCCGCCTTCGCCGATGATGGTGGCGATCAGCGGAACCTTGAGTTCGGCCATGACGTAGAGATTGTGGCCGATCGCTTCGGATTGGCCGCGCTCTTCCGCGTCAATGCCGGGGAATGCGCCCGGCGTGTCGACAAAAGTAAAGATGGGTAAATTGAATTTTTCGGCGACTTTCATCAGGCGCATGGCCTTGCGATAGCCTTCCGGTGCGCAGTGCGCGTTCCTTGGTGTCGCGGCCCTTCTGATGGCCGATCACCATGCAGGCCTGGCCGTTGAAGCGCGCCAGACCACCGACGATGGACAGGTCGTCCGCATAGGTGCGGTCTCCGTGCAGCTCGTGGAAGTCGGTGAAGATTTCATTCACATAGTCCATGGTGTACGGACGTTGCGGATGACGGGCGATTTGCGACACTTGCCATGGCGTGAGCTTGGCGTAGATATCCTTGGTGAGTTGCTGGCTCTTCTTGACCAGGCGCTCGATCTCTTCCGAGATATCAACTGCCGAGTCGTCTTGCACAAAGCGCAACTCTTCGATTTTGGCGTCCAGCTCGGCGATTGCCTGCTCGAAACCCAGAAATGTCGTTGTCGACTTGCTCATCGTATTCCTTTACGCATTTTCATGAACAGGCGCGAGTATAACAGCCCGCATGCCTTCTATTCGCATTGCCGCCTCGGCAACATTGGTCGCAGGCGGCAATTTTTTCAACCTTCAGGAGGCAGCGCCATCCAGGCTGCGCCACAGATACCAAGTGGCGACGGTGCGCCACGGCTCCCAGTTCGCGGCGACTTCGCGCGCATCGCTGCGCGATACCGGTTCGCCCGAAAAATAACTGTCGCTGATGCCCTTGAGCAACCCCGGATCGTCCAGGGGAAGCACATTCGGCCGCAGCAGATTAAATATCAAAAACATCTCGGCTGTCCAGCGGCCGATCCCGCGGATCTGCAACATCTCGGCAATGACGTCTTCATCTTCCATCTCCGCCCATTTGTCGGGATGAACGGTCTTGGCCTTGAAGTGATTGGCGAGGTCGAGAATGTACTCGGCCTTGCGTTTGGACAGCCCGCAGGCGACAAGATTCTCCGGGCCGGCCTTGATGACCTGGGCCGGCATGCATTTCGGACATGCTTCGAGGAAACGTTGCCAGACGGCCTGTGCGCTCTTGGTGGAAATCTGCTGGCCGATGATGGAACGCGCCAGCGTGGTGAACGCATCGCCGCGGCCGGTCAGTTGCAGGTCGCCGAATTGCGGGATGAGCTTGCGCATGATGCGGTCGCGCTTCATCAGCTCGGCCTTGGCCTCTTCCCAGTAGGCCGGCACGATCAGGCTGGGATCGACGTCGCTGGCTTTTCGGTTGGTATTCAAATCACGCTCTCCGCCATTCGGTCAGCCCACCCGGCTTGTCTTCCAGGATGATGCCGGCCTCGGTCAGTTCGGCCCGGATGCGGTCGGCTTCGGCAAAGTTCTTGCCGGCCTTGGCGGCCTTGCGGGCAGCGATCAAGGCCTCGATCTCGGCTTCGCCCAGGCCCTCCGCAGCCGCCACGCCGCCCTTGAGGTACTCGCCCGGCTCACGCTGCAACAGGCCCAGGATGCCGGCCAGCGCCTTCAACTGGCGCGCCTGCACGGGTGAACGGCTGCGGTTGACCTCATTGGCCAGTTCGAACAGCACCGCGATGGCCACCGGCGTATTGAAGTCATCATTGAGCGCATCGGCCAGGCGCACGGCGTGGGCCTCGTCGGCCACCAGGCCGCCGGCTTGCGGCGGCACGTCCTTCAAGGCCGTGTACAGGCGGGTCAGCGCCTGGCGGGCGTCGTCCAGGTGCGCATCGGAATAATTGAGCGGACTGCGGTAGTGGGCGCGCAGGATGAAGAAGCGCAGCACTTCCGGGTCATACTTCTTGAGCACATCGCGGATGGTGAAAAAATTTCCCAGCGACTTCGACATCTTTTCATTGTCGACACGGATGAAACCGTTGTGCATCCAATAATTGACGAAGGCGTGCTGGTGCGCGCCTTCCGATTGGGCGATTTCGTTTTCGTGATGAGGAAATTGCAAGTCCTGCCCGCCGCCATGGATGTCGAAATGATCACCCAGCAAGTCGCTCGCCATGGCCGAGCATTCGATATGCCAGCCCGGCCGTCCCTTGCCCCATGGAGAATCCCATTTGACTTCGCCCGGTTCGCTTTCCTTGGCAGCTTTCCACAGGACGAAGTCGAGCGGATCGCGCTTGCCGGTGTTGACGTCGACGCGCTCGCCGGCGCGCAGGTCGTCGAGCGACTTGCCCGACAATTTGCCGTAGCCGGGGAAATCGCGCACCGAATAATTGACGTCGCCGTCGCTGCCCTGGTAGGCCAGGCCGTTGGCCTGGAGCTTGCTGATCAAATCCAGCATCTGCGGCACATAGGCGGTGGCGCGCGGCTCATGGTCGGGTTTCTGCACGCCGAGAGCGGCGGAATCCTCGTCCATGGCGTCGATGAAACGCTGCGTCAGCTGGCCGATCGACTCGCGGTTTTCGATGGCGCGCTGGATGATCTTGTCGTCGATGTCGGTGATGTTGCGCACATAAGTCACCTCGAAACCCGTGGCGCGCAACCAGCGCTGCACCATGTCGAACACCACCATCACGCGCGCGTGGCCGAGATGGCAATAGTCGTAGACGGTCATGCCGCAGACGTAGAGGCGGACCTTGCCCGGTTCGATTGGGGAAAAAGCCTGCTTATCACGCGCCAGCGTGTTATAGATTTTCAGAGTGCTCATGAATGGGAATATCGGTTCCGGCAATGGTTCGTGTGGTGTTTCAGTGCTGAGCAAGAGGCGCGGGGTGCCATCTGCCAGCACGTTTTCAGTGCGTCCGCGCTTGTTGTTTTATAGCGGTCTACAACATGAATACAACACGATTGCCAAAACCCTTTTTATAGTGCTTCTTTGATAAAATGCGTCTTTTCGTTCGAGTATAGCATTGATGAAAACCATGCCTCTTGCATCCCCGCACACTTATCGCAATGCATTGCGTGGCATTTTGAGCAAGACCGTTATTCTATCCGGCCTGATCGCTGCAATCTACTCGGTGCAGGCCAGCGAAGTTTCGGACATCAGCAAACTCATGCGCAACGGCCAGTACGCCGACGCCCTGGTCAAGACCGACGCGGTCCTCGCCAAGCATCCGCGCGACGCCCAGATGCGCTTCGTCAAGGGCCTGATCCTGGCGGAACAGAACAAGTCCGCCGAAGCCATCGCCATCTTCAGCAAACTGACCGAAGACTTCCCCGACCTGCCCGAGCCGTACAACAACCTGGCCGTGCTATACGCCGCCAATGGTCAATATGACAAGGCGCGCACCACGCTCGACATGGCCATCCGCACCAACCCCACCTATGCCACCGCGCTGGAAAATCTCGGCGACATTTACGCCAAGCTGGCCAGCCAGGCATACGACAAGGCGCTGCAGATCGACCCCGGCAGCAATGTGCCGCAACCGAAACTGACGCTGGTGCGCACGCTGTCGGGCAACATCACCGGCGGGACCATCCCGAAACTGGCGAGCGCAAATACCGCCAGCAACAAGCCGTCGACGCCTGCCGCGCCGGTCGTGCCCCCCACTACCACTACCACTACCACTACCACTCCCACCCCGACGCCGGCTCCGGAAATCAAGCCGAAGCCGGAACCGAAACCGGAACCGAAGCCAGAACCTGCCGCGCCGGTCGAAAAACCGAAGCCGGTAGAAAAACCGGTTGAGAAGCCGACGCCGAAGCCTGCTGAAAAGCCCGCCGACAAACCAGTCGGGAAGCCTGTTGAAAAACCGGCCGAGAAGCCAAGCAAGGCCGACAAGGCTGCGGAAAAGGCCGACAAGGCCAGCGCCAAGGCAGCCGAATCCGCACGTGAAGAAAAAGACAAGACCGCCGTCCTGGCGGCTGTCAACAACTGGGCCAAGGCTTGGAGCGACCTGGACGTGAAGTCTTATCTGGCAGCATACGGCAGCGATTTCCAGACGCCGAAGGGCGAAACGCGCAAGGAATGGGCTGACGAGCGCCGCGCCCGCATCGAGGAAAAAGGCCATATCACCGTCAAGGTCGAGGCGCCGCAAATCGCCATCAAGAACGACACCGCAACGGTCCGCTTCCGTCAGATATATAATTCGAACCGTCTGACAGTTAACAGCCGCAAGACACTGATCCTGACCAAACAGGGCAACAAATGGCTGATCAAACAGGAGCGCTCGGGAGGCTGATGGTTCGTTTTGCCGCAAATACGCGCAAGGGATTGCCCTTGTTGTCAGTCCTTGGTCGACTGATGCTGAGTTGCCTGGCCTGCGTGCCGGTCGCAACCAGTGTCGCCTCCTCTTCCGCCATTCCGCCGCAGACCCTGCAATCGGAAATCCGCAAGCCGGATCCCGAGGCTTTGCTGATCGAGATCTACAAGGACCTGGGCAACAACCGCCTGCAGGAAGCGCAAGCCAAGGCCGATGCGCTGGTGGCGGCGTATCCGCATTTCCGCCTCGGCCATCTGGTGCGCGGCGATCTGCTGATGATGCACGCGCGTCCGGTCAAGGGCTTCGGCGCCATGGCCGATGCGCCGGCCGACAAGCTCAAGGATTTGCGCGCTGAAGCCATGGTGCGCATCAAATCGCTGCAGGAACGCCCCAATCCCAACCTGATTCCCAAGCCGGTGCTGCAAGTCGGCGACGACCAGAAGAACGTGCTGGTGGTCGACACCAGCCGTTCGCGCCTGTACGTCTACGAGAACCAGGGCGGCGAGCTGAAATTCCAGACCGACTTCTACATTTCCCAGGGCCGCTTCGGCGCCAACAAGTCCAAGTCCGGCGACCAGCGCACGCCTATTGGCGTGTACTACGTCAACAACCGTATTCCCGGCCCCAAGCTGCCCGACTTCTACGGCACCGGCGCGCTGCCGCTCAACTATCCCAATGAATGGGACAAGCGCAACGGCCGCAGCGGTTCCGGCATCTGGCTGCACGGCACCCCGTCCGACAATTTCAGCCGCCCGCCGCTGTCTTCCGACGGCTGTGTGGTGTTGGCCAATCCCGACCTGCAAAGCCTGTATTCCACCGCCGAAGTCGGCAAGACCGTGGTCGTGATCAGCGACGGCATCCAGTTCGTCAACAAGGCTGAATGGGACAAGGATCGCGGCTCGGCCGGCAAATTCATGGACCAATGGCAGCAAGACATGGAAGCCACCGACGCCGACAAGGTGCTGGCTAATTACTCGCCGGCCTTCCGCTCCAACTTGGGCGAAAGCCTCAGCACGTGGTTCAGCCGCCAGCAAAAAAGCCTGAACGGCGCTCGTCCTTCCAGTGTCAAAGTGCGGGATCTCAGCTTGTATCGCTACCCCGGCAAGGATGAACTGATCGTCAGTACTTTCACCCAGGAAACTGCCGTCGGCAAGAACAAGAATGCGATCCGCAAGCGCCAATACTGGCAAAAAGAAGGATCGCGATGGAAGATCGTCTACGAAGGCGCAGCCTGAGCGAATCCGGTCTTCCCGCCCGCGTTGAGCAGTCTATTTCAGCCGTCTGTTTTCAGACGTTATCAAGCAAGGAAATCTCTTCATGATTCAAGCCCTGTCCCGCCGCAAGCTGCTGCAATGCATCGCCGCGATTTCCCTGTCCGGCGCCGCCGTGATGGCACACGCCGCCGACGCGCCGCGCGTGCTGCTCAAAACCAGCATGGGCGACATCACACTGGAACTCGATGCCGACAAGGCGCCGGTCACCGTGGCCAACTTCCTGCAATACGTCAAGAAGGGTCAGTACAACGGCACCATCTTCCATCGCGTGATCAAGGGTTTCATGATCCAGGGCGGCGGCTTCGACAAGGACATGCGCGAAAAGCCGACTGATGCGCCGATCAGGAATGAAGCCAGGAACGGCCTGAAAAACGATGCGTATACCATCGCCATGGCGCGCACTTCGAATCCGCATTCGGCCGCTGCCCAGTTCTTCATCAACGTCAACAACAACCAGCCGCTGGATTACCCCAGCCGCGACGGTTGGGGTTACGCAGTGTTCGGCAAGGTCGTGCAAGGCGCGGACGTGGTCGACAAGATCAAGCAGGTCCGCACCGGCAGCAGCGGCATGTACGACGACGTGCCGGTCACGCCGGTGGTGATCCAGTCGGCGACGCTGGTCAAGTAAGTCGCCGCCGGCTGCGGCACGCATTACCGTATAATTTTTCGCATCATTTCATTTTTCACGCAAAGGAATTCTCATGGCTGTTCTCTTCACTACCAACCACGGCACCTTCACAGTCGAACTGGAGGCTGAAAAAGCGCCGAAGACGGTTGAAAACTTTCTGGCCTACGTCAATTCCGGTCACTACAGCGGCACCATTTTCCATCGCGTGATCGATGGCTTCATGATCCAGGGCGGCGGTTTCGAACCGGGCATGAAGCAAAAGCCGACCAACGATCCAGTTGAAAACGAAGCCAAGAACGGCCTCAAGAACGAGCCGTACACCCTGGCCATGGCGCGTACATCGGCGCCGCATTCGGCGTCGGCCCAGTTCTTCGTGAACGTCAAGAACAACAGCTTCCTCGACTTTCCGGGCCAGGACGGCTGGGGCTATTGCGTATTCGGCAAGGTCACCGAAGGCACTGACGTGATCGACAAGATCAAGAACGTCAAGACCACCCGCTCGGGCATGTTCGCCGATGTGCCGGTCGAAGACGTGGTGATCGAAAAGGCTGAAGTGGTCTGATCGTCTGCATCAATCTTCAGCGATGACCGACACTTCATCCATACAAGAAGCGCAACCCCGGGCGGTTGCGCTTTTTATTTCCGACCTGCATCTGCAGGCCGCGCTGCCGCGCACGACGCAGGCTTTCTTCGATTTCCTGACTGAGCACGCTGCGTTCGCGCAGCAGCTTTACCTGCTCGGCGATATCTTCGAATACTGGGCCGGCGACGACGATCTGGAAACGCCCTACAACCGCGCCATCGCCAATGCCTTGCGTCAGTTGGGTGAACGCGGCGTGCAACTGTTCTGGATTGCCGGCAACCGCGATTTCCTGGTCGGATCGGCTTTCGCCGAAGCCGCCGGGCTGACCATCCTTGATGATCCGCATGTGATCCATCTGGCCGGACGCGATATCGCGCTGGCGCATGGCGACGCGCAATGCACCGACGACACGGCTTACATGGCGTTTCGTGCGCAAGTGCGGCAACCTGCGTGGCAACAGCAATTCCTGGCCATGCCTCTGGCTCAGCGCAAGGCCATCATCGAAGGCGTGCGCCAGAACAGCAAGGACGCCAACAAGGAAAAATCCAACGAGATCATGGACGTCAACGCCGACGCCATCGCTGCGCTGTATGACAGCACCGGCACGCAAGTGCTGATCCACGGCCACACGCATCGTCCCGCCCTGCATGCCGTGGAAGCAAACGGACAGAAGCGTCTTCGCTACGTGCTGCCCGACTGGGAGTACGACGTCGAAGTCGCACGCGGCGGCTGGATCAGCCTGACGGCCGATGGCGCGCTGCACCGGCATGATGTGAACGGCGACGAGATCGCCTGAGCGAAAGCCAAGACGAACCACGCAGCCGGTCTGATACCGGCTGCGCCCCTCCTCCTCAGTCGACCAGCCGGTTCAGCTGCGCGGCGTCGAATTGTCCGGCCTCTTCCAGGCGTCGACACCCTATCCCCGCTCCCTGCAAGGCGGCCAGCATCACCTGGAGCTGCTGCTCCTGCGCCGCCACCTGGTTGATGAGCCCGTGCAAGGCCTTCGACAGCGGATCATCGCCGTTGGGCATCACGCCATAGGCCGCAAACAGCCGCGCAGCCGCCTGATCAGGCTCTGCCGAGACGGTGTTGCGTTCGATGATGCGCGCCGGGTTACCCACCGCTGTCGTTCCAGCCGGCACTTCCTTGACCACGACGGCATTGGACCCGACCTTGGCGCCGTCGCCGACGGTGAAGCCGCCCAGTACTTGCGCACCGGCGCCGATGATGACGCCGCGCCCCAGTGTCGGATGGCGTTTGGCGCCCTTGTTGAGCGACGTCCCGCCGAGCGTGACGCCTTGGTAAATCGTACAGTCGTCGCCGATTTCCGCCGTTTCGCCGATCACCACGCCGAAGCCGTGATCGATGAAAACCCGACGGCCGATGGTGGCGCCCGGATGGATTTCGATGCCGGTGAACCAGCGCGCCAGCTGCGAAATGAAACGTCCCAGCCACTTCAGGCCGAGCACCCAGCATTTGTTCGCGACACGATGCAACACCACTGCGTGCAGACCCGGGTAACAGGTCAGGACTTCCCAAGCGTTGCGCGCTGCAGGATCGCGTTCGATGATGCTGGAGATGTCTTCTCGGAGTCGGCTGAACATAATGTCGGTGTCAATGCGGAATGTGCAATCTTAATCGTTTACCGCCAGTCTTGCCGAACAGGCATCGGCTTTCCTGGCGTCAATAAAGGAATCGCACGGAGAAAATACAGAGGAAGAATCGCCTGCCGAGGATCCCGGCAGGCAGCCCGAATTACTTGGGCAGACGCTGCCGGCGGGCTTCATACAGACAGACGCCGGAAGCGACGGAGACGTTCAGGCTCTCGACCGAGCCGAACATGGGAATGCTAACCAGAATATCGCAGGTCTCGCGCGTCAAGCGGCGCATGCCTTCGCCTTCCGAACCCATGACCAGCGCGGTCGGTCCGGAGAAATCACCTGCGTACAAATCCTTGTCGGCATCGTCGGCCATGCCGATCAGCCAGACGCCGCGGTCCTTGAGGTCGCGCATGGTGCGCGCCAGGTTGGTCACGGTGATGTAGGGCACGGTATCGGACGCACCGCTGGACACCTTCATGGCCGTGGCATTCAAGCCCACGGCGCGATCCTTGGGAGCGATCACGGCGTGCGCGCCGGCGCCGTCGGCCACGCGCAGGCAGGCGCCCAGGTTGTGCGGATCGGTGATGCCGTCGAGGATCAGCAGCAATGGCGGACCTTCGACGACGTCGAGCAGTTCGTCCAGATTGCGTGCCAGAGACAGTTCGCCGGCCTTGGCCACCACCCCCTGGTGACGGCGCGTGCCGACGATGTTGGACAGGCGCTGGTCGTCCGCCTGGATGATGCGCACGCCGGCCGCCTTCGCCGCATGCAGCAGATCGCGCATGCGGGCGTCGTTGCGATCCGCGTCGACATACAGTTCTTCCACCGACGACGCCTCGTGACGAATCCGCGAGGTGACGGCGTGGAAACCAAAAATCATTTTACTTTTCATGTGCTCTACTTCTTGCCTTATCTTGCCAAATTGCTGATTGCTTTATTTACCTGAATTACCGGGGTTGCCTGACTCGGGATCAGCGCTTTTTCTTGCTGGGACGGGAAAAACCTTTCGCCGGACGCTTGCGCTCCGACTCGGCCGCACCCTTTGCAGTACCCGTGCGTGCAGCCGTCTTGCCTTTGGCCTTCGCCGGAGGTGCTGCGACTTCGGGAGCCGCCTTCCTGGCGCCACCGGCTTTGGCGTTGGCGCCACCCTTGCCGCGCGCCTGCTGGGCGCTTTCAGCACGACGCGCCTCGTTCTTGAGAATGGTGCGAATGCCCGGCTCGGTCACCAGGCGCAAGTCAATCTTGCGCGCATCGAGATCGACGCGGCTGACCTGCACCGTCACGCGATCGGTGAGCTGATAACGGATGCCGGTGCGCTCGCCGCGCAATTCATGGCGCGCTTCATCATACTGGAAGTAATCGGCGCCCAGCTCGGTGACGTGCACCATGCCTTCGATGTACAGCGCATCCAGTTGCACGAAGATGCCGAAAGTGGCGACGCCGGAAATCGTACCGGTGAATTCCTCGCCCAGCTTGTCGCGGATGAAGTAGCACTTGAGCCATGCTTCGACGTCGCGCGACGCTTCGTCGGCACGGCGCTCGTTGGCGGAACAGTGAATGCCGAGGGCTTCCCAGATGGCGACGCTGCTTTCCGATTTCTTCTTGCCGTTGGCGCGATCCACTGCCTGCGCCTTGCGCGCGGCCGGCGACAGCATGGTGTTGAGCACGCTGGTGTCGAGTCCCTTGGGCTCGTAGCGCTTGCCCAGCAAAATCGCCTTGATGGCGCGATGCGTCAGCAAGTCGGGATAGCGGCGGATCGGGCTGGTGAAGTGGGCGTAGGACTCATACGACAGACCGAAGTGGCCGATGTTTTCCGGGCTGTAGACGGCTTGCTGCATGGAGCGCAGCAGCATGGTCTGGACCAGCAAGGCATCGGGACGCGCCTTGATCTTCGGCATCAGTTCGGCGTAATCGGACGCGCTCGGCTTGTCGCCGCCGTTGAGATTGAGGCCGATCTGCTTGAGGAAGGTGCGCAGTTGCGTGAGCTTTTCCTTGGTCGGTCCCGCGTGGACGCGGTACAGGCCGGGATGTTCATGACGCTGCAGCAAATCGGCGGCGCAGACGTTGGCCGCCAGCATGCATTCTTCGATCAGGCGGTGCGCGTCGTTGCGTGTGCGCGGCAGGATCTTTTCGATCTTGCCGGCGGCGTTGCAGACGATATAGGTTTCGGTGGTTTCGAAGTCGATCGCCCCGCGCGCATGCCGTGCCTGCAGCAAGGCCTGGAACACTTCATACAGATGCAGCAGATGCGGCACTACGCCGGCGCGCTTGGCGGCTTCCGGTCCCTTGGTGTTGGCCAGCACGGCCGCGACTTCGGTGTAGGTCAGGCGTGCGGCCGAATGGATCACTGCAGGATAGAACTGGTACGCCTTGATCTCGCCCTTGGCCGTGATGACGGCATCGCACACGAGCGTGAGGCGATCAACGTCGGGGTTCAGCGAGCATAAGCCGTTCGACAGTTTCTCCGGCAGCATCGGGATCACGCGGCGCGGGAAATACACCGAGGTGCTGCGCTCCAGCGCATCGACGTCGAGCGCATCGTTGGGCTTCACATAGTGACTGACGTCGGCGATCGCGACGATCAGGCGGTAACCGTTGGAACGGCCGATCTTGACCGGTTCGCAATACACGGCATCGTCGAAGTCGCGCGCGTCTTCGCCGTCGATGGTGACCAGCGGCACGTCGCGCAAGTCGACGCGGTCGTCGAGATCGGCGGCGCGGACTTCACTCGGCAGTTTCGACGCCAGCTTCTTGGCGGCGTCGGAGAACTCATGCGGAACGCCGTATTTGCGCACGGCGATTTCGATTTCCATGCCCGGATCGTCGATGTCGCCGAGGATTTCAGCGATCTTGCCGACCGGTTGCGTATAGCGCGAAGGCTGCTCGGTCAGTTCAACGCTGACCACCTGGCCGGCCTTGGCCTTGCCGGGCGAGCCGGCGAGGATCACGTCCTGGCCGATGCGCTTGTCTTCGGGAGCCACCACCCAGACGCCGTTCTCGTTGAGCAGACGGCCGATGACGTGGGTATTGGCGCGCGACACCACTTCGACGATCGTCCCTTCCGGACGGCCGCGGCGATCGGTGCCGATGATGCGGGCCTGGACGCGGTCGCCGTGCAAGACCTTCTGCATTTCTTTCTCGGGAAGGAAGATGTCGGCGCTGCCGTCTTCCGGCAACAGGAAACCGAAACCGTCACGATGGCTGCTGACGCGGCCTTCGATAAAACTGTCGGAATGGGTGAGCTGGTAATTGCCGGAACGGTCGGCCTTGATCTGGCCATCACGCTCCATCGCGTTCAGCCGGCGCGTCAGGCCATCCATTTCTTCAGGTTTGACACTGAGCGCGGCGGCCAGTGTCATCGTGTTTTGCGCGCCGGAAGAGGTGCGCAGGATGCCGAGAATTTCCTCACGGCTGGGGATGGAATAGGGAAATTGGCTCAAAAGTATATTCGCGTAAATTGTTATTCGTCAGCAGCACCGGGAGAATTGCACGATTGCACGAATTTCCTGATGCGCTGTTGGAATACCGTCGTCCGGGCAGGTGGCACGGTGCAACATGCCCTAGTGTAACGGAGGTTGCGGTTATTTACCTAACGCGAGGCGGCGAAAGGCTACCGCGCCGAATGTCCCGGCAAATAATTCCGGCATACGCTCCCAAGTGATTGACATCCACGAAAATTGCGCTATAATCTCGTTCTTTCGCTTTTACAGCGTGAAGCCCACGTGGCGGAATTGGTA
>NZ_AJHH01000485.1 GCF_000256565.1 Herbaspirillum lusitanum P6-12 | reverse complement strand
CCCCCCCCCCCCCCCCCCCCCCCCTTTTGCGTTTCTGGAGTTACTGAATTTCCTGCGTCGCCTCTCCCGATTTCCCATCTCAAAACCCTCTGTCACGCCCGACATTTCCCTCGCCGCCATCGTCATCAAATCGCCTGAATTTTCCGGCATTATTTTGTTGACCATCAGACACAATGCCAGTATTATTCAGCCCTTCTAAGCGCTGCACGGATTATGTGACAACGTTTTAGGCCCACGTGGCGGAATTGGTA
>NZ_AJHH01000484.1 GCF_000256565.1 Herbaspirillum lusitanum P6-12 | reverse complement strand
ATTATGTGACAACGTTTTAGGCCCACGTGGCGGTGCTTGCCCGGCCACGGCATCCAGTCGTAACCAAGGTCGCCCGTCTTCTTTCCGGCCGTCCGTACCAACGACTTGCCGTCGAGCACCCAGCTCCCCTGCTTCACACCCTGCGCACTGAAACGCAAACGCTGGTGCGCCGGCGGGATATCGGGGTCGATCGCCACCAGCATGCCAGGCGTCGGATAACTGATTGCCGGCGCAATGTCGTTGGACTTCGCCACGCGCAGCAAGGATTGCTGCGTGCCGGGCAGGAAGTATTCGGTGCGCGCCGCCTCAAGCCGGTTTTCGAATTGCACCGGCTGCGCGATTACCGACGCCGGCCTGGCCGGTTCCTGCGAACCGGATTGCCGGTGCAGGTATTGCATCACCTCCTGCCATACCGGCGCCGCACCGGTGACGCCCGAGACATCCCACATCGGTGCGCCGGACGCATTGCCGACCCACACCCCGACCGTATAGCGCGACGAGAAGCCGACGCACCAGTTGTCGCGCATGTCCTTCGACGTGCCGGTCTTGACTGCGGTCCAGATGCGCGTCGACAAGGCGCTCTCCAAGCCGAATGTGCGCGCCCGTGCGCTACGGTCCGACAAGATATCGCCGACGATGAAAGATGCGCTGCCATCCATCGCCTGCTGATAGGCCGCGCGCGGATCGCTGGTGGTGGTGCGTACGCTGCTGTAACGCCCCTGGTTCGCCAATGCCCGATAGGCATTGGTCAGCGAAAGCAGGCTGACGTCGGCGCTGCCGAGCGCCAGGCTGTAGCCGTAATAATCGCCGGACTCGCGCAGGTTGAAACCGAGTGATTGCAGGCGCCGGAAGAAGCGCTCCGGCGTCACCGTCACCAGTGTACGCACGGCAGGAATGTTCAGCGACGAACCGAGTGCCGTGCGCATGCTGACCAGGCCCTTGAACTGCTTGTCGTAATTCTGCGGAATATACAGCCCGGCGGACGTGGCCAGATTGACCGGCGAGTCATCCAGCAGCGAGGCCGCCGTCAGCCATTTCTTCTCGATCGCCAGTTCATACAGAAAAGGCTTCAGCGTCGAACCGGCCTGGCGCAACGCTTGCACGCCATCGACCTGCGCCGCGCCGGACAGGGAGCCGCTGGAGCCGACCCAGGCCAGCACGTCGCCGCTGGCGTTGTCGATCACGACCACCGCGCCGTCCTCGATATTGCGCTCGACCAGCGCCGACAATTGCCGCCGCAAGGCATCGCTGGCGAAGCGCTGGGTTGCCGCGTCAATCGTCGAATACACCGGCTTGCCGGCATCCTTGAGCAGCTTGCGTCCCAGATGCGGCGCCAGCTGCGGTGCAGTCCCAGCGCCGCTTAGCTCGCCTTTTGCCGTCGCGCGCGCCAGCACCAGTTCGGTACGCCCCTGCAGGCCGTTGCATTCCTGCGGCGCCTGTTGCTCCTTCAGGATCGCGCAGGCGCGTTCCGACACTTTCGCCGGCTTGGCGTTGGGCGCACGGATCAGCGCCACCGCAATCGCCGCTTCACTCTGGTTCAGGCCGCTCGGATGTTTGCCGAACAGCACGCGCGACAAGGCATGCACGCCGACCAACTCGCCGCGAAAGCTGACCAGATTGAGATAAGCCTCAAGGATCTGGTCCTTGCGCCAGTTGCGTTCCAACGATTGCGCGATGAACACTTGCGACACTTTTTGCGTCATCGAACGCGCCGACGACTTGCGCCGCAAATCGTCGTAGATCAAACCCGCCAGTTGCATCGTGATGGTCGATGCGCCGCGCGTTTTGGTGTTCCACAGATTTCCCCAGGCCGAGGCCGCGACGGCGTTCCAGTCAACGCCGCTGTGCTGATAGAAGCGCCGGTCTTCCGAAGCGATCAGCGCATTGCGCAATGCCGGTGAAATGTCTTCCAACGCAATCCACGACAGCCGACGCTCGTTGGGATTGAGCCGCAACTGCTGGATCAGTTCGCCATGGCGATCGAACATGGAGGCATCCGACGAACGGACCGACTGCTGCACTTCGGCAAAGCCGGGAACGGCCAGCGCAATGCCCGGCACTCCCAGCAGGAGCGCCGCCGACACAGCCACCATATGCCGTCGCAGATTGAAGTTCATCATTGCGCCTTGATGCTCATCCTGGCGTTCGGGATTTCACCGAACATTTCCGGCGCATACATCGCCTCGACGGCCGTCGTCCTCACCGCTGCGCGTGATCGCCGAATCGCGCGCCAGTCCCGAACCCAGCAAACTCGCGCCGCCCGGAATCGGATCGCTCAGCACCACCCAGGTCATGTCGGTCTGCGCGTCGATATCCAGCGTCACGCGCAAAACGTCGCCGCGGCTGTAGATGCCCTGCTGCTTCTGCTCGACCGCGACTATCGTTTTGGTGATGCGATAGCCGCTCGAGAACGGCGACTTCAACGGCACCGCTGCCAGGCTCTGCATCGTGATCCACGGCTTACCGCTGCCCTCTTGCGAGAACTTCAGCGTGCCCGGCGCCGGCGTGCCCCACGGCAGTTGCAACTTGCCTCCGGAAACGCCCGCACCGCTCCATGCGTGCGCATTGTTGCCGGCATCCGACACCACACGCGTCGTGCCGGTGACTTTTTCGGCCTCGAAGGCGCGGCTGAATTTCTCCAGCGCCAGGCTGCCCCAGACGTTGGCGGTGGTGGTGTTCCAATGGCCGCGCTGCTGGCGCTGGATGGCGCCGCTGATCAGCTTGGGCATGTCTTCGCGCCAGGCCGGATTGTTCAGCATGGTCAGCACCAGCCGGTTGGCATTGCTGTCGCCGCTGGCCATCAGCCACCACCAATAGTCGCCCGCCTCATCCGAGAATCCCATGCGCGTGCCTTGGTAATTCAGGCGCGAACGAATGATCTGGTCAGCTTCGGCCAGGCGCTTGTCGCGCTCGGGAATCGTCGTCACGCGCTGCAGGATCGCAATCCAATCCAGCACCGCCGAGGTCGGCCACAGGTTCGGGTTGATCTGCACCGAACCGAGCATGGACGGCTGCACGCGATGATAGCGAGACAGCGCTTCCAGTGCAGCCAGCTTGCGCACGTCGAGGTCTTTTTTCGGCGACCAGAAATCGCGTGTGAGCTTGCCCTCGACGAAGGCGGCAAGACCGTCCAGCATCTTGTCGCGGCTCTGCAGCGGCAACGCATACGCCGCTTCGTTCGATGCCGCCAGCAGATACGCGGTCAACGTATCGCTGCCGCGCCGCGCGTTGGATTCGCTCGGCGGGAAGTAATACGCCAGGCCGTCGGCATCGAGATAAGTCGGCAAGTCCGTAACGATCTTTTGCCACAGGGCGTCATCGCGCAGACCGATCGCCTTCGACGTCCGTTGTTCAAGGCAGGCAAACGGATAATCGGCGAAGTATTTGCGAATGCCTTCGCTGCCGCCGGCCAGAGACGGCTTGAGCGAAATGTTCAGACCGCCGCGTCCCGGCAGGCTGTCGGCTGGCTGCGCCACGCTCATCGACGATGCCTTGTCGAGCTGGAACAGCGTGGCCTGCTGCACCGTCACCGGTATCGCCGGCAGGACGCGCTGCACGAACCGGATGCTGTCTTTGGCCGGTGACGCCGATTGCTCCTGCGCACCGATTTCCCAGCTCAGTTGCGACACATCTGCAGGCACCATGACCGGCCAAGCGACTTCGCGCGCTTCACCGGCGGGAATGGCGACATCCTTGTCCTGCAAGGCAATCATGGATGCCGGAGTACCTCCGCTCGCCTTCGCATTCAGGCGAATCTGCATCGCCCGCGTCGTGGTGTTGCGCACCGTGACCATGGCGCTGAACTGATCGCCTTCGCGCACCAGCGGCGGCAAGCCGGAGATCACTTGCACATCCTGCGACGAGCGGATGCTGGCCGTGCCGGTGCCGAACAAGCCGGCGCCGCTCTCGTAGCTGCGCCGTTGCAGCATCGCGGAGAGCAGATTCCAGCTGTTGTTCGGCTGCAGTTCGAGCAAGGCCTCGTCCACCGCAGCGAGCGCGATTTCGGCGCCGGCGGCCGGCTTGCCGTCGGGTTGCGTAACCTGCACATTGACCTTGGCGACAGAGCGGATCGGATAGCTGGCCTTGTCGGCGGCGACGGCAACTTTCAGCACGTGCGCGCCGCTGCCGACGGCGATTTCGGCGATTCCGAATTTGTACGCCGGCTTGGCCAGGTCGACCATGGTGCCGGGCGCCTGGTATTCCTTGAATTCATGCCACCAGTTGATCGGTTCTTTCCAGCCCCAGGTGAAGAAGGAATACCACGGCACTTCGCGCATGCGGCCGCGCACGGCCAGCACCGACACATACACGTTTGGCGCAAAGCCGCCCTTGACCGGCAGACTGATGGTCGGGTCCTGGCCATTCAATTGCACCACCTGGGTGTCGATAATGCCTTCGCGTTCCACCGCGACCAATGCTGTCGCGTAGCGGAACGGCATGCGCACCTGGAACCTGGCGGTCTCGCCGGGCTGGTAGGTTTTCTTCTCGGGAAGGATGTCGATGCGGTCCTGGTTTTCACCGTCGAACCACAACTCGCCCTGGCGCGTCACCCATACCGAGGTTTTGGCGAAGGAGGCGTTGCCGTTGGCGTCCTTGCCGCTGGCGGTCAGTTCGACATTGCCGGCTTCCGTCAACGACACTTCGCAGATCAGCACGCCATGCTTGTCGGTCTTGCCCGAACACAGCGTGCCGAGGTTTTGCGACGAACGCGTGTTTTCGTAAGCATAGAAACCGCCGACCATACGCTTGCGGTGCGAATTGGTCTGCTTGCTTTCGCCGCTGATTTCCACCGGCACGTCCGCTTGCGGCTGACCGGCGGCATTGAGCGCGACCATGGTCAGCGCCAGCTTCTTTTTCACCGAAACCCAGTCGCCGCCCTTGATGCCGATGACGACTGCCGATGGCCATAGCGTCGTGACATTGGAAACGGTCTGGATCTCGCCGTTCGGATCGTTATAGGTCATCTCGGTCAGCAACTCGCGCGGCGTCTTCAAGACAGGCAGCGACTTGACCGTGGTGCGGCCGGCGCCATTCTTGTCGAGCGTCACGGGCAACTTGTCGGCGACAATTTTCTGGTCGTCGTTGCCGGCGCCGTCTTCCCCGCCGGAGTTGCCCGCATCGAAGGAATAGCCTTCATACGCGGGGAAGCTGACCGGCTTGGCACGCATCAGGCTGGTGACGCGCACGGTTTGGCCGGAGGCGCCGCCGCCGTTGATGTAATTGAGCTGTACGTCGAGCGGCACTTCTTTCGGCGCCACCAGAGCGTCTCCCTTGCCTTTCCCCGTCACCGGCGTGATGCGTCCCTGCATCAGCGGCAGACGGAATTCTTCCACGCGGAAGCTGCCGCTGCTATAGGTGCCGGGCGCGTAACCACCCTCTTCGCCGTCGCCGTCGCCATCGCCATTGGTCTCGCTACCTGCTTTCGCAGCGCCGCGATCGAGCAGCACTTCATAGCTGCCGAGCTTGGCTTCCTTGGGAATTGAGAAGACTGTCTCCGCGTTCTTCTGATTGCGCCAGTTCAGCGCGAACTGGAATTCCTGCCCGCTGCCCTGGTGAATAATGCGCACACGCGTCGGCAACTTGTCTTTGCCGGCCAGCGCAAAACCGTTCATGCTTTCAAGGCGGAACTCATGTTTCATCGACACCGTTTCACCGGCGCGGAACAAGGTACGGTCGAAGATCGTGTGGGCGCGCGCGCTGGAGCTCGCGGATCGATCCGTCAGCAAATTGAAGCGCCACGACTCGATGCCGTCATTCCACGAGGTCAGCGCGAACGCCATGTCGGCGCGTCCCTGCTCGTCGGTCTTGCGGGCGCTGACGAACAGGCCGTTGATGGCGCCGTCTTGATTCTGCCCCATGGCGCAGACATCTTCGAGCGGTTTGGCGATGGTCGCCACGCCGATGGCATTGGTCTTGCCGCGCCAGATTTCGTCGCCCTTGCAATTGGAAATGCGGACGTCGGCGTCAGCCACCGGTTTGGCGGTATCCAGCCTGGTCACCCAGACCGCATTGTTTTCTCGGCCCAGCTTGACGTGCACCGACAGATTGGTCACCAGCGTGCTGGTGCGCACATACATCGGCGCCGGCTTGCCGAGCAACGAGGCGCCGAGTTTCTGCGACTCCAGTTCGACGACGTAAAAGCCGGGATCCTTCAGCGGGATGCCGACCACTTCAAACGGCCGCTCGCCGTCCTTGGCGTCGGACAAGGCCGGCAGGTTCAGCGTCTTCACTCCCGGCTCTTTCGCCAGCAAACCGATGGCGCGCGTATCGGGCGTCTTGCCGGAGGTATCGCCCCAGCGCTCGTGGTAGCGATTGAGGCGCGTCAGCCATGCGATCACGCCCTTGTCGCCGTCGACCTTGAGATTGGCGACCTTGCCGGGCAATTGGCTTCGACGCGTCGCAGGGTCACCGGCAAGGTGGCGTCGGCGTTCAGTTCGATGATGCCGAACGGCGCCGCCGGAAATTTCGCCAGCGGCGGATAGCCGGCGGTGCGCGACTTCAGCGGAAATGCGGAGGCATTGCCGAGCGCACGGCCGCTTTCGTCCTTGAAGCCGGACGGCAGATTGATGGTGAATTCACCGTTCTCGGCGAACGGCGGCTTGAAGGTCAGTCCGTAGACGGTGTCGTCGACATTGCCTTTTTCAAAGAAAGGCTTGAGCTTGCCGTTGCTGCTTTTGAGCTCCACCGCCTCGGCCAGCTTGCGCGGCACCGGCGAGGAGAACGACATGGTCACGGGACGGATAGGCGAGCACGCGGCGTTGGCGTTTTCACGTTCGCAGCTGAGGCTGGCGGTGAACTCCTTGCGCACCTTGAACTTGAAGGTCTGCGGAATCGTGGTGGCGATGCCGTTCGGCGTGGCGATGCCCTTGTCCCAGGTCAGCCGCACCGTGGCGTCATTGGGCAGGCGCTGCTGGCATTGCACGATGGTGACGGTGGCCGGATCGATTTTCTTGGCGAACTCTTGCAGCAACTGCTTGCGCGTGGCGTCGGCGACGAACTTGACCGGGATGCGCTCATGCACGCCTTCGGCTTCGCAGTACAGATGGTCGCGCACGGTGTCCTGATTGGCCGCGCCGTTCTGGAACAGGATGAAGGCCTGCTCTTCTTCGATTTCTTCGCCGCTCGGCATGTGGCGCACCACCGCCGGGCCGCCGGTGCTGAACTGGAATACGCTCTTGCCGCTCAGCGCAGCGCCGGATACCGCCTTGACGCCGGGCTTCAACGTAAAGGAGCAACGTGTGCCGGGCGGCAGGTCGCGCTCGAAATCATAGACCCAGTTCTTGCCGTCGGCCCAGCGTGAAGTCCCGGCCACGGCGCAATTGACATCGAACGGCGCCGCCGCCTTGGGATCGCCGAACTTGATGATCGGTTCGGAGAAGGTAGCGCGCGCCTGGCGGATCTGGGCCACCTCGCCTTGCGGTGAAAAGCCGGCAACGCCGGCGGCCCCGGCGTCGATAGCCGGCGACAAGAGTAATGCCAATGCCAGTTGCAATGGCGAGATCCAACGTGCAGTCCGGGAAATCAGGGGCATGCTTGCTCCGTTATATTTTTAATCAGTGTTAAGCAATTTTGCAGCAACGCATCATGATGGCGAATCGTCGTGACACGATCAAGACAAATGACACGTCGAATGGTTCTATTCCAAAACAGGCATTACAGCTTGCATTGCAAGAAATCGAGGAAGCAGCTGATCCGCCGCGAAATCCGGGTATTCCGATAATACACAGCGTGGATCTGCTGGCGGAACGCCGTGTGCGACTTTTCCAGCAAGCGAACCAGACGTCCCTCCTTCACATCGGCATCCAACATGAAATTGGACAGGCAAGCGATGCCTTGCCCGTGCAGCGCCAGTTGCCGGATGGTCTCGCCGCTGGAGGCGCGTAGCGCCGGACGGATCGGATAGCGGTCGCCGTCTTCATGCTGCAGCGGCCAGTTGTTGAGCCCTTCCGGCTGCGTGAAACCGATCAGTTGATGCTTGTCGAGGTCCTTGACCGTCTTCGGCGTGCCGTGACGGCGCAGGTATTCCGGGCTGGCCAGCAGTTGCAGCCGCGCCGAGGTCAGCGGTTTGGCATGCAGCGTGGAATCCTGCAGCTCGCCGATACGGATGGCGATGTCGGTACGCTGCTCGACCAGGTCGATGAAGCGATCGTTGGTGGTCAGGTCCAGTTCAATATCGGGATATGCCTCACGGAAGGCGCCGACGTGCGGCACGATACAGTGCAGCATGAACGGCGCCGAGGCATCCACACGCAGCTTGCCGACCGGCTTCTGGCTGCGGATGCGGATCGATTCTTCGGCGCGCTCCATGGCGGCAACGATCTCGCGCGCCTGCTCCAGGAATACCTGCCCTTCTTCGGTCAGGTCCATGCGCCGCGTGGTGCGCGTCAGCAGGCTGGTGCCGAGTTTTTCCTCCAGCCGCGTCAATGCCCGGCTGACTCCCGACGTGGTCTGCTCCAGCACCTCGGCGGCGGCGCTCAGGCTGCCGGCCTCGACCACCGCGATAAAGATCCGCATTTCATCCGACTGCATGGCCATTGTTGACTCCAATTCAAATATTTTTTGATTTTAACGGTATTTTTCTCAACAAAGATAGCCGTCACAATGCGATACGTCAAACCAACCTGGAGTTGCATCATGCCGATTGCTTTATGGGCGCTGGCCATCAGCGCATTTGCGATAGGAACCACCGAATTCGTCATCATGGGCCTGTTGCCCGAAGTCGCCGCCAATCTGGGCACGACCCTGTCTTCGGCCGGCTTGCTGGTCACCGGCTACGCGCTGGGCGTGTTTGTCGGTGCGCCGCTGGTCACCGCCACCACCGGCAAGCTGCCGCGCAAGACTTTGCTGGTCAGCCTGATGGTGCTGTTCGTCATCGGCAACATCGGCTGTGCAATCGCGCCGGATTACACCACGCTGATGATTTCGCGCATCGTCGCGTCGTTTTCGCATGGCGCCTTCTTCGGCGTCGGTTCGGTGGTCGCCACCGGCCTGGTGCCGAAGGAAAAGCAGGCTTCCGCGATCGCCCTGATGTTCACCGGCCTGACCGTGGCCAACGTGTTGGGCGTGCCGTTCGGCACCTGGCTCGGCCAGATGTACGGCTGGCGCTCGACCTTCTGGGCAGTTAGCGCCATCGGCGTGGTGGCCTTGCTGGCCACCGCCTATCTGGTGCCGCGCTCGGATGACCGGCAGGATGCCGACTTCCGCAGCGAACTGCGCGTGCTGGGCCGTCCTCAAGTGCTGCTGGGCCTGCTGATGACAGTGCTGGGTTTCGGCGGCGTGTTTGCGGCGTTCACCTACATCGCGCCAATCCTGACCGACATCACCGGCTTCCAACCGGGCGCCGTATCGCCGATCCTGCTGCTGTTCGGCGTCGGTCTGGTGGGCGGTAATCTGCTGGGCGGCAAGTTCGCCGACAAGTACCTGATGCCGACGCTGGTGATCAGCCTGGTGTTGCTGGCCGGCGTACTGGTGCTGTTCTCGTTCACCAGCCATTACAAATTGGCCGCCTCACGGAAGGCGCCGACGTGCGGCACGATACAGTGCAGCATGAACGGCGCCGAGGCATCCACACGCAGCTTGCCGACCGGCTTCTGGCTGCGGATGCGGATCGATTCTTCGGCGCGCTCCATGGCGGCAACGATCTCGCGCGCCTGCTCCAGGAATACCTGCCCTTCTTCGGTCAGGTCCATGCGCCGCGTGGTGCGCGTCAGCAGGCTGGTGCCGAGTTTTTCCTCCAGCCGCGTCAATGCCCGGCTGACTCCCGACGTGGTCTGCTCCAGCACCTCGGCGGCGGCGCTCAGGCTGCCGGCCTCGACCACCGCGATAAAGATCCGCATTTCATCCGACTGCATGGCCATTGTTGACTCCAATTCAAATATTTTTTGATTTTAACGGTATTTTTCTCAACAAAGATAGCCGTCACAATGCGATACGTCAAACCAACCTGGAGTTGCATCATGCCGATTGCTTTATGGGCGCTGGCCATCAGCGCATTTGCGATAGGAACCACCGAATTCGTCATCATGGGCCTGTTGCCCGAAGTCGCCGCCAATCTGGGCACGACCCTGTCTTCGGCCGGCTTGCTGGTCACCGGCTACGCGCTGGGCGTGTTTGTCGGTGCGCCGCTGGTCACCGCCACCACCGGCAAGCTGCCGCGCAAGACTTTGCTGGTCAGCCTGATGGTGCTGTTCGTCATCGGCAACATCGGCTGTGCAATCGCGCCGGATTACACCACGCTGATGATTTCGCGCATCGTCGCGTCGTTTTCGCATGGCGCCTTCTTCGGCGTCGGTTCGGTGGTCGCCACCGGCCTGGTGCCGAAGGAAAAGCAGGCTTCCGCGATCGCCCTGATGTTCACCGGCCTGACCGTGGCCAACGTGTTGGGCGTGCCGTTCGGCACCTGGCTCGGCCAGATGTACGGCTGGCGCTCGACCTTCTGGGCAGTTAGCGCCATCGGCGTGGTGGCCTTGCTGGCCACCGCCTATCTGGTGCCGCGCTCGGATGACCGGCAGGATGCCGACTTCCGCAGCGAACTGCGCGTGCTGGGCCGTCCTCAAGTGCTGCTGGGCCTGCTGATGACAGTGCTGGGTTTCGGCGGCGTGTTTGCGGCGTTCACCTACATCGCGCCAATCCTGACCGACATCACCGGCTTCCAACCGGGCGCCGTATCGCCGATCCTGCTGCTGTTCGGCGTCGGTCTGGTGGGCGGTAATCTGCTGGGCGGCAAGTTCGCCGACAAGTACCTGATGCCGACGCTGGTGATCAGCCTGGTGTTGCTGGCCGGCGTACTGGTGCTGTTCTCGTTCACCAGCCATTACAAATTGGTCGGCTTGCTGGGCGCCGCGGCCTTCGCCACCGTGCCGCCGCTGCAAATGCGCGTACTGGAAAAAGCCACCGGCGCGCCCAACCTGGCCTCGTCGGTCAATATCGCCGCCTTCAATCTTGGCAATGCCCTCGGTGCATGGCTGGGCGGCGTCACCATCGATCACGGTCCCGGCTTGCACGCAGTGTCGCTGGTCGCCGCACTGATTACCGCAGGCGGATTGGTGGTCGCGCTGATCAGTTGGAAGCTGGATCGCAAAACCGCTCCGGCGGTTTCGCTGAAGGCCGCCAACAAAGCTTGCTAAGGCCACTTTGAGCTTAACCTGTCCGGGAAACCATCACCATGAACACGCAAAAAGTAGCATTGGTAGTCGGCGCCCAAGGCGTCATCGGCCGCAACCTGATCGATCATCTGCGCGGCCTTGAAGACTGGAATATCGTCGGCCTGTCGCGCCGACCTGCTCGACCGCGACGACGCCCGCGCCAAACTGGGCGGCCTCCAACAAGTCACCCACATCTTTTACGCCGCCTACCAGCATCGCCTGACCTGGGCCGAATTGGTGGCGCCTAATCTGACGATGCTGGTCAATACGCTGGAAAGCGTCGAGCCGGTCGCCGATCATCTGCAACACGTCAGCCTGATGCAGGGCTACAAGGTCTACGGCGGCCATCTCGGTCCGTTCAAGACGCCGGCGCGTGAAACCGATGCGCATTTCATGCCGCCGGAATTCATGTTCGACCAGCAGACTTATCTCGAGCAGCGCCAGCAAGGCAAGGCCTGGACCTGGTCGGGCATCCGCCCGGCGGTGGTCGGCGGCTTTGCGTTGGGCAATCCGATGAACCTGGCGCTGGCAATCGCGGTGTATGCGTCGGTGTCGAAAGAACTGGGCCTGCCGCTGCGCTTTCCAGGCAAACCGGGCGCCTATGACAAGTTGGTTGAAATGACCGATGCGGGTCTGCTGGCCAAGGCCACGGTGTGGGCGGCGACCGATCCGCGTTGCGGCAACCAGGCCTTCAACATCGGCAACGGCGATCTGTTCCGCTGGAGCGAAATGTGGCCGAAGATTGCGCGCTATTTCGATCTCGAGGTAGCGCCGCCCTTGCCCCTGTCGCTGACTACGGTGATGGCGGACAAGGCCGAGGTGTGGCAGCGCATCGTCGACAAGCACGACCTGGCGGAATTGTCGTCGTGGGAGTTCAGCGACTTCGTGTTCTCCTGGGACTACGACATGTTCGGCGACGGCTCCAAGGCGCGGCGCTTCGGCTTTCATGCGTATGTCGAGACCGAGGCGATGTTCATGGCGATCTTTGACGACTTCCGTCGCCGCAAAGTGATTCCCTGAGGCAGCGGCGATGCGGGATTGCGGACATAAAAAAAGAGCTTACGTGAATGCGTAAGCTCTTTTTTTGGTCTCGCAGAACGGCGAATTACTTCGTCTCGCCCTTCTTGACCCATGCCGCCAACTGATGCGGACCAAGGCCGTCGTAGTCTTCGAACGGCTGGTGGATCCATGGATTGGTCGGCAGGTAGTCGAGGTGATAGTCCGGCTCGACGATCGAGCAGGCCTTCCACCACAGCACGGCCGATTTGATCTCGGTCACGGCCGGATAGTGCTCCTTGAGGTGCTGCTGGACCTTTTGCAGCGTTACGCCGGAATCGACCAGATCGTCCACCAGCAAAACGCGGCCCGACAGGCTGCCCTTGGTGATGGTGATGTATTTGGCGATGTCCAGGCTGCTGCGGATGGTGCCCGCGGCTTCACGGTAGGAGCTGGTCGACAGGATCGCCAGCGGCACGTCGAAGATGCGCGAGAACACATCGCCGGGCCGCAAGCCGCCGCGCGCCAGGCACAGGACCTGATCGAATTGCCAGCCCGATTCATACACCTTCAGGGCCAGCTTTTCGATGCTGCGGTTGTAGTCATCCCAGGAGACCCACAGGTCTTTGTCGTCGGATATTTTCATTATTGATACTCGTCGTACGAAATTGCTTTACGGGATTACTTGAACGGATGACGCAGGACGATGGTTTCTTCGCGATCCGGACCGGTAGAAATCATGTCGATGGGCACGCCGACCAGTTCCTGGATACGTTCGATGTAAGCGCGCGCGTTCTTCGGCAAGCCGTCCAGCGATTGTACGCCGACGGTCGACTCTTTCCAGCCCGGCATTTCTTCGTAGATCGGCACGCAGGCAGCGGCTTCTTCAGCGCCGACCGGGAAGATGTCGACGGTCTTGCCGTTGAGTGTATAACCGGTGCACAGCTTGAGCGACTCGAGGCCGTCCAGCACGTCCAGCTTGGTCAGGCACATGCCGGACACGCCGTTGATCTGCACCGAACGCTTCAGCAGCGCAGCGTCGAACCAGCCGCAGCGGCGCGCACGGCCGGTGACGGTGCCGAATTCGTGACCGACAGAAGCCAGATGCTTGCCGACGCCTGCATCGGTCGGCAATTCGGCCGGGAACGGGCCCGAACCGACGCGTGTGGTGTAGGCCTTGGTGATGCCCATGACATAGTGCAGCATGTCGGGACCGACACCGGCGCCTGCGGCGGCGTTGCCGGCCACGCAGTTGCTCGAGGTAACGAACGGATAAGTGCCGTGGTCAACGTCCAGCAGACTGCCTTGCGCGCCTTCGAACAGCAGGTTGGAACCGTTCTGGTTGGCGATATGCAGGTCGTTGGAAACGTCGGCGACCATCGGTTTCAGGCGCGGCACATTGGCCAATGCATCGTCCAGCGTCTTTTGGAAATCGACCGGCTGGGTCTTCAGGTATTGGGTCAGGACGAAGTTATGGTAGTCCAGGTTTTCCAGCAGCTTCTCGGCAAAGCGCTTTTCGTTGAGCAGATCGGCCACGCGGATGGCGCGACGGGCAACCTTGTCTTCGTAGGCAGGGCCGATGCCCTTGCCGGTCGTGCCGATCTTGGCGGCGCCGCGGGCAGCTTCACGCGCCACGTCCAGCGCCACGTGGTAAGGCAAGATCAGCGGACAGGCTTCGGATACTTTCAGGCGCGACGCGACTTCGACGCCGGCAGCTTCCAGCTTGTCGATTTCACGCAGCAGATCAGGCACGGACAGGACGACGCCATTGCCGATATAGCAAGCCACGCCGGCACGCATGATGCCGGACGGAATCAATTGCAGAGCAGTCTTCTTGCCGCCGATGACCAGCGTATGGCCGGCGTTGTGGCCGCCCTGGAAACGCACCACGCCCTGGGCGTGATCGGTCAGCCAATCGACGATCTTACCTTTACCTTCATCGCCCCACTGCGTACCGATGACGACGACATTCTTTGCATTGCTTTTCTGTAACATGGCTTAACCCAAATTTTTGATAATCCAATTTCCATTGCTGAGTTCCACTGCGCGGTCGCAGTCGAATTCGTCCTGGTCGTTCTCGTGTCCCGGGAGACTTTGAATCACGATTTCCCCGGCGCGGCGCAATTCCGCTATTTTCTCACGCAAACCTGCCTCGGTACCCCATGGCGCCCGAATTGCAGGCTTTCTTTCCGCGCCCGGCATCAGGCGAGCCAGTTCACGCAAATCCATGGAAAAACCGGTGGCCGGGCGGGCGCGTCCAAATGCTTCGCCGACATGATCGTAACGGCCGCCGCGCACCACCGCGTTGGGCAAGCCGGGCACGTAAGCCGCGAACATCACGCCGCTGTGATAGTGGTAACCGCGCAGGTCGGCCAGGTCGATGGTGACGTTGGCTTCGCCGGCCAGTTGCGCCAGCGCTTGCAGTTCGTCGAGCGCCTGGGCAATGCCCGGCAGCGCCGGCAAGGCCTTGCGTGCACGTGCGATCACTTCGATGTCGCCGTACAGCCCCGGCAACGCCAGCAAGGCGTCACGCGTGGCCGGCAGATAATCGTTGGTCAGTATGTGCAGACCGGGGATGTCCTTGGCTTCCAGCAGGCCGAACAGTTGCGCTGCCTGCTTCGCCGCCTTCTCGTCGTTGGCGATGATGGCGCGCAGCACGCCGACGTGGCACAAGTCCAGCCGCACCTTGCCGATGCCGGCCAGCGGGGGCCCCAGCGGCGGCGTTGCCGGCCACGCAGTTGCTCGAGGTAACGAACGGATAAGTGCCGTGGTCAACGTCCAGCAGACTGCCTTGCGCGCCTTCGAACAGCAGGTTGGAACCGTTCTGGTTGGCGATATGCAGGTCGTTGGAAACGTCGGCGACCATCGGTTTCAGGCGCGGCACATTGGCCAATGCATCGTCCAGCGTCTTTTGGAAATCGACCGGCTGGGTCTTCAGGTATTGGGTCAGGACGAAGTTATGGTAGTCCAGGTTTTCCAGCAGCTTCTCGGCAAAGCGCTTTTCGTTGAGCAGATCGGCCACGCGGATGGCGCGACGGGCAACCTTGTCTTCGTAGGCAGGGCCGATGCCCTTGCCGGTCGTGCCGATCTTGGCGGCGCCGCGGGCAGCTTCACGCGCCACGTCCAGCGCCACGTGGTAAGGCAAGATCAGCGGACAGGCTTCGGATACTTTCAGGCGCGACGCGACTTCGACGCCGGCAGCTTCCAGCTTGTCGATTTCACGCAGCAGATCAGGCACGGACAGGACGACGCCATTGCCGATATAGCAAGCCACGCCGGCACGCATGATGCCGGACGGAATCAATTGCAGAGCAGTCTTCTTGCCGCCGATGACCAGCGTATGGCCGGCGTTGTGGCCGCCCTGGAAACGCACCACGCCCTGGGCGTGATCGGTCAGCCAATCGACGATCTTACCTTTACCTTCATCGCCCCACTGCGTACCGATGACGACGACATTCTTTGCATTGCTTTTCTGTAACATGGCTTAACCCAAATTTTTGATAATCCAATTTCCATTGCTGAGTTCCACTGCGCGGTCGCAGTCGAATTCGTCCTGGTCGTTCTCGTGTCCCGGGAGACTTTGAATCACGATTTCCCCGGCGCGGCGCAATTCCGCTATTTTCTCACGCAAACCTGCCTCGGTACCCCATGGCGCCCGAATTGCAGGCTTTCTTTCCGCGCCCGGCATCAGGCGAGCCAGTTCACGCAAATCCATGGAAAAACCGGTGGCCGGGCGGGCGCGTCCAAATGCTTCGCCGACATGATCGTAACGGCCGCCGCGCACCACCGCGTTGGGCAAGCCGGGCACGTAAGCCGCGAACATCACGCCGCTGTGATAGTGGTAACCGCGCAGGTCGGCCAGGTCGATGGTGACGTTGGCTTCGCCGGCCAGTTGCGCCAGCGCTTGCAGTTCGTCGAGCGCCTGGGCAATGCCCGGCAGCGCCGGCAAGGCCTTGCGTGCACGTGCGATCACTTCGATGTCGCCGTACAGCCCCGGCAACGCCAGCAAGGCGTCACGCGTGGCCGGCAGATAATCGTTGGTCAGTATGTGCAGACCGGGGATGTCCTTGGCTTCCAGCAGGCCGAACAGTTGCGCTGCCTGCTTCGCCGCCTTCTCGTCGTTGGCGATGATGGCGCGCAGCACGCCGACGTGGCACAAGTCCAGCCGCACCTTGCCGATGCCGGCCAGCGCCGGTTAGCAACGACTCAAGATATTCGAGCAACGGCGGCATGACCATTTCGTAGCCGTACAGGCGGAAATTGTCGAGCATGCGGCGACGCAGCTCTTCAATCTTGCGCGCTTCGGACGGCAGGACGTCGGCGATATTTTCAGGAAGAAGCCAGTTCGGCATAAAACAATTCAATCAAAAAATATATCTGAAACAAACCCCGGCATGCACAGGAAAAACTCGGGCGAAACCGGGCAAACCCCACCACACGCGGCAAGGCACACGCGTCCGAAGAAGCGTATGCCTGAAGCACATCACATCAATGCTGGGGAAACAAATACTCGAAAGAAACGAAAAGAAACGTTAGAAACAGCGATAGAAACAGCAGACAACAATTCAAGTCAACAAAAACAGAGGACGCCCCGTGCCGGCGGCATCCATTTTCTGTTCGCGCAACCCGATATTGTATACCACGATCGGGTCGTGGCTTATTTCTTGGCGCTCGCGCTTCCGACGCCCTTGAAATACTTGAAGAACTCGGAGTTGGGGTCCACCACCATCAGGTCGTGACGGTTCTTGAAGCTGGCGCGATAAGCCTCGAGGCTGCGATAGAACTTGAAGAACTCGGGATTCTGTCCAAATGCCTGGGCGTAGACCTGGGAAGCCTTGGCGTCACCCGCGCCGCGGATCTTTTCCGCATCGCGATAGGCTTCGGCCAGAAGCACCACACGCTGACGATCGGCGTCGGCGCGGATCTTTTCCGACTCGGCGGCGCCGGTGGAACGCAATTCGTTGGCAACGCGGGCGCGTTCGGACTTCATACGGTCGTACACCGAATTGTTGATCTGGTCGACATAGTCGACCCGGCGCAGACGCACATCGATGATCTCGGCGCCGATCTGCTTGGCTTCCGTGGCAACCTTGCGCTGGATCGCGTCCATCACCTTGCCGCGTTCACCGGAGATCACTTCGCGCACGGTGCGCTTGGTGATTTCTTCGTTCAGCGCAGCCTTGACGATTTGCGACAGACGATCTTGCGCACGACGCTCATCGCCGCCGAAGCTGATGAAATACAGACGCGGATCGACAATGCGCCATTTGACGAAGGAGTCCACCAGGACGTTTTTCTTTTCGGCCGTGATGAAACGATCGGCGTCAGGCGTATCCAGGGTCTGGATGCGCTTGTCGATGTAGATGACGTTCTGGAACGGCGGCGGCAGCTTGAAGTGCAAGCCCGGCTCCGTCACCACCTGCTTGACTTCGCCGAGGGCGAAAACGATGGCCGACTGGCGCTGTTCAACGACGAAGATGGTGGTCGAGACCAGCCAGATGGCGATGACGGCGGCGATGATGCTGGTAATCAGGCGGCTCATTAGCGTACCTCCCGATCGCGGGAATCACGCGCATCCCGGTTGCGGGAATCACGTTGGACATCAGTTGAATACACTGGATCTGTTCCTGGAAGTGTTGGCGAGGCCGTGGATGATCCTGCAGGCGCAGTCGCAGGCTTTGCTGCCGCAGCGGCGTTGTCGGATTGCTGGATCAGCTTGTCCAGCGGCAGATACAGCAGGTTGTTGCCGCTCTTGGCGTCCACCATGACCTTGGTCGTGTTGGAGAAGATCTGCTGCATGGTTTCCAGATACATGCGGTCACGCGTCACGGCCGGCGCTTTTTGGTATTCCTCGAGCACCTGCTTGAAGCGCGCGGCGTCGCCTTCGGCGTTGGCGACGATGCGCGAACGGTAGGCTTCGGCTTCTTCCAGCAGACGCGAAGCAGCGCCGCTGGCCTTCGGAATCACATCGTTGGCATAAGCCTGGCCTTCATTCTTCTGGCGCTCGCGATCCTGCCCTGCCTTGACGGCATCGTCAAATGCCGCCTGTACCTGTTCGGGCGGTTGCACGCCTTGCATGGTGACGTTGGTGATCTGCACGCCCGATTTGTAGCGATCGAGGATTTGCTGCATCAACTGGCCGACGTCGAGCGCCACCTTTTCACGGCCTTCGTACAACACGAAGTCCATCTTGCTGCGGCCGACGATTTCGCGGATTGCGGTCTCGGCGACCTGGCGCACGGTTTCGTCCTGGTCACGATTGTTGAACAACCATTCTGCGGCGTTCTTGAGCTTGTATTGCACGGCGAACTGGATGTCGATGATGTTTTCATCGTCAGTCAGCATCAGCGCTTCCTTCAATTGCTTGTTCTTGGCGTTGCTGCGATAGCCGATTTCCGCCGTGCGCACCTGCGAGACGTTCACGATCTCGTGGCTTTGCAGCGGATAAGGCCAGCGCCAGTTAAAACCGGGCAACGTGGTGTGACTGTATTTGCCGAAGGTCATGACGACCGCGGTCTGGCCTTCCTGAACAATGAAGAAGCCGCTGGCCAGCCACAGGAAGGCGACGATGACGGCAATCACGCCGGCGCCGATGCCGGCGCCCTTGATGTCGCCGCGATTAAAGCCGCCGCCGTCACCGTTATCGGAACCGCCGCCACCGCGTTTGCCGAATAGCCGGCTCAGGCGCTGGTTGAAATCGCGCCACAGCTGATCGAGGTCGGGAGGACCGTCGTCCGGCTTCTTGCCGTTATTGCCGTTGTTCTGATTTTGACGGTTGTTGTCGTCTTGTGAACCGCGCCCCCATTGAGGGTCGTTCAACGAAAACTTTATACCGAGTTTTTTGAATAGAGAAACGAGCATGCGTTGCGATCCGGCTTAGTAATTGAAAAAATCAAAAGAGGGAATGCCCGCCAACTTCGAGAACCGCCCGGACGACCAGCTGTGGCGGTTCAAGCCAACAGATTAATGCGCTTGCGTATCGTGTACATCGTACACATTGTGCGCATCTTGAGAATCGAAAGTCTGCGATCGGGCGCCCCTGCGCACCTCGATCGACGACCTGAGCGAGTCGGCAATTGCCTGCCGCAACAAATCCAGGCCGGCGCCAGTTTTCGCACTGACAAAAACCCGGTGGATTCTACCATACTCATCATGCTCAATTGCCGGCTCCAGGTCGGCGGCATCGATCTTGTTCCAGACCAGAATCTGGGGAATATGATCCGCGCCGATCTCCTTGAGAACCAGATTCACCTGCTCGATTTGTTCCATCCGCACCGGGCTTGCTGCATCGACAACATGCAGCAGCAGATCGGCGTGGATGGTCTCTTCGAGCGTGGCGCGAAATGCCGCCACCAGTTGGTGAGGCAACTCGCGGATGAACCCGACCGTGTCTGAAATGACAACGTGGCCGACCTCGCCCAGATATACCCGGCGCGACGTCGTGTCTAGCGTCGCGAACAGCTGGTTGGCGGCATATACGCCGGCCTTGGCCATGGCGTTGAACACCGTGGATTTGCCCGCGTTGGTGTAACCGACCAGCGACACCGAGAACGTGTCATTGCGGCCGCGTGCGCGTCGTTGCGTGGCATGCTGACGATGCAGCTTGGCCAGTTGGGCGCGCAGGGCTTTGACGCGATCGCCGAGCAGTCGACGGTCGGTTTCGAGCTGGGTTTCGCCGGGACCGCGCAAGCCGATACCACCCTTTTGCCGTTCCAGGTGAGTCCAGCCACGGATCAGGCGCGTCGCCAGATGCTGCAACTGGGCGAGCTCAACCTGCACCTTGCCTTCATGGCTCTTGGCGCGTTGGGCGAAAATATCGAGGATCAGGCTGGTGCGATCAAGCACCCGCGTTTTCAGTACCCGTTCGAGATTGCGCTGTTGCGCAGGCGATAAGGCGTGATTGAAGATAACGATGTCCAGTTGCAGATCGGCTACTGCATCCGCAATCTCCTGCGCCTTGCCGGAACCGACAAACAGCGCGGCGTCCGGACTGGCGCGCTTGCCGGTTACGGTGGTAACAGGCTCTGCGCCAGCGGACTTGGCCAGCAGGAATAATTCATCCAGACTCGCGGCAAAATCGCTTTTGCCGAAATCCAGGCCGACTAGCGCGGCACGCATATCAGTATGCACACGGCGTGGCGCCGGCTGGATAAACCATTATTCCGCTTCTGCCGAATCGAGGCTCAGATTCACGGCACGGGCTGGTACGACGGTAGAAATGGCGTGCTTGTATACCATTTGCGTGACGGTATTGCGCAGCAGGACGACATATTGATCGAACGACTCAACATGGCCTTGCAGTTTGATCCCGTTGACCAGATAGATCGAGACGGGGACGTGTTCTTTTCTTAAGGCATTAAGAAATGGGTCTTGTAACAATTGCCCTTTGTTGCTCATGGCAGCTCCACTGTGTTGTTGTGATTAGGATTTGGAGGCACCTGACAAAATTTCAAGTGCTTTACCAATCTATGCGTTATGAATGTAAACGATTTCCTACCGACCGCCAAGATTCGGGATTATTTATCTGGGCGTGCGAAAGGATTCTTGCTCGAGCGGAACTCGATACGGAGTGGAGTGCCAACCAACGAGAAAGTTTCACGAAAATGCTTCTCGAGATAACGTTTGTAGCTGTCATCCACGCCTTCAAGGGCGTTGCCGTGAATCACCACGATCGGAGGATTCATGCCGCCCTGGTGGGCGTAGCGCAATTTGGGTCGGATCGAGCCTTTGCGGCGCGGCTGTTGATGTTCGACCGCTTCGATCAGCGCCCGCGTGAGCTTCGGCGTGGTCAGATTGGACATCGCTGCGGCATAGGCCGAGTCGATTGATTTCATGACCGGGCCGATACCGGTCGACTTCAGCGCAGAGATGAAATGGAACTTGGCAAACGACAGGAAACTGAGCTTGCGCTCCAGATCCATCTTGATCTCGTCGCGGCGATCGCTTTGCAGCCCGTCCCACTTGTTGACGCCCACCACCAGCGCACGGCCGGACTCCAGCACGAAGCCGGCAATATGCGCATCCTGCTCCGAAATGTCCTGTTGCGCGTCGAGCAGCAACAGCACCACATTGGTTTCCGAAATCGATTGCAGCGTCTTCACCACCGAGAATTTCTCGATCGCTTCGAACACCTTGCCGCGACGACGGATACCCGCAGTATCGATCAGCGTGTATTGCTTGCCGTCGCGCTCGAATGGAATTTCAATCGAGTCGCGCGTCGTGCCCGGCATGTCGAAAGCGATGACGCGTTCTTCGCCGAGATCGGGACGCTGCGCCAGCGCGATATCCAGTGCTTCATCCACCAGATCGGCGACGCCGTCGCCATGCGCAGCGGAGATCACATACGGATCGCCCAGGCCCAGCTCATAGAAGTCGGCGGTCACGGACGTGTACTTCATGCCTTCGGCCTTGTTGACCACCAGCATGACCGAACGGCCCGATTTGCGCAGGAAATCGGTAATGGTTTTGTCGTGCGGCGTGAGGCCCTGACGACCATCGACAATGAATATCACGACATCGGCCTCGACCACCGCCTGCTTGGTCTGTTTGGCCATTTCAAACATGATGCCTTCTTTGGCCACCGGCTCGAAACCGCCGGTATCAATCACCAAAAAGGGGCGCTCGCCGACCCGGCCTTCGCCGTAGTGACGATCCCGGGTCAGTCCAGGCAAGTCTGCGACCAGCGCATCACGTGAACGGGTGAGCCGATTAAACAATGTCGACTTACCGACATTGGGACGACCAACAAGTGCAATAACCGGCTTCATTAAATTTTATTCTGCCGCCAAGGCGACGACTGTTCCTGCTTGAGTTTGAAAAACGACGGCTTGCCCAGCGGCAATCGGCGTCACCTGAATCGGGCTACCGTCAGTGCTTGTGCGGGCGACGAACGCACCGTCATCGCGCGACAGGAAATGGATATAACCCTGATAATCGCCTACTGCGACCGCTTTGCCAACTGCTATCGGCGGCGACAGGCGGCGATAGGCCAGCTTGGCGTTGCGCCACAGCGCGGTGCCGGTGTCGCGGGCGAATTCCGTCACGCCGCCCTTGTCATCGGCCGAAAACACGAAACGGTCATCCAGCGTCAAGCCGGATTCGCTGGAAAAATCCTTGGCCCAGCGCACGTTGCCGTTGGCGACATCGAAGCAGCCGATACGACCTTGATAAGCCACGGCGCAGACATCGCGTACGCCCAAGCCCGGCACGCCGGATACGTCGGCAATACGTTCAAGTTCGGTGGTGCCCTTCGGATCGCCGACGGCAACTTCCCAGCGCGGACCGCCGTTGTTCAGCGCCAATGCCGACAAGCGGCCGCCCGGCAAGGCGACGTAGGCCGTTTGCGAATCGAGTACGATGCCCGGCGCAGTGCGCAGGGTCAGCGCCGGCAAAGGACGCAGTACGGTCCAGCGACGTGTGCCGTTTTCGGCGTCAAATGCGGTAACGCGGTTATCGATGCTGCGCACCAGCACCAACCCCGAACCTACCACCGGAGCGGACAGGACTTCGCTGGGCGCCTGGGCTTTCCAGAGCGACTTGCCGTTGCCGTCGAAGGCTTGCACGACGCCCTTCTCGCCCACCACGGCAACCACGTTGCCGTCGCTGCCGACACCGGCCGTCAATGAAGAACCGGCGTTGACGCGCCACACAGTCTGCCCGTTGGATGCATTCAGGCGCACCACGGCGCCGTCTGCACCGGCCGCGAACACGCTGCCGCCCGCGAAGACCGGGCTGAACTGGAAGACGCCGGCTTTGCCGACGGAGGCAGTCCAGACGGTTTGCGTACGCAGTGTTTGCTTGAATTCAACCAGCGCTGCAGGCGGATTGACTTCTTTCTTGCTCGAAAACAACGAACATCCCGACAACAAGGCTACGGTAGCCAGCGCGCTCAGTTTGATCGCCAGGGCAGCGGTACGCTTGGATACAACTTGTGACTCACGACGCATATGGTTTTTCCTCTTACCGGATTTCACGATGTTGGAGTGTTGTTATGGCGATGCTCAGGCCGCAGCCTTTGCCGGCGTGCCGCCGATGGCGTCGAGCTTCAATTGGATCAGTTGACGGCCCGGATTGCGCTCATCGGTCTTGTCCAGCGCCAGTTGGTAAGCGGTGCGCGCTTCATCGCGCTTGTCCTGCGCCACCAGAATATCGCCCTTGCGATCGGCAACGGCGCCGGCAAACTGCGCAGGGAAATCACCGGCCAGCAACTTGAGGGCGTCATCATAGGCTTTGGCATCCAGCAACAGGCCCGCCAGGCGAATCGACGCAATCGCCTTGTACTCGGCGTCGCGGCCATGGTCGATGACCCATTGCAATTGCTTCTTGGCGGTCTCGGTATCGTTCGCGCTGAAAGCTGTCTTGGCGGCGACCAGCGCACTCATCTGCGCGTAAGCGGTGCCGCTGAACTTGTCCTGCATGTCGGTCGCTGCGCGCAGCACTTTGGCGTTGTCTTTGGCTTCCGCCGCCTTCTGCTGCTCTTCATAGAGCTGGGAGGCTTGCTGCGACTGCTTGCGCTGATACAAATTCCAGCCGCTCCAGGCGCCATAGGCAGCCAGCGCGACGATCAACACCCAGGTCAGAAGATTGCCGTACTTGCTCCACCAAGCCTTGATGGAAGCAAGCTGTTCTTGTTCTTCGAGATCGTATGCCATGAAATAAGTCTAAAAGTGGTTCAGAAATTAAGGGTGGTAATGCACGTGGTCATGATCGTGACCATGATCATGGTCGCCGACGATTTGTTCCACGACATAGTCGGTGACGCCGTCGAAAGGAATCGTGACCTGATTGCTCTCGCCCTCGGCTGCTCGCAAGGTCTTGACGGTCGCCGTCGCGTTCTTGACTTCGTCTTCGCCGAGGATGACTGCAAACGCCGCGCCGCTGGCGTCGGCCTTCTTCATCTGCGACTTGAAGCTGCCGCCCGCGCTCGCCGATGCGCAATGTAGCACAACATCCAGCCCGGCACCGCGTAATCTTTCCGCCAGAACAAAGGATTGCAGTTGCGCTTCATCGCCTTGGTGGACCATGTAGACGTCGCATTGGTTCGGCGCATATTGCTCACCGCTTGCCTTCATCAGTTCCAGCAGGCGCTCCACGCCCATCGCGAAACCGCAGGCCGGCGTCGGCTTGCCGCCGAACATTTCGATCAGCGGATCGTAACGTCCGCCGCCGCACACCGTGCCTTGCGAACCGAGCTGATCGGTGACCCACTCGAATACCGTGCGATTGTAATAGTCCATGCCGCGCACCAGGCGCGGATTGATGGTGAACGGGATGTTGTTGTGGTTCAGGATCTTTTGCACGCCTTCGAAGTGGGCGCGCGATTCTTCACCGAGATAATCGAGCAGCTTGGGCGCGCCGTTGACCATGCCTTGCATGGTCGGATTCTTGGTGTCGAGGATGCGCAGCGGATTCGAATGCAGGCGACGCTGGGCATCGGCATCGAGCAACTCCCTGTGCTGCTCGAAATAGGCGATCAGGTCGGCGCGATGCTTGCTGCGCTCTTCAGCGTCGCCGATGGAATTCAGTTCCAAGCGAATGTCTTCCAGACCGAGATCGTCCCACAGGCGCTGGCACATCATGATCAGCTCGGCGTCGATGTCCGGGCCGGTGAAACCGAGCGCTTCCGCGCCAACCTGATGGAACTGGCGATAGCGGCCGCGCTGCGGACGCTCGTGACGGAACATCGGACCCGCGTACCAGAGGCGCTTCGGGCCATCATAGGTAAGATTATGTTCGAGCGCCGCTCGCACCACGCTGGCGGTGCTTTCCGGACGCAGCGTCAGGTTGTCGCCATTCATGGAATCGGTGAAGGAATACATTTCCTTCTCGACGATGTCGGTGACTTCGCCCAGGCCGCGCGAAAACAAAGCGGTCGGCTCGACGATCGGCGTACGGATCTGCTGGAAGCCGTAGCTCTTGAGCACCGAATGCACGGTGTTCTCGAACAGTTCCCACAGCGGCGCGTCGGCCGGCAGGATGTCGTTCATTCCTTTGACGCCGACGATTTTTTCGATTTTCTTGTTTTCAGACATGCTAATGATCTTCAGGTTTGTTCAGTCACAGGCCAGCCGGTAGCGGCCTGTCCGGGCGGAGTTGCGGCCGCGGCTCAGACCGCGGTTTGCTTGCCGTAATGCGTTTGCACGTAATCCAGCACAATGGTTTGGAATTCTTCGGCGATGCGCTCGCCGCGCAAGGTCATGCGCTTTTCACCGTCAATGAATACCGGTGCGGCAGGCGATTCGCCGGTGCCCGGCAAGCTGATGCCGATGTTCGCGTGCTTGGATTCGCCCGGACCGTTGACGATGCAGCCCATGACGGCGACGTTCATGCTTTCGACGCCGGGATACACGCCCTTCCATTGCGGCATCTGCTCGCGCAGGTAAGTCTGAATCTTGTCCGCCAAATCCTGGAATACGGTTGACGTCGTGCGGCCGCAGCCCGGACAGGCTATTACCATCGGCGTGAACTTGCGCAAGCCCATGGTCTGCAGGATTTCCTGGCCGACGATGACTTCGCGGGTACGATCGCCGCCCGGCTCCGGCGTCAGCGAAATGCGAATGGTGTCGCCGATGCCTTCCTGCAGCAGCACCGACAGGGCCGCCGTCGAGGCGACGATGCCCTTGCTGCCCATGCCGGCTTCGGTCAGACCGAGATGCAGCGGATAGTCGCAACGACGCGCCAGTTCGCGATACACGGCGATCAGATCCTGTACGCCCGATACCTTGCACGACAGGATGATCTTGTCGCCGGCCAGGCCCAATTCTTCTGCGCGCTGGGCGTTCTCAATGGCCGACGTTACCAGCGCTTCGTACATCACGGCCTGCGCCGGCCATGGTTCCGCGCGTCCGGCGTTTTCGTCCATGATGCGCGCCAACAGGGCCTGATCCAGGCTGCCCCAGTTGACGCCAATGCGCACCGGCTTGTCGTAGCGGCAAGCCGCTTCGATCATCTGGGCGAATTGACTGTCGCGCTTGGCGCCCTTGCCGACGTTGCCGGGGTTGATACGGTACTTCGACAACGCCTTGGCGCAGTCGGGATAATCATTGAGCAGCGTATGGCCGTTGTAATGGAAGTCGCCCACAAGCGGCACGTCCACGCCCATGCGATCGAGTTGCTCACGGATCGCCGGCACCGCCGCAGCCGCTTCCGGCGAATTGACGGTGATGCGCACGACTTCCGAGCCGGCGCGCGCCAGATCCTTGATCTGGATCGCCGTACCGATGGCGTCGGCGGTATCCGTATTGGTCATGGATTGCACCATGACCGGCGCACCGCCGCCGACCGCCACTTCGCGTTCGCCGTACCGGATGACGGCGCGACGGCTTTGACGGCGACCCAACGGGCCGGATGCGATCGGGAAAGGCGAAGATGACATACGTGCTTTATTTCAAATTCTTCAAATTCATTTCAGGCTCAGACGAGCCACGTTGCTGCTGCTGCCGGTTTCCAGATCCAGCCTGGAACCGCGCAGGCTGGCGTCGACCCCGGCCGCATTGCCGACCACCAGCGTGACCGGTTCATTAATGTCGAACGATTCGGTAGTGCCGGCCTTGAGCAAGCGCGAAATCATGGTCGACTTGTCGCCACGACGGATTTCCACCCACGAATCCTCGCGGAAGGTGAGGCGCAGCAAATCCTTGCTGTTGCTGATGTTCAGGCTGCCGGTCACGGGCGAGCCCGGGTTCACCGGCGCTGCCGCGACTTTCGGCTGCGCAGGCTCAGCTGTTGGTGCCGGGGTCTTCGCCGCAGCC
>NZ_AJHH01000483.1 GCF_000256565.1 Herbaspirillum lusitanum P6-12 | reverse complement strand
CAGCCGGCTGCGGCGCGCTCGGCGCCACCGCGCTGGCTACGCGCTCGGAAACATTGGTAATCGCCGAACTGGCGGAGCTGGCAGCACTCGTCACGGCCGACTCGACCTTTTCGAGCTTGCTCTTGTCGGAACCATCCTGTACTTCAGGCGGCAAATCCTGCTGGACATCGGCTTGCACCGGCGCTGCAGCCGGTTCTTCCGAGGCCGTTCTGGCGCCCTGCTTCAACCATGCCAGTTGCGGCACGTCGTTGAATGCATCGGTGCGATGGATCACGCCGGCAGCGCCGACCAGCAATACCACCAGTACGCCGCCGACTACCAGACCCGGCGAAACCTTGCTGCGATTGCCCAACGGCAGCGGCGACTCCGAAAAAGGCGTCGACAGTGTGCGCTGTGGCGTTATCTGCCCGGTTTGTACAAGACCGTCCTGCGGCAACAATGCCACCAGCGCGTTGGCATCCAGCCCCAGCAACTTGGCATAGGCGCGCACAAAACCGCGCACGATGACCGGGCCCGGCAACGCGGCATAATTGTCCCCCTCCAGCGCGATCACCTGACGCGTGGCGAATTTCAACTGACTCGCGGCGTGCTCCACAGACCATCCCTTGGCCTGACGTTGCGCTGCCAATAGCGCTCCGGGTAATGCCACTTGCCTTACCTCTTCTGTCCCCGATTCGAAACCGGAGATTGGCGCTTCATTTCCCTGCTGATCACTCATCAAATGCTCCACGTTGATAAGCCGCGTATTCTGACGAAGACGGATAGCGACGGCGCAATTGCGCCGCCAGTTCATTTTCGGCTGATTGATTGCCTAGTTTACGTTCAATCTTGATGGCTAGCCATAGTGCATCGACATTCAAGACATCATTTTTTGCCGCCAGACCGATGTGAAAGCGCGCACGCTCGAACTCACTTCGATCAAAGTAAATCCTGGTCAAATTCACATTGGTTGCCAGACTGGCCGGCTCATACTGGAATGCCCGCGCAAAATACCGTTCTGCCGCCGCGGCGTTCTGCGACTTCAGGCTGCATGCGCCGGCATTGGCAAGCGCCTTGCCCGGCGAGAGGTAGGTCGGCTGTGCGACTGCCGCCTCGAAGTACGGTATTGCTTCGGCCGCACGGCTATTGTTGCAAAGGAACCAACCGTAGTTATTGGCGAAATCCGGATTGCCGGGCGAAAGCCTCAGTGCCTGGAGAAAATCAGCCTCGGCTTGCCTGCTGCGGCCCATTTCCATAAGCGCCAGCGCGCGCATGCCGTAGGCTTCGGCAAAATCAGGGACCGCCTGCAATGCCAGATCGGCCTCTTCAAGCGTCACGGCAAACTGGCGCTGTTCGTAGTAACCGATCGCCAGTTGCAAACGAATATCGGCGCGTTTCCGGGCGTCAGCCTGAACATTCACGCGGGACGACGATACCGGCATGCTGTCGCCGGCGGCAGTTTTGTCCATTTTGGAGGAAACGCATCCGGTCAGCAGCAAAGCAGGTGCCAGCAGCAGGGCAATGACACTGTTCTGCCAGCGTTTCCTCACCCGGTGATCTCCACGATGCGGCCAAAGTCCTTACCGAATTTTTGCTGGTATTCAGTCATTTTCTGCATGCGTTCCTGCACGCGGGTGCGGTCCTTGACCTCGCCCGCCAGCTGACCGCAGGCGGCGTCGATATCGTCGCCGCGCGTCTTGCGAATGGTTGTAACGATGCCGGCATCCATCAGGATCTGGGCAAACGCCTTGATGCGAGGATTGTGGGAACGCTTCAATCCTGACTCGGGGAAAGGATTGAACGGAATCAGGTTGAACTTGCATGGCACCGCGGCCTTGGCGTCGCCGCCACCCTGCACCAATTCCACCAATTCGCGCGCATGTGCGTCGCTGTCGTTGACGCCGTCCAGCATGCAATATTCGAACGTCACAAAATCGCGCGGCGCAAACTCGAGGTAGCGCTTGCACGCCGCCATCAACTCTTGCAGCGGATATTTCTTGTTCAGCGGAATCAGACCGTCGCGCAGCGTATCGTTGGACGCATGCAGCGACACCGCCAGCGCCACCGCGCATTCCTGCGACAACTTGTCGATCATCGGCACCACGCCACTGGTTGACAGCGTTACACGGCGGCGCGACAAGCCGTACGCGTTATCGTCGAGCATCAGCTTCAAAGCGGTAACGGTAGGTTCAAAATTCAGCAAAGGCTCGCCCATGCCCATCATCACCACGTTGGTGATCTGGCGCTCGCCTTTGGGACCGGCTTCGACACCCTTGGTCTTGCGCAACTCGAACTCGGCCATCCACAACTGGCCGATGATTTCGCCGACGCTCAGGTTACGGTTGAAGCCTTGCTTGCCGGTCGAGCAGAAACGGCAATTGACCGCGCAGCCGGCCTGAGTCGAAATGCACAAGGTGCCGCGGTTTTCTTCGGGAATGAATACGGTTTCAACGGCATTGCCGTTGCCGACATCCACCAGCCATTTGCGGGTGCCGTCGGTGGAAGTATGGTCGCTGATGATGGCCGGAGCGGTCACATGGGCCCGCGTCGACAGCTTTTCACGCAGCGACTTGGCGAGATCGGTCATCTCGGCAAAATCGGCAACGCCGTATTGATGAATCCAACGCTGCAATTGTTTGGCGCGAAACGGCTTCTCACCCAACTCGCCACAATAAGCGACGAGTTGCGCGGGATCCAGATCCAGCAGATTGGTGAGAGCTGTTGTCATGACATGTACCACTTTTCGTTAACCTTGATGCATAGACCACTAAACATCAAGGACAACTTGCTACAAATTAACGCGAGTAGATATTCAGCGCCGGGAAGAAATATGAGATTTCAACCTTGGCTGTTTCTGCTGCGTCGGAACCGTGCACTGCGTTGGCGTCGATCGAATCAGCGAAATCGGCGCGGATCGTGCCTTTTTCTGCCTTCTTCGGATCGGTTGCGCCCATCAGGTCGCGATGCTTCAGGATCGCGTTTTCGCCTTCCAGGGCTTGCACGATCACAGGACCGGAGACCATGAAGTCAACCAGATCCTTGAAGAATGGACGCTCGCGGTGAACCGCGTAGAAACCTTCTGCTTCGGCACGCGACAAGTGAATCATGCGCGCAGCGATGATTTTCAGGCCGGCGTTTTCGAAACGGGTATAAATCTGACCGATCACGTTTTTCGCAACTGCGTCCGGTTTGATAATCGACAGGGTGCGTTCAATTGCCATGTGTAAAAACTCCAATAAAAAGAAAGGGTTAAAGCTGTTAATTAACAATTCAATCAACCTTTAATTCTACCATGAAACGACTATTTATCAGCCTAATTCGCTATAAAGCATGGCAAACTGACAAAATTTAACGACTTCCGCGGACGAACTTCCCTCTTGCTGCGGTGTCTCATGCAGTGAGCGTCGTGCTATGCTCTGTTCGCATTTAACGCTACCGGAGGACGAATGAACAATTACTCGCAAAACACACTTGAAAACCTGAATACCGGCGCCTTGGCCCGCAACCGCGTGCTGCGCAATACTTACTGGCTGCTCGCATTGTCGATGATCCCGACCGTGCTCGGCGCGTGGCTGGGCGTGCAATTGCATCTGAGCCTGTTTGCCGGTAGCCCGATGATCGGTTTCGTGGTGTTCATGGCCGTGGCCTTCGGCTTCTTCTACGCGATCGAAAAGACCAAGAATTCCGGCTTGGGCGTCGCCGTCCTGCTCGGCTTCACCTTCTTCATGGGCCTGATGCTGTCGCGCTTGATCGAATACACGCTGGGCTTCTCCAACGGCGCCCAATTGATCATGACGGCATTCGGCGGCACCGCACTGATTTTCGGGGTCATGGCAACCGTCGCGACAGTATCCAAGCGCGACTTCTCGGGCATGAGCAAATGGCTGTTTGCCGGCGTACTCGTGATCATCGTCGCCTCGCTGGCCAATATCTTCCTGCAACTGCCGGCGCTGCAATTGACCATTTCGGTGGTGGCGATCGCGATTTTCTCGGCTTACATCCTGTTTGACGTGCAACAAGTCATCAACGGCGGCGAAACCAACTACATTTCGGCCACCTTGGCGATCTACCTGGACGTCTACAACGTGTTCGTCAACCTGCTCTCGATTCTGGGCATCGTCGGCGGCAACCGCGACTGACGCCGCTGCGCATTGCTTCAAAGAAAAAGCCGACCTTCTGGTCGGCTTTTTTCGTGGCGTCGCCGGAACAACTCAATCCGCCAAATCGAACACCGCCATCGATTCCACATGCGCCGTGTGCGGGAACATGTTGACCACGCCCGCCAGCGTCAGGCGGTAACCGCCCAGGTTGACCAGTTCACCGGCATCACGCGCCAGCGTAGCCGGGTTGCAGGATACATAGACGATGCGCCTGGGCTTCAGATGGGCATGCTGCGCGCCCAGACCGGCAATTGCCTTGCACACTTCCAGCGCACCTTCGCGTGGCGGGTCGATCAGCATACGATCGAATTTGCCGAGCGCAATGAAATCTTCCGTCGTCGCCTCAAACAGATTGCGGCAATAGAACGCCGTTTTGCCGGCAATCCCATTGACCTTCGCATTCTCGGCGGCGCGCTCGGTCAGGGCCGTGCTGCCTTCGATGCCGACGACTTCCCTGGCCAATGTGGCGATCGGCAAGGTGAAATTGCCCAAACCGCAAAATAAATCGGCGACACGATCCTCAGGCTGCACATCGAGCAAGCGCAAGGCCCGGGCCACCAGTACACGGTTGATCTGGTGATTGACCTGAGTGAAATCGGTGGGCTTGAACGGCATGCGAATACCGAATTCCGGCAGCGTGTAATGCAGGTTCGATTGCGGTGGATAGAAGGGATGCGCCGTGTCCGGACCTTTCGGCTGCAACCACCATTCGACCTTGTGCTCGTCGGCAAAAGCCTTGAGCTTGAGCTCGTCGTCGGCACTTGGCGGCTCCATCACGCGCAAGACCATGACCGTGGTTTTTACTCCGTTGTCACCCTCGCCGATGGCCAGTTCAATTTGCGGAAGACGGTCGATGATGCTCAGCGAACCGATCAGCGCGCGCAGCGGCATCAGCATTGCCGAGACATGCGGCGGCAGGATTTCGCACGTCTTCATGTCGCTGACGAACGGCGATTTCTTTTCATGGAAACCAACCAGCACGGTGCCCTTCTTGACCACGTTCTTGACCGAGATCCGCGCGCGATAGCGGTAGCCCCAGGTCGGCCCGTAAATCGGTCGCAACATGGTTTCCGCCTTGAGTTTGCTGAGATGCCAGAGATTGTCTTCGAGCACGCGCTGCTTCATGGCGACTTGCGCCGACGGCTCCAGATGCTGCATGGCACAGCCGCCGCAGAGACCGAAGTAATCGCATTGCGGCTTGACGCGCAAGGATGATTCGCGATGCAAGGCGGTCATGGTGGCCGCCTCCCATTTCGGCTTCCTGCGGTAAGACTGGAAGCTGACCTGCTCGCCGGGCAATGCGCCTTCGACGAAAATCACTTTGCCCTGGGTGCCGTCTTCGTTCGCCACATGACCGACGCCGCGTCCGTCCATATCGAGGGCTTTGATATTGATGATATTTTGCTGCATAGAAAATAGATGCGGCCACCGTCGCGGCCAAAAGACCAAAAACGCTATTGTCTGCGATACCGTCGGCGGAGGGAAGCTAAAACAGCGCGTCCTTGCCGACGCCACGGGCCAGCAGGCTGCGTTTGAGCTTGATCAGGGCTTCTTGCTGGACCTGGCGCACGCGTTCGCGGGTGATGCCCATTTCTGAAGCGAGTTGTTCCAGCGTGGAAGGATCGTCGTTGTCGAGTCCGAAGCGCCGGGTGATGACGATGCGTTGCTTGTCCGGCAAATTTTTAAGCCAGTCGCGGATCAGTATCGACACTTCGTGGTATTCGGCTTTGCTATCGGGACTCTCGTCGAGCGAGCCCGGCAACAGGTCGATCAGACTGGCCTGCGGATCGTTATCGAGGGGGGTGTCGAGCGAAGCCGCATGTTCGGACAGCGCCAGCACGTCCTGCACGTCTTCGACCGGACGATCGACCAGATGGGCGATGTCTTCCGCAGTGGCGTCGCGGCCGTCGTGGTGCTGCGCTTCCAGATGGTATTTTGCCCGCAGAATCTGGTTCAGTTCGCGCACCATGTGCACCGGCAGCCGCACCGTCCGCGCCTGATTCATGATGGCGCGTTCGATGCTCTGGCGAATCCACCAGGTGGCGTAGGTCGAGAAACGGAAACCGCGCTCAGGCTCGAACTTGTCGATGGCGCGCATGAGGCCGAGATTGCCCTCCTCGATCAGGTCGAGCAAGGCGACGCCGCGGTTGATGTAGTGTTTGGCGATCGACACGACCAGGCGCAGGTTGTGCTCGATCATCTTCTGGCGTGAAGCGAAATCACCCTGCTTGGCAAGCGTGGCGAAATACAATTCCTCCGGCGCAGTCAACAACGGCCGGGTGCCGATCTGGTTGAGGTAATGCTGGGTGGTGTCGGTGGACAGCTCGGCTGCCAGCACCTTCTTGAGTTCTTCCACTCCCTCGACGACAACGACGACCTCTGCTTCGCCCTGGGCCTCAGCCTCAGCGTCGTCACCCTCGTCAATGACTTCCAGATCGTCGGCTGTTTCCAACGGCTCGACCGGATCGTCCGATCGGGACTCGTCGTCTGGCAGGTGATCGCGAGGGCTTGGGCTCATACGCTAACGTGGCGGCAGGTATTTCGACGGGTCGACAGGCTTGCCTTGCTGGCGAATTTCGAAGTGCAGCTTGACGCTGTCGCTATCCGAATTCCCCATCTCGGCAATCTTCTGCCCCTTGGTTACAGCTTGCCCTTCCTTCACCAGTATCGTCTTGTTGTGCGCATAGGCCGACAAGAGATTATTGGAATGCTTCACGATCACGAGGTTGCCGTAACCGCCGGCTTCTCGGCCGGATGCGCCGCTTCGGCCTTGGCCGGAGTCTGGGCTGCAGAGGCGGCAGGCGCTGCTGCCGGAGCCGTCGATACGCTCGAAGGGGCAGCGTCCGGCTTTTCCAGCTCGGCCAGCGTGCTGTCCGAATAGGCTCGCTTGTCGCCGCGCGGGCCGGTCTTGTTGGCGCCAGCGCCCGTGCCGGTCGCTGCGGGAGCAGCACCCGCAGAAGACGACGCGCCCAACGGACGAACCTCAATGCCTGACGCCCCTGCCGCCGGCGCAACCACGGCGCCGGTTTGAACACCGTCAGGTGGCGAGACGCGCAGCACTTGATCAACTTTGATGTCGTTCGCATTGGTCAGGTTGTTCCAGGCCACGATGTCGCGATAGCTCTGCCCCGATTCCAGTGCGATGCGATACAGCGTATCGCCCTTCTTCACCGTGTAATAACCTTTTCCTTCAGGGCGCGCCGCTGCAGTTGCCACGTTTTTGGCGGGATCCGCCGCCGGCTTGGCCGAGCTGGTTGTACGTTCCACCACAGGTGCAGCAGTGCGCGGCGTAGTAGAACACCCTGCCAGCAGACTCACGACAATCCCCAACCAGACCAGACGATTATTTTTCATGCTCATTACATTAAATTTTGTACAACGATAACGTTGACCCGCGTCCTGCGCGAGAAGTTCATCGGGACCGGCGAGGCAAAAAGCTGCTCGCCGCCGTATTCTGAATAGCTTGTTTTATTCTTGTTACACCGTGCCCGGACGCAGCGGCACGAAATGGCATTCTTCCAGGGTTTCGCTGGTCCACTCGAATTTACTGATACGTTCGATGAGCTGCAACATCTGCTGACGCCCCCCGACCGGCGCCACCAGGCGCCCGCCGATCGCCAGCTGTTCCAGCAGCGCCTGCGGCACTTCCAGTCCGGCCGCCGCCAGAATGATGCCGTCGAACGGCGCCACCTGCGGCAGGCCTAGCATACCATCTCCGTAATGCAAGCGGATGTTGGCGATACGAAGCGGCCGCAAATTGGTCTTGGCCAGTTCATGCAAGGGCTTGATGCGTTCAATGGAGTACACCTCTTTGGCGACCAGCGACAGTACGGCCGCCTGATAGCCGCAGCCGGTGCCGATTTCCAGCACGCGCTCGAGCGCCTTGCCCTTGTTGTTGTCGCGCATGATCTCGATCATGCGCGCCACGATGTAGGGCTGGGAAATGGTCTGGTGATGTCCGATCGGCAACGAGGCGTCGATGTAGGCCTGGCTCGACAATCCCGGCTCCATGAACATGTGGCGCGGCACAGCCTCCATCGCCGCCAATACCTTTTGATCGCTGACGCCCTGCTTGGCCACGCGCGCCACCATGGCCTTGCGGACCGCTTCGGACACCAGCGGCGCCGAGCGATTGGCGGTGGCAATCGGCGTCGGCAATGCAGTGCGAGAGACGGGCGTGGCCGGCTTTCCGGCTGACGAGGATGGCGCCGGATGTTGTGCAGCGCGTGCGGCTTGCGCCTTCGCGGCCAGGCGACCGGAGTCCAGTGCAGCATTGCGCGTTGCCGTTTGCGGCGTCACCACGGTGCGCGCAGGTGCGCCGGAGGCGGCCTTGCCCTTCTTCTCCACCACGGAGGACAAGGACAGCGGGAAGCGGCTGGATTTACCGGTCATGCGAGCGCCTTCTTCAGGTCGGCCAACTGACTGGTGTGCGTCAGGTCAATCCGCAAGGGAGTGATCGACACGTGGCCGTTCGCGGTCGCATGGAAGTCGGTGCCTTCGCCGGCATCCTTGACGCCGCCCGGCGGGCCGATCCAGTAGATGTCCTTGCCGTGCGGATCGCGCATCTTGTAGACCGGCTCCGACATGTGGCGCTTGCCCAGTCGGGTCGCTACGCAGGACTTGAGTTCGGCATACGGCAGGTTGGGAATATTGACGTTCAGCAGATACGGTTTGGCGATGGCGTCGAACTGGCGCTCGACCACTTCACGGGCAACGCGCGCGGCGCTGTCGAGATGCTCCCAGCCTTTGTGCAATTGCGAAAACGCGATGGCCGGGATGCCAAACAGGAAACCCTCGGTCGCCGCGGCAACGGTGCCGGAATACAAGGTATCGTCGCCCATGTTCTGGCCTTGGTTGATGCCGGAAACGATCAGGTCGGGACGGTCCGGCAGCAAACCGGTCAGCGCGACGTGCACGCAGTCGGACGGCGTGCCGTTGAGGTAGTAAAAGCCGTTGCCGGCACGCTCAACCCACAGAGGCCGGTCCAGCGTCAGCGAGTTGGAACTGCCGGAGCGGTTGCTGTCGGGCGCGACAACGGTGATGTCGGCGATGGCGGACAAGGCGTCGGCCAGCGCAATGATGCCCGGAGCCAGGTAACCGTCGTCGTTGCTGATGAGAATTTTCATCCCGCCATTTTACCCGAAGCGCCGGGCTCGATTCAGGGAGAAATACGACGCTTCAACGCAAAAATGGCGGCATTTCCGGCTTGTAGAAAAACGTATTTAGCGGGAGCAACGTCAGTCGGTTTCGCTGACGGTCTGACAGGCAAACGCCGCCAGGATCACGCGGTCGCGCGCCGACACGTCGACCAATTCCAGGCCATATTCAGCTTTCCTCGGCGGCAGCCAAGGCCGCACGGCGTGCAAAGAAATCTTCCACCATGCCGATTTCACGGGTGCGTTTGAACGGCGGCAGGCTTTGCCAGATGCGGCGGCCATAGCCCTTGGAGATCAGCCGCGGATCGCAGATCATCAGCACGCCGCGATCGGTCTCATCGCGGATCAGGCGACCGGCGCCCTGCTTCAGGTTGATGATCGCCGCCGGCAACTGGTGATGCACAAAACCATTGAGGCCCTTCTTCTCCAGCTCGGCAATACGTGCTGCCAACACCGGATCGTCAGGCGGGGAAAACGGCAACTTGTCGATGATCACCAGCGACAATGCATCGCCGCGCACGTCGACGCCTTCCCAGAAACTCTGGCTACCGATCAGCACGCCATTACCGGAGGCGCGAAAACGATCCAGCAATTCGGTGCGACCGGCTTCTCCCTGCACCATCAGAGGAAACGGCAGGCCGCGCTGTTCGAACTCTTCACGCAGGCGCTCCGCGGCGCGATTGACCGCACGGATCGTAGTGCACAGCAGGAACGTGCGCCCACCGGCGGCAATGATGGCAGGCAGCGCCGCATCGATCACGGCATCGGTGTACTCGTAGGAGTTCGGCTGCGGCAGGTTGTTCGGCACATAAAGCAAACCTTGCTGCTCATAGTCGAACGGGCTCGGCCACGATTTTGCCGGCTCGTCCCACAGCCCCATCTGCGAAGTGTAGTGATGGAAATCGTTTTTCACCGCCAGCGTAGCCGAGGTGAAAATCCACGTGCGCGGCACGCCTTCGCGTTGCTTGTTGAAAATCGGCGCGATCGACAGCGGCGTGCGATGCAGTTGCAGCGACGAGGTGAATGCCTCGACCCACAATACGTAGGTCTGCCCGTCTTCGCTGGCGGCCTTGTCTTGCGCGCCATTCCATTTTTCAAGCTGATGCGACAATTCAATTGCACGGGTGCGGCATTGCTCGATGGTCTCGGCGCGCTCGGCTTGTTTTTCGAGTACGGCGATCATGCCATCCATGTTGTCGCGCAGGGTTTCCAGCGCGGGGAAGAACACGCTTGACGGCGCAATCTGATTGACCGCCAGGCGCACGATATCTTCCGGGAAAGCCAGCCGCAGGTCGCGCGCCGCCTTCTCGACCGGCGCCACCACCTTGGCCCAGTCGGCGCCGTCACGTGCATGCGACAGGCCTTCGGCCAACACGTCGCGGCACAGTTCCAGCACCTGCGACGTCGACACGGTGTCGCCGAAGAACATGGTTGCGGTTTCCGGCAACTGATGCGCCTCGTCGAAAATCACGGTATTGGCAGTCGGCAGCAATTCGGCCACGCCCGTGTCCTTCAAAGCCACGTCGGCGAAGAACAAATGGTGATTGACCACGACCACGTCGGCCTGCTGCGCTTCCTTGCGCGCTTTCATGACGAAGCAATCCTGGTAGTACTGGCATTCGGCGCCGAAACAGGTGTCGCGCGTGGACGTCACGAGGTTCCAGATCAGCGCGTTTTCCGGCACCTTGGACAACTCGGCCTTGTCGCCCGAGGAAGTGGTTTTCATGAAGCGCGAAATCTCGCGCAGATAGCCCACATCCTCGCGCGCGGTCAGGCGGCCGTTCTGCAGCGTGCGCTCGAGATGGAAATGGCAAACGTAGTTGGAACGCCCCTTCAACAGCGCCACCGAGACGGGCGCGCTCAAAGCCTTGCGCACGGTCGGGATGTCGCGCAGATAAAGCTGGTCCTGCAAGTTCTTGGTGCCGGTGGAGACGATTACCTTACCGCCCCACAGCAGCGCAGGGACCAGATAGGCGAAGGTCTTGCCGGTGCCGGTGCCGGCTTCGGCGATCAAGGTGCTCTGACCGGCAATCGCTTCGGCAATGGCCTTGGCCATTTCGGTCTGGGCGTGGCGCGGACGATAACTGCCGACCTGCCCGCCCAGCGGACCGCCGGCGCCGAACAGTCGCTCAACCTCGGCATCATGGATACCCTGTGGAACGGATGCGGCGGTATCTTCGATGGAACTCACTGACTCATGCCTGTAAAGAGGTTAAACCTGAACTGAAAAATGTGGGATGCCATGCCGTCGCCAACGACGTTGCCGTCCCGGCAAGATCATGACAACGGGAATGGATGCTGCGAATGAAACCGATCAAAAGCGGCTGAAACGCACCATTGATTCAGGCTGGAATATCGGGGATCAATTGCATTTTCAGCAACATGATGTGGTCCTTCAATTGCAACTTGCGCTTCTTCAAACGACGCAATTGTAATTCCTCATGACGCACTTCGCGTGAAAGCAGGTCGATCACGGCGTCCAGATCGCGATGTTCCACTTCCAGTTCGATAATACGGCGCTGTATATCTTCGCGGTGCGTCATTGTCATGTCGGCTTCTTGGTGCAAAAACGGCTGGAGGTTGCAGCGGGTTGCAGATTGCAGATTGCACGCCGCCGCTGCTAAAAAAGAACTGTACACAGTGTAATCCACCTGCCGCAGGTCAACAATCGTTGTCGGCTGCGCCGCTCGCTGCAAAAGCAAGCGACCGCGGCCGGACTACCTGGGCTGGTTCGGATCCGCGGCGGGCAGTCCGGAAGCCGGCGCCTGCTGTTGCTTGGCGGCACGCTCGCGATCTTTCTCCGCCTTGTTGGTCTCGACTTCCTTGCGATGCACTTCGGCCGCCTTGACCTTCTCCTGGTAGGCCTTTTCATTGGCCTGGCGTTGCGGTGCTTTGGCGGCATCTGCTGCCTGTTTCTCGCGCAGCTGCGCATCGTGCGCCTTCACGCGCGCATCTTCCTTGCCTTCGCTTTGCTGCTCGCGTTCCTTGACTTGTTGCTGCTTGGCTGCGCTCTCCTGCACCTTGCGCGCAGCGGCGGCGTCGCGCTCCTTTTGATCGGCGGCGCGGCGCGCAGAATCCTGCTCGTCCTTGACGCGCTGCTCGGCCAGCGATTTGTCACGATCATCGGCCTTGGCCTGGCGCTTGTAAGCATTGGCCTCGACTTCCACGTCACGCACCTGCTTGCCGGCAACGCGATTGCGTTCCTTGGCACCGTCCAGGCAAGCTGCCACAAAGAACTTCTTGTAGCAGTCGCGCTGTTCGGCGATGTATTGGTCTTCGATGATGAGGCGTTCCTTGTCAGCCTCCGCCAGGATCTCGTCGGCTTCGTCCGTCGAACGAATCGAACCCGACGGATAGCGCTCGTTGAATGCCGGCTTGCCGGGCGTCCCGTAAGGCGCCGGCTCGGCAGCGGCAAGCAGGGGTAGCGTCAGCCCGGCGACTGCCAGCACCAGCATTGCGGCTGGAACGCGGCAGGTCTTCTGAAAAAATGATTGCATGTAACCCTTATCCATAATCAAGCAAGCTTGTCGGCAGCGAGACGGCGTTCGGAATCCATGTACTCGCGCGATTGCATCTCAATGATACGTGAAACCGTGCGGTGGAATTCATTTGCCAGCATGCCTTCCGTATAGAGTTCTTCCGGCTCGACTTCGGCCGACATGATGAGCTTGACCTTGTGATCGTAGAACACATCGATCAACCAGGTGAAGCGACGCGCTTCCGACGACATCGCCGCGGACATGCGCGGGATGCCGGACAGGATCACGGTCTGGAAGCGACTGGCGATTTCGAGATAATCGTTCTGCGAACGCGGGCCTCCGCACAAGGTGGCGAAATCGAACCAGATGGCGCTGCCCGCGCGGCGCAAGGCGCGGATCTCCCGCGCTTCGATGTGCACGCGCGTGTCTTCGTCGGCGGTTTCGGCGACGGCGGCAAACGCCTCGCGCAACTCGCTGTCGGTGGCGGCATTGAGCGGCGTGTGGTAAATCCTGACCTGCTCCAGCGCGCGCTTGCGGTAATCGACGCCGGCCGT
>NZ_AJHH01000482.1 GCF_000256565.1 Herbaspirillum lusitanum P6-12 | reverse complement strand
TGGACGAGGTCGCGCGCGAACGCCATTAGCTGCGGCGCGGCGCGCAGAATCCTGCTCGTCCTTGACGCGCTGCTCGGCCAGCGATTTGTCACGATCATCGGCCTTGGCCTGGCGCTTGTAAGCATTGGCCTCGACTTCCACGTCACGCACCTGCTTGCCGGCAACGCGATTGCGTTCCTTGGCACCGTCCAGGCAAGCTGCCACAAAGAACTTCTTGTAGCAGTCGCGCTGTTCGGCGATGTATTGGTCTTCGATGATGAGGCGTTCCTTGTCAGCCTCCGCCAGGATCTCGTCGGCTTCGTCCGTCGAACGAATCGAACCCGACGGATAGCGCTCGTTGAATGCCGGCTTGCCGGGCGTCCCGTAAGGCGCCGGCTCGGCAGCGGCAAGCAGGGGTAGCGTCAGCCCGGCGACTGCCAGCACCAGCATTGCGGCTGGAACGCGGCAGGTCTTCTGAAAAAATGATTGCATGTAACCCTTATCCATAATCAAGCAAGCTTGTCGGCAGCGAGACGGCGTTCGGAATCCATGTACTCGCGCGATTGCATCTCAATGATACGTGAAACCGTGCGGTGGAATTCATTTGCCAGCATGCCTTCCGTATAGAGTTCTTCCGGCTCGACTTCGGCCGACATGATGAGCTTGACCTTGTGATCGTAGAACACATCGATCAACCAGGTGAAGCGACGCGCTTCCGACGACATCGCCGCGGACATGCGCGGGATGCCGGACAGGATCACGGTCTGGAAGCGACTGGCGATTTCGAGATAATCGTTCTGCGAACGCGGGCCTCCGCACAAGGTGGCGAAATCGAACCAGATGGCGCTGCCCGCGCGGCGCAAGGCGCGGATCTCCCGCGCTTCGATGTGCACGCGCGTGTCTTCGTCGGCGGTTTCGGCGACGGCGGCAAACGCCTCGCGCAACTCGCTGTCGGTGGCGGCATTGAGCGGCGTGTGGTAAATCCTGACCTGCTCCAGCGCGCGCTTGCGGTAATCGACGCCGGCATCGATGTTCATGACATCGAGTTTGCTGTTGAGCAGCTGTATGGTCGGCAGCATGCGGTCGCGATGCAGGCCGTCCGGATACAACGTGTCAGGCTTGTAGTTCGACGTCATGACGAAGGACACGCCATTGTCGAACAAGCCGCTTAACAGGTTGTACAGGATCATCGCATCGGCGATGTCGGAAACGTGGAATTCGTCGAAACAGATCAGCCGGTATTTCTTGGCGATGCGCTTGGCGACGTCGTCGAGCGGATTGGCGATACCCTTCAGCTCGTCCAGCTGGCGATGCACGTCGCGCATGAATTCGTGGAAGTGGACGCGCGTCTTGCGCACCACCGGCACCACCGAATAGAAACTGTCCATCAGGAAGGATTTGCCGCGTCCCACGCCGCCCCACATGTACACGCCGCGCGGGACGTCGGGACGATTGATCAGGCGTTTGAAGCTGCTCGACCGTTGCGCTTTGAACGCCACCCATTCTTCATAGGCGCGCTGCAGGCGATCAATCGCACGCTGCTGCGCCTCGTCGGATTTGAAGCCACGCTCGCTTAGCGCGTGATCGTAGAATTCGCGGACATCCATGGTGTGGTCTTGTAAAACGACAATGGGCGAGCCAGGCTCGCCCATTGGGTTGGCATCTCAATGCGCACTATGCGGGCAACTCGAACGCGGCCAGCCCCAGGGGCTGGCCAGGCGTCGGCGACCCGTATTGTCGCACTGATCGCGCATCAGAAGTTCAGCGCGCGCTTGTCCACTGCCAATGCCGCTTCCTTCGTTGCTTCGGACAACGATGGGTGAGCGTGGCAGATACGTGCGATGTCTTCGGCGGAAGCACGGAATTCCATCGCCACAACGGCTTCGGAAATCAGTTCCGACGCCATCGGACCGACGATGTGCACGCCCAGGATTTCGTCAGTCTTGCCATCAGCCAGGAACTTGACCATGCCCGATGTATCGCCCAGCGCACGCGCGCGACCGTTGGCCAGGAACGGGAAAGTGCCGGCTTTGTACGCAACGCCGTCAGCCTTCAGTTGCTGTTCGGTCTTGCCGACCCATGCGATTTCCGGCGAGGTGTAGATAACCCAGGGAATGGTGTTGAAGTTCACGTGACCGTGTTGACCGGCGATACGCTCGGCAACGGCAACGCCCTCTTCTTCCGCCTTGTGCGCCAGCATCGGGCCGCGCACCACGTCGCCCACTGCCCACACGTTCGGCAGATTGGTCTTGCAATCGCCATCAACGGCGATGAAGCCGCGTTCGTCCAGCTTCAGGCCGATGGCTTCAGCGTTCAGGCCGGTTGTGTTCGGGGTACGGCCGATCGAGATGATCAGCTTGTCGAACACGGCCTTTTGCGCGTTGCCCTTGTCGTCGGTGTAGTCGACGCTGACGTCCTTCTTGCCGGCCTTGATGTCGCCGATCTTGACGCCCAGGTTCACTGTCAGGCCTTGCTTGGCCAGCAGCTTTTGGGCTTCCTTGGCGATCTGTTCATCGACTGCGCCGAGGAAAGTCGGCAGCGCTTCCAGCACGGTGACTTCCGCGCCCAGGCGGCGCCAGACCGAGCCCATTTCCAGACCGATGACGCCGGCGCCGATGACGCCCAGCTTCTTCGGTACTTCGGTGATGGCCAATGCGCCGGTGTTCGACAGGATCAGTTCTTCGTCGAATGGTGCGCCCGGCAATGCACGCGCGTTGGAACCGGTCGCGACAATGACTTGCTTGGCGGTGATGGATTCTTCAGTGGCGCCGGCAACCTTGATTTCATAGCCGTTGGCGTCGCCCTTGACGAAGCTGCCGCGGCCGTGGAAGAAGGTGACCTTGTTCTTCTTGAACAGGTACAGGATGCCGTCGTTGTTCTGCTTGACGACGGTGTTCTTGCGACCCAGCATTTGCGGCAGGTTCAGGCTCAGGCCCTTGACGTCGATACCGTGATCCTTGAAAGCATGGCCGGCATGTTCATAGTGCTCGGACGATTGCAGCAGCGCCTTCGATGGAATGCAACCGACGTTGGTGCAAGTGCCGCCAGGTGCAGGACCGCCCTTTTCGTTTTTCCATTCGTCGATGCAGGCGGTGTTGAAGCCCAGTTGTGCTGCGCGGATTGCAGCGATGTAGCCGCCAGGGCCGCCGCCGATGACGACCACGTCAAAATTCTTGCTCATGTTTTATTCCTAATTCGTTGTGCGCGAGTCAGCAGACCCGCGGAGACAAAAAAAGCGCCGAACGCCGAAGCCTTCAGCGCTTAGCCGGCTCTGTGGGCCGTCGGGCAAGCGTAGCGAGCAATCCGAGGTCGTCGCGAGAAGCGCAGCCGTACGGATGTACGGCGAGCATCACAGCGGCGAGATCGGGTTGCGCAGTAGCTTGCCCGGCGGCCATGCTGGATTACAGATCCAAGAGGAGGCGGGCTGGATCTTCCAGCGCTTCCTTGATCGCGACCAGGCTCAGGACGGCTTCGCGGCCATCGATGATGCGGTGATCGTAGGACAGTGCAAAGTAGTTCATCGGACGAATCACGATCTGGCCGTTTTCAACCACGGCGCGATCCTTGGTGGCGTGGATGCCCAGAATCGCCGATTGCGGCGGGTTGATGATCGGCGTCGACAGCATCGAACCGAAAGTACCGCCGTTGGACACGGTGAAGGTGCCGCCGGTCATTTCTTCGATCGACAGCTTGCCGTCCTTGGCCTTCTGACCGAATTCGCCGATCTTCTTTTCGATGTCGGCGATCGACAGTTGATCCGCGTCGCGCAGGACCGGAACCACCAGGCCGCGTGGCGAACCGACCGCAACGCCGATGTCGAAGTAACCGTGGTACACGATGTCGTTGCCGTCAACCGATGCATTGACGATCGGGTACTTCTTCAGTGCGTGGACCACTGCCTTGACGAAGAAGGACATGAAGCCCAGTTTGACGCCGTGTTCTTTTTCGAACTTGTCCTTGTACTTGGCGCGCAGGTCCAGCACAGGTTGCATGTTGATTTCGTTAAACGTGGTCAGGATGGCGTTGGTTGCTTGCGATTGCAGCAGACGCTCGGCCACGGTCGAGATCGGCGACTTCGGCCGCCGGCACCAGGCCCAGATGACGCTCCGGCAATTTGAACTGCAGGTTGCGCGGCAGGCTGCCCAGATAACCGACGCCATGCGGCATGCCCTGGCGCAGCATTTCTTCGTGACGCGGGCTGGCGACGCCGTTGCCGAGCAGGCCCAGCAGTGGAAAACCGGGCCGGTAATGCGCCAGGCCGTAGCCGATCGCTCCCAGCGTCTGCGCCACGCCGGCGACGTCGACCACCGCCACGGCGGGAATCTTCATCAGTTCGGCCAGGTCGGCGCTGCACGGTTCGCCGTCGAACAGGCCCATCACGCCTTCAACCAGGATCAGGTCGGCCTGTTGCGCGGCTTCATGCAGCAGCCGGCGGCATTCCGCCACGCCCATCATCCACAGGTCGAGCTGATATACCGGGTTGCCGCTGGCCCGTTCAAGGATGGTCGGATCGAGGAAGTCCGGCCCGGTCTTGAACACGCGCACCCTGCGACCCTGCGATCGATGCCAGCGCGCCAGCGCCGCCGTCACGGTGGTCTTGCCGTGGTTTGAGCCGGGCGCGGTGATGAACAGCGCCGGGCACAAAACAGAAGACAAAGCGGAAGCGGAAGCCGAAGACGATGCAACCGCGGACGACGGAGTTGCCATGATCAGAACTCCACGCCCTTTTGCGCCTTGATGCCTTGTTCCTTGTACGGATGCTTGAGCGGGCGCATCTCGCTGACCAGGTCGGCCAGCTCGATCAGCGCATCCGGCGCGTGGCGGCCGGTGACCACGATGTGCAGCATCTCGCGCCGTGCGGCGAAGACGTCGAGCACTTCCTGCAGATCGAGGTATTGATACTTGAGCACGATGTTCATCTCGTCCAGGATCACCATGTCATAGGACGGATCCTTGATCATGCGCACCGCTTCGGCCCATCCGTGGGCGGCGGTTTTCATGTCGGCGTCGCGGTCCTGCGTATCCCAGGTGTAGCCGGAACCGACCACGTGGAAATCGCAATTCGCATGGCCGCCGAGGAAGTCGCGCTCGGCGCTGTACAAGGCGCCCTTGATGAACTGCACCACGCCCAGCTTCATGCCGTGGCCGAGGATGCGCATGCCCATGCCGAAGGCGGCGCTGGACTTGCCCTTGCCGGTGCCGGTGTTGACGATCAGCAGGCCTTTTTCCTTTTGTGCGGCGGCCTTCTTTTTCTCGAAGCCTTCCTTGTGCCGCTGGGTCATGCGCTTGTGCGATTCCGGATCGGTTTTCATGATGTGTTCTCTTTATTTCCAGTGTGTTCCGGTGAGTTCGGACAGCAAGGCGGCAACCTTGCTGCGGCTCGGGTGATAACCGATGAAGACCAGTTCGGACTTGTCGGTTTCGACGTCGATCAGGTTTTCGTCGCGTGCGACGGCTTCGCCCACTTTTTTATGCCATTGCAGCAGCGTGGCTTCTGCAACGGATTCTGATAATTGCGGGACTTTTACTTCGATTTGTGCCATGTAACTTCTCCGATTCGGGTTATTCAATAAACATCAGCGCGCATCGCCCTCGCAATGCACGCTGTGCAAGATCTGATTACTTGGTCAGGACAAAGCCTTTGAGCTTGGAAAACGCGGTGTCGATCAGCGCCTTTTGTTGCGCATAGTGCTTGTCGTAGTAACCGACCGCTGGCGATGCGCTGGCTGGACGACCTGCATACGCAAGCTTTTGACCGTCAGTCAGATTTTCAAAGATGTTGTGCTGGATTTGCAGCCATGCGCCTTGGTTTTGCGGCTCGTCCTGCGTCCAGACCAATTCCTGGAAGTTCGGGAATTGCTTGAGCGCAGCGGCGAACGCCTTGTGCGGGAACGGATACAGTTGTTCGACGCGGATGATTGCCGTGTCGGTCTGACCGCGTTCCTTGCGTGCATTGACGAGGTCGTAGTACACCTTGCCCGAGCAAGCGATGATGCGCTTGACCTTCTTGGCGTCGAGCTTGTCGTCCAGTTCCGGAATGACGGTCTGGAACGAACCCTTGGCCAGGTCGGACAGCGGCGAACCGGCATCCTTGTTGCGCAACAGAGACTTCGGCGTCAGGATGATCAGCGGCTTGCGGAACAGGCGGATCATCTGACGGCGCAGCAAGTGGAAAATCTGCGCAGCCGTAGTCGGCTGAACAACTTGCATGTTGTTGTCGGCGCACAGTTGGAGGTAACGCTCGAGACGCGCGGACGAGTGCTCAGGACCCTGGCCTTCGTAACCGTGCGGCAGCATTTGCACCAGACCGGAAGCACGGCCCCACTTCACTTCGCCGGAGCTGATGAACTGGTCCATCACCACTTGCGCGCCATTGGCGAAGTCGCCGAACTGGGCTTCCCAGATCGTCAGCGTGTTCGGTTCGGCAGTCGAGTAACCGTATTCGAAACCGAGCACCGCTTCTTCCGACAGCACGGAATCGATGACGGTGTATGGCGCCTGGTTTTCTGCGACGTTTTGCAGAGGAATATAGGTGCCTGCATCCCAACGTTCACGGTTCTGATCATGCAGAACGGCATGACGGTGGACGAAGGTGCCGCGGCCGGC
>NZ_AJHH01000481.1 GCF_000256565.1 Herbaspirillum lusitanum P6-12 | reverse complement strand
ACGTCTTGCCGTACTGCCACCTGCTTCCACGGCACCAGCTGCGGCCGTTTGCCGTCCAGCGTGCGCACGAAACCCTTGGTGCGCAGAATGGGCTCCGACTTTGCGGCTTCGGCAATCGCCTGCTTGAGCTTGTCGGCCGGTTGCGGCGACTGGCTGCGCAGCGTGAACGACAGCCAGCCCGGATCCTGCTCGTGGAAATGCTTGTGCGTCGCCAGTCCATGGCTATGGGCGCCGAGGCCGGAATGCGCATGGCCGTTCAGACGCCCCTGGTCGTTCAGCACGCTTGCATCGGCGCCGGGCATGCGCACGTGCGTATAAGTGTGCTGATGCGCCTGCAAGGTCGGCTGATGCAGCCGCAGGCCGAGCGCCAGGCGGATGTCGAGCTGCGCCTTGTACGCCAGTTCGAGGAAGCGCACGTTCGGCGCGCGCGAGCGCACGCGCTGTTCCGCATCCAGCAATTGATCTTCGTTCAGGTCGTCGATCTTGTTGAGCACGACGACATCGGCGTATTCCAGCTGGCGTTCGAACATGGCGGCGACCGCATCATCGGCGCCACTGCCCTGCTGCTCGAAGCGGTCATCCAGCAGCAAGGGCGTATCGACCACCGCCAGCGTCGCGTCGAGGATGAAATGCGCGGCCAGCTCCGGTGTCTGCAGGCTTTCCATGACGGCCGTCGGCAAGGCCAGTCCGGAGGTTTCGATCAGCACGTGATCGACCTGCGCGCGCCGCGCCGCCAGCGCCAGCATGGTGGGGATGAAACGTTCGTCGTCGCCGTAGGCGATCAGGCCGTAAGGAAAATCCTGGATGCGCACCTGCCCGCCCGCGTCGCTGCTGCTGGCGCGGATCAGGTCGCCGTCGATCGTCACTTCACCGAACTCGTTGATCAGCAAGGCCAGCCGGCGCGTCTGGCGGTGTTGCACCAGACTGCGCAGCAAGGTCGTCTTGCCGGCGCCGAGGAAACCGGTGACGATGGTGACGGGGATAGGCTGCGCTGGCGTCATGCGCGTTGGCTTTCTTTCTGCCAGCGCTCCACCTGCGCCAACGCTTCATCCAGATTGCCGGCCTGCACCGGATAATCCAGTGCCGGACGGCGCACCGTCAGCAAGGGAATATTCAGTGCCTTCGCCGCATCGGCCTTGGCGCGATAACCGCCGGCATCGCCGGAATCCTTGGTCACCACGCAATCGATGTTCCAGTCGCGCCACAAGGCTTCGTTGAAGCCTTGAGAAAACGGTCCCTGCATCGCACAGATGCGGCTGCGCGGAATGCCAAGGTCAATGGCGCGCTGGATGAATTCCGGCTCGGCGGTGACGCGCACGAACCATTGCTTGCGATCGGCGCCGGGGGCTTGCAGGAAGGTCGCCAGATCCTTGGAGCCGGTGGCGAGGAAGATGCGCTCGCCCCTGGCAATCGCCTGTTCGGCCGCTTGCTCCATCGAATCGCAGACAAGCGCATGGTTCGCGATATCGGCAATTGCGCTTGGGCGCTCGTAACGCAGATAAGGAACACCCAGGCTCTGCGACAAGCCCATCAATTGCTGCGACATCAGCGTGGCATAAGGATGCGTGGCGTCGACCAGCACGCGCGCTTCGTGACGCAGCAAGGCCTGCTTGCGCGCTTCCACGCCCTGACGGCCGGCCCAGACCGTCACGCCCGGGCAATCCTGCAAGGCCAGCTCACCGCCATATTCGGTTGCCGTCGAGACCACCACCTGATGACCTTGCGCGGCCAGTTGCTTCGCCAGCGCATTGCCGTCGCTCGTGCCGGCGAAGACCCACACCGCCTGCGACGGCAATGCCGGTTCTTCTGCCGCGACTACCGATTCGTCGTGCCAGTCGTTGTAGCCGCGCGGCGTGAAGATGTAGCCGCGCTTGCGCTGCGTGAAGCGGTTGCCGATCACGATGCTGGTGAGCATGTCGAATTGCAGCGATGGCAATTCGTCGAGGCGGTGAATGCTGACTTCCTGGCCGGGGCGATAGGCGTTCTTCACCACCCCGCACAAGGTATGCGGCGCCTTCGATTCCAGCATCAGCTTGAGGATGCGGTACACGCCTTCCTGGCGGCCGGCGCTTTGCACGTTGTACAGCACGCAGGCCAGATCGGCCTGGGCGATGTGACGTGCACGGTTCTCGATCCACTCCCACGGGCACAACAGGTTGGACAGGCTCAGCGTGGCGAAATCGTGCGACAGCGGCGATCCCAGCAAGGACGCGCAGGCGTTGGCCGACGTCACGCCGGGGATGACGTTGACCTGGTAGTCGTCGTCTTCCTTCATCTCGTCGAAGGCCAGCGCCGCCATGGCGTAGATGCCGATGTCGCCGCTCGAGATCAGCGCCACCTTTTCACCGCTGCGCGCCTTGTCGATCGCCAGCAAGGCGCGTTCGCGCTCCTGCGTCAGCGGCGGGGTGTGGATCTCCTTGCCCTCGATATGCGAACTGATCCAGCGCAGATACAACTCGTAGGCCACGATGACATTGCTGTCGCGCAAGGCGGCGATGGCGCGCGGCACGATCAGGTCGCCGAAACCGGGACCGACCGAGACCAGATTCAATACTCCACTCATAACACTGCTTTCTTTTTCAATTTCAGGTGAATTTCTTGTGACTCGGCTTCATTCCGGGCTTGCTTCCATGTCGGGCAAACCGATGTCTTCCACAATCGCTACGGTCACGCCTTCCAGCGCGGTCTTCGGCAGCGCCAGTACGCCGCGCGGACTGGCGATCAGTGCGCACGGTTCGCACACGCCGTCGACGCCGACGTTCTTCTGCACCCATTCCGACGGCGCCGTGACCCAGCCGCGCGCAGCGACGTCCGAGGCCGCAATGACGCGCAGCGGCAATTCATTGGCCGCGCAAAAACTCAACAGGCCGGGCTCTTCCGCCTTCAGTTCGATGGTCGCCACTTCGCGCACGTCGCCCAGCGGACGGCCGACCAGGGCCAATGCATGCGTCACGGCGGCGGCGATTTTTTCCACCGGCACGTTCTTGCGGCAACCGATACCGAGCACCAGCGGCTTCAAGGCTTCGGTTGCAGTCGTCACCACCGGCACCGCGCCGACCACATTGGCGACGCGATAGGCAAGCCGGTTGCCGCCGCCTTCGTGACCGCCGAGCAGTGACACCGCAAAGCGTCCCGCTTCATCGAGCAGCACCACGGCCGGATCGGTCAGCTTGTCCTGCGGCAAGCCTTCCAGGAAACGCACCGCCACGCCGCTGGCCGCCAGCATGATCCACTGCCCCTGATGGCGGTAGGACGCACGGAACTGCTGTTTCTGCGGAATGCCCGCGTTCAGCCACGGCCGGTACAGCGTGCCGCCCAACTGTCCCTGCAGACGCGCCGCCAATGCTTCGCTCTCCGCGCGCACCAGCCAGATGCCGAGAGAAGTCGATGGTGCGTTTTTCAGGGAATTGCTCATGATCAGACCTCGTCTCCGGTGATGGAAATTTCCACGGGTTCTGCGGCATCTTTATTCTTTTTCACCACGCGGAACAGATGCGTGAAATCCTTGGAATACAAACTCGATTCGACTTGCCGGCCCTTGTCCAGCGCGGCACCGACCAGCATCATCGTGGTCAGGTTCCAGGCGCCGCGCTTGGTTTCTTCCAGCACGGTCGCCAGCGTGCCCTGATAGACCCGCTGATCGGGCCAGGTGGCGCGATAGACCAGCGTCACCGGCGTGGTGTCGGGATAGTGCAGGCGCAGGTCGGTGACAATCTTTTTCAGATGCGGACCGGACAGGAAAATGCACATGGTGGCCCGATGTTCGGCCAGACGCGCAATCGATTCCAGCTCCGGCACCGCCGAGGCGCGGCCGGAGACGCGCGTCAGGATCACGGTCTGCGACACTTCCGGCTTGGTCAGTTCCGCCGTCACCGCGGATGCGGCTGCAGTGAACGAGGACACGCCGGGCACGACTTCATAGGCAATGTCCAGCGCTTCCAGGCGGCGCATCTGCTCGGCGGTCGCGCCGTAAATCGCCGGATCGCCGGAGTGCAGGCGCACCACGTCAAGGTCCTGCGCTTTTGCGCGCTCGTAGCATGCCTGTTGCTGCTCGAGGTCGAGCTGGGCGGTGTCGATCAGTTCCGCATCGGGCCGGCAATGTTGGAGCATCTCGGTCGGCACCAGCGAGCCTGCATACAACACCATCTGCACGCTGCCGAGCAGCTTGGCGCCGCGCAGCGTGATCAGGTCGGGAGCGCCGGGACCGGCGCCTACAAAGTAAACTTTCATGAATACGCTTTCATTGCTGATGCCTCTTTTCCAATGCGGTCTTGCGAATCAGCATGGTGGCCAGGTAGCCGCTCACGGCATGGTCCCGGTCGCCTGCTTCCAGTTCGCGCAAGTCGTTCGCCAATACTTCGCCGTCCAGTCCGATGCGCCGGGCGAAGGCGCAGTGTCCGGCGATGCCCATTTCTTTCAACAGCGCCAGCACCCACGGCAGGCGCGCGCCGACTTTCATCAGCACCACGATGTCGTGCGTCTCGATCTCATGCTGCAATGTTGCCGGGTCGTCCGGGCACGGCAGGATCAGGGTGCGCTCCTTGCCCACGCCCAGCGGCCAGTCGAGCGCGGCAGCCGCCGACGCATAGCTGGTGATGCCGGGAAACGTCCGGTGCGGAAACGCCGGCAGCAAATCCTTCAGCGCCGCCAGGATGTAACCGTAGGTCGAATACGTCAGCGTGTCGCCGATGGTCAGATAGGCGACGCTGCGGCCGGCCTGCAATTCGGCGGCGATGTCCTGCGCCAGTTGTGCATAGTGTTCGCGCAGCACGTTGCGGTCGGGGTCCATGTTGAACTCGACTTCGCGCAGGCGTTCCGGCGCGACGGCGACGCCTTCCAGGCATTGCAGCGCAACCGAGGTGTCGGCACTCTTGGCGCGCGGCACGTAGATCAGGTCGGCCTGCTGCAGGGCCTGCATGGCGGCCAGCGGCAGATAGCCCGCCGGTCCGGGGCCGACGCCGATGCCCCAGAACATTCCGGGTTGTGCCTTCATGCTGCGCCTCCCAGCAAATTGCCCTCGAGATCGAACAGCCGCACCTCGACGCGCTTCACCGACGGCAGGCGCGCTTGCGCCAGCGCCGCGATGCGGGCTTCGATGGCGCGCCACAAGGCGACGGCGCCGGGCTCCTTCTTCAGTCGTTCGATTGCTGCTTCCACTGTGTTTGCACTTTCCATGTCGGCGATCAGCGCTGCGGAAAACCCGAGCTCTGCCGCCAGTTCCGACGCCACCCGGGCCACGCCGCCCATCGCCATGTTGCTCTTGCTCGAATGCGTATCCCAGACGCCGTCGAGCACCTTGGCCAGCTTGCCGGGATGCCCCGCCAGCCACAATACGTCCAACGCTGCGTCCTGCTCGGCCAGGGCCGACTGCGTGAAGTCGAGCGCGTCGCCGAGGAAGTTGGCGATCTGCACCGAGCGCGCTTCCGGCAAGCCCAGTTCGTCGCGCGCGAAGGTGCGGCCGATCTTGCCGGGCAGGTACGCCACGCAGGACGCCACGCCGTCCGGCTTGCTGTCGTCCGCCAGCGCCACGCGGATATACACTTCTATCGATGCGATCCACGAGGCCAGCGACATCGGTTCGACGATGCCCGAAGTGCCGAGGATGGAAATCCCGCCGACGATCCCGAGACGCGGATTGAAGGTCTTCTGCGCGATCTTCTGGCCATCTTCGCAACCGATGGCGAGATCGAAGCCGGTCTCGCCCTGTATGTTCAACTCTTCCAGCACTTCCGCCACCGCCAGCCGCATCATCTGGCGCGGCACCGGATTGATGGCCGGTTCGCCTACCGCCACGCGCAAGCCGGGCTGGGTTGCGGTGCCGACGCCGGACGCCGCCTTGAAGCGAATCTCTCCCGCATCATTACGCGCCACTTCCGCAAAAATCGTCGCTCCGTGCGTGTTGTCGGGATCGTCGCCGCCGTCTTTCAGGACTTCTGCGCGCACGCGCTTGCCGTCGTGTCCATCGAGCTGCCGCACGTCCTGTATCGGCACCAGCAGATAGTGCTTGCCGTCCGGCAGGCTGACTTCCGCCTTGTCGATTTTTTCTCCTCGCAACAGCATCGTCAGCGCCGCCTTCACCGCCGCGGTGGCGCAGCTGCCGGTCGTCCTGCCGCGCCGCAGGCCGTTGGGGGCCGGCACGGCGAGGTCGAATTCGGCGCGTTCAAGCTCCTGCATTGATCTGCAACTCCGCTTCCTGCGCGGCGATGACTTGTCCGATGGCGTCGATCATCAGGGCGTTGACCACCGTCGCCGCCCACGGCGATCCGCCGCGCGTGCCGCTGTTGGTGATGCGCGGCACCTGCAGGCAGCGGCGCAACTCGTCCTTGCTTTCACGCGTGCCGACGAAGCCGACCGGCAAGCCGATCACCAGTTGCGGCCGCCAGCCGTGCTCGCGGATCAGGCGCGTGGTCTCGACGATCGCGGTCGGCGCATCGCCGATGGCGAGGATGATGTCGTTGCCGAACTTTTCCCATGCGCGGCGCACGCCGGCAGCCGAGCGCGTGATGCCCTGCGCCTGCGCCAGCAGATGCGTCTCGCGGTCGTGCACGCCGCACCAGGTTTCAACGCCGAGCTGTTCGACCAGCGCACGCTTGAGGCCGGTCTGCACCATGGTCACGTCGGTCACCACGCGCTTGCAGCGCAGAATGGCGCGGATGCCGGCATCAATCGCACCGGCTGAAAAATAGATGTCGTCGACCGCGTCGAGAGGTGCGCCGGCGGGAACATCGACCAGTCGCGGCCGGCGGCGATGATCTCGAAGCTTTCCTTCTCGATCGGATGCGGCACGTACGGTGGGAATTCTGCTTGCGGTTCGGCGACAAGGGTTTCGCGACTCAACAAACCACGCACCTGCAAATGATGCGCACGCTGCGGCTCGCCGATCTGCTCTTCGAAGCCGACGATCTGGACCCGGTATTTGCACAGGCTGCAATTCATCGCCGCACGGCCTTCCACCGCTTCGCGTGCGCGCTCCAGCAGGACGTCGGCGACGTGTTGATGCACGCCCAGATAGCCGGCCTTCAATACTTCCAGACCCGGCTCGCGCTGCTGCAAGTCATCGGCGGCGGCGTAGATGCGCTTGACCAGCACGCCGTCGAACAGGAAGAACGGCAACACAATGATGCGTGCGAAACCAAGCAGGGCGGCTGCGCGCAAACCGTCCGCGACCAGCGGCTTGGCGGTGCCGGAATAGCAGACATAGACGCCGCCGAAGCCCATGCCCTCTTCCAGCATGCGCGCCAGTTTCGACACTTCGCCGTTGGCGTCGGGATCGGTGGTGCCGCGCCCGACCAGCACCAGGCAAGTATCGTCGCGGCGGATGGTTTGCGATGATTGCGCTTCGGCGGCGAGGATGCGTTCCTGCGCCAGTTGCAGCAGTTGCGGATGCAGGTTCAGCGCCGCGCCGAAATGGAAGTCAACTTCGGGATGCCTGCGCGCCAGCTCCAGCACTTCGGCCGGCATGTCGTTCTTGGCATGGCGCGCGGCCAGCAGCACGCCCGGCACCACCGCGACCTGCTTGCTGCCGGCGGCGAGATTGGCGTCGACCGCTTCGCTGATGGTCGGGCTGGAGAATTCGAGATAGCCGTGCGTCACTATCCGGCCGGGTGCGCGGGCGCGCACGATCTCGACCAGCGCCTCGAACTCGCGCACGGCGTCGGCGTCGCGGCTGCCGTGACCGGCGATCACGATGCCGTAGCTTGCCTTGCCGTCAACTAACTTGGCGCTGTCGGCAATGTCGGCAGCCGCGTTCACGCCGCCTCCGCAGGCGCAGTTGATACGCCCGGAGGAGGCTCGATCTGGCTGTCCATCGGTGTAGGGGTGCGAATCAGCATGATGCTCATGTCGGTGAACTCCTTGTCCACGCATTCAGCCAGTGAGCCATGCCACTCGGCGTCGCCGCGCGTGAGGTTTTCCCAGACTTCGGTCGGATGATCGGGCTGCACGCCGTTTTCCAGCAGATAAGCCGCGATATGGCGCGGCATGAAGGAGCGCGCTGCATCCCATGGACACGGTATCACAATCGCATTGCGGCCGTCATTGAGCACATGCACCAGGTGGCGCTTGAACGGCGTCAGGTCGCCGCGCCGGTGGAAGGTGATGAAGGTGGTTTCGTCGAAGCAGACCTTGGCGCGCGAGGCCAGGATTTGCGCCGAGGAAATACCGGGCAAGGTCTCGACCGGATGGCCGCAGGCGCGCTCGACGCGTTCAAGATACTGGAAACCGCTGAAATGGATGTCGCCCATGAACACCACCACGCAGCGCTTGCCGGCATGATGCGCGGCGGCAACCAGGTCAAGCTGCGCCACCTGGTCGCGATAGTTCATCAGGATGACCTCCGCCGTCGGCGGGATGATGCTTTGCACGACGTTGACGACAGCGTCGAAACCCGCCACCACGTCGGCATCGCGAATCAGCTCGGCGCCGCGTTGGGTGAGGTAGCCTATATCGCCGGGACCTGCTCCGATGCAGATGATCATATGTTGTTCCTTGATTAATTCTCTATTGAGTCATGCGGGCGCGAATCGTCAGCGCCAGATTGTCGGCCGTCAGTTCTTCCAGCGTCATGCATTCGGCGCCGAGCGCCTGCGCCAGTTGCGCGGCACGGCCCAGGCGGACGTAGCCGGTCTCGGTGTCGAGCACCAGCGCAGGCGTGCCGCGCGCAGCCAGTTGCTCGGCCAGCGCCAGCGTCTCGCGCCACGGGTCGCCGCCGTTTTCAAGCGCTACGTTGCCCTTGCCGTCGCTGAGTAAAACCAATAGCGGCGGGGCAACGCCGGCTGACTGTTCCAGCGTCTGCAAGGCCAGTTGCAGCGCATGCGGCAAAGGCGTGCGGCCGCCGGTCGGCAGTTCGCGCAAGCCCTGCTCGGCGAGGTCGACGCTGCGCGTCGGCGCCAGCAACACGGATGCCTTGTCGCCACGGAAGCCGATCACCGCCACCTGGTCGCGACGCTGGTAGACATCCGTCAGCAGGGCCAGCACCGCGCCCTTGACCGCTTCCATGCGGCGCTGCGCAGCCATGGAACCGGAAGCGTCGACCACGAACAGGATCAGGTTGGCGGTCTTGCCCGCCTTGACCTTGCCGTGCAGGTCGCCTGCTTGCAATTGCAGCACCGCGCCCTCTTCCACGCCTTCCGCTGCGCTGCGCAATACCGCGCTGCGCAGGGTGGCGCCGACGGCCAGACTAGCCGGATTGCTGTCCGGCACGGCGCGGATCATACGGCCGCGCGTGGCGTCGGCGGCATCGCTGCGGCGACCGGCCAGCGTGGATACATTGTTCACGGGCGCGTCGACTTTCAGCTGGCGCGCATTGCCGACGCTCGCAGCAGCGAACATCTGCTGGCTGTCGCCGCCTTCCGATTGATCGTTGCCATCGGAAGAAGAATCCGATTGCTCCTGATCATTGCCGTCTTGCCGTTCAGGCGGCATGGCTTGCTGCATCAGATCGTCCAGCTTGTCCTGATCCAGACCGGGTTGCTCGAACGGCTTGCGGCGGCGGCGATGCGGCAACACCAGTTCGGCGGCGGCGCGCACGTCGTCCGGCGTGACCTGCGTGCGGCCGTCCAGTGCGGCAAACGCGCGCGCGGTCTTGTGCATGACGATGTCGGCACGCAGGCTGGCGACTTCGAACTCGCAGCAGAGATGGCTGATCAGTTCCAGCATGGCATCGTCCAGCACCACCTCGGGCAGCAGGCGCTGGGCCTGGGCCACTTGGTTGCGCAAGGCGTCCTGGCGGTCTTGCCACTGGCTGGCGAAGGCGGCGGGATCGGCTTCGAAGGCGATGCGCCGGCGCACCACCTCGGCACGTACGGTCTTATCGGTGGGTGCGTTGACCTCCACCATCAGGCCGAAGCGATCCAGCAGTTGCGGACGCAGGTCGCCCTCTTCCAGGTTCATCGTGCCGATCAGCGTGAAGCGCGCCGGATGCGACACCGACAGGCCTTCGCGTTGCACCGAATTGACGCCCATGGCGGCAACGTCGAGCAGCACGTCGACCAGGTGATCCGGTAGAAGATTGACCTCGTCGATGTAGAGGATGCCGCGATGCGCGGCAGCCAGCAGGCCCGCTTGCAAGGCATTCTTCTCGCCCTTCAATGCGCGTTGCAGATCAAGCGTGCCGAGTACGCGGTCTTCCGTCGCGCCCAGCGGCAAGGTGACGAAAGGCACGTTCGCCGAGATTGTTTTGGCACCGCCCCGGCAAACCGCGCACTGCTCCGCAGGCTGGCCCGGCAGGCAGTTGAAGGCACAGCCGGCGACACGTTCGACCGGCGGCAACACCGCCGTCA
>NZ_AJHH01000480.1 GCF_000256565.1 Herbaspirillum lusitanum P6-12 | reverse complement strand
GGGCCGCGCGCCGCGGTGCTCTTGGCGGTGCCTTTGTCGCCGCGGATCAGGACGCCGCCCAGTGTCGTATCGACTGCGCACAGCAGCAAGGCATTCTTCAGTTGCGGCTGGCCGACGATGGCTGAAAATGGAAACAGGGGGACGCTCATATCAGACTCCGCGCGGGGTTTCGCCGCGCGCCTCCAGCAAGGTTTCGCTCTTGAGATAAAGCTGGCGCAAGTCTTCCAGCGTCTGCGCCTGCGGCTCGGCCCACATGCCGCGGCTTGCCGCTTCCAGCAAGCGTTCGGCAATGGCGTTCTGGGCCCAGGGATTGGCTTCTTCGAGGAAGCGCTGCATGCCGGGATCGAAGGCGTAAGTCTGCGCCAGTTGCTCGTACATCCAGTCATCCATGACTTGAGCGGTAGCGTCGTAGCCGAACAGATAGTCGACCGTCGCCGTCAGCTCCAGCCCGCCCTTGTAGCCGTGACGCTGGATGCTGTCGAGCCATTTGGGATTGACCACGCGCGAGCGGAACACACGCAAGGTTTCCTGCTTCAGGTCGCGTACCTGCGCACGCGCCGGATCGTGGCTGTCGCCGAAATAATGGCGCGGCTGCTGGCCGGTCAGGGCGCGAATGGTCGCGATCATGCCGCCGTGATATTGCAGGTAATCGTCGCTGTCGAAGATATCGTGCTCGCGGTTGTCCTGATTGTGCAGGGCCACTTGCACACCCGACAGGCGCGTGCGGAAAGCATCGCGCTGATCGCTGCCCTGCTTGTCGCCCAACTTGCGCGCATAGGCGTAGCCGCCCCAATTGATGTAGGCCTCGGCGAAATCGGCGTCGGTCTGCCAGTTTTTTTCCTGGATCAGCGGCAGGATGCCGGCGCCGTAGCTGCCGGGCTTGGCGCCGAAGATGCGATAGGCGGCGCGCTCTTGCGCCTCATCCTTGTCGAGCCCCTTGCCTGTCCACTCGCCCAGCTCCTGCAGGTAATGCTTGCGCACGAAGTTCTGGTCGAGCGGCTCATCCAATGCGATGACGGCGTTGACGGCGTCGTCGATCAGGTCGATCAGTTGCGGGAAGGCGTCGCGGAAGAATCCGCTGATGCGCGTCGTGACGTCGATGCGCGGACGTTGCAGTTCTTGCAGCGGCACCACCTCGATGCCGGACACCTGGCGATTGCCGGGACGCCACACCGGGCGCACGCCGAGCAGGCACAGGATCTGCGCCACGTCGTCGCCGTGGGTGCGCATGGCGCTGGTGCCCCAGATGCTGATGGCGACGCTCTCGGGATAGGCGCCGGTTTCGCGCCAATGCCTTTCCAATACCTCGCGCGCCAGTTGCTGACCGACGCGCCAGGCCGATTGCGACGGCACGCTGCGCGGATCGACTGAATAGAAATTGCGCCCGGTCGGCAGGATGTGCGCCATGCCGCGCGTCGGCGAACCGCTCGGCCCGGCGGGCACGTAGCCGCCTTCCAAACCGAGCAGCAGATTGCCGATCTCGTCGCCGGCGCGGTGCAGGTTGGGCAGCAACTGGCGGCAGGTGAAATCGAGGACGCGGCGCAAGGCGGCGAATTTGTCCGCCGTCGGTTCCGCTGCTTTTGCGATCGTTGGCGCTGCCGCCGGGGGCCTGGCGCGCGCCTGCATTTTCATCTGGCCGATCACGCTGCCTGAATGACGCAGGGAGGCCGTTTGCAGACGCGGTTTGTCGATGCTGAGGTCACCGAACATGGATTGCAGAATGCCGCCGATGGCATCGGCTTTGTAGCCGCTATCTTGCAGCGTCTGCATCAGCCGCACGCATAAGTCATCAATGGCTTCGATGGCATCGGCACGCGTGACCACGGCGCGACCGGCGATGCGCGCCAGCGCGCTGTCGGCGTTGAGGCGCTGGCCCTTGTTCTCCAGCAGCATGTCGAGCTTGAGGCCGAACAGGCGCGCCATTTCTTCCTGCAGGCCGGGGATGTCCTGGTTCGGCAGGCGCGTCAGCGACACCAGCATGTCGGGCATCTGCGCCGCATCCGGTGCGCGGCCGAGGATGTGCAGGCCGTCGCGGATCTGCGCCGCGCCGAGTTCGCACAGATAGCCGTCGAGGTCTTCGATCAGATGGGCGACGTCGGAGCCGCCCATGCCGCTGAACGCTTCGGGCAATTCCCCTTCGTGACTGTGGTCGTGCGGATGATCATGGTCATGATGATCGTGATCGTGGTGACTGTGATCATGCGCATGGCCGTGATGATGGCCGTGTCCGTCATCATGGTCATGATCGTGATGGAGCAGCTTCATCTGCAGGTCGCTGTCGAGATTGGTCTGTTTGACCAGCTCCCAGATCTGTTGCTGCAGCAACGGCAGCTTGGACGGGTCCAGCACTTCGACCTGGTAGTACTCATCCACCAGTTGCGTCAGCTGCGCCAGCGCACCGTAGCTGTCGGCGGTGGTCATCGGCGGCGTCAGGTGATCGACCACGACCGCGTGGCCGCGCCGCTTGGCCTGGGAACCTTCGCCCGGATCGTTGATGATGAACGGATAGAACAACGGCATGTCGCCCAGCAGCGCATCGGGGAAGCAGTTCTCCGACAGGCCGACGCCCTTGCCCGGCAGCCATTCCAGCGTGCCGTGCTTGCCCACATGGACGATGGCGTCCGCGCCCCATTCATCGCCGAGCCAGCGATACAGGCCGTAGTAATGATGCGTCGGCGGCAAGTCGGGCTGGTGATAGATCGCATCCGGATCCATGCCGTAGCCGCGTGGCGGTTGCAGGGCCACGAAGGCGTTGCCCAGGTCGAGGCCGGCGATGACCAGATGCTGGTCATGCACATAGGCCTGGCCAGGGGCTGCGCCCCACTGGCGCTGCATCTTTTCTTGCAGGGACGTCGGCAAGGCGGCGAACCACTGTGCGTAGCGCGCCGCTGGAATGCGGGCGGCGGCGCGGCGCAACTGGTCTTCTGTGAGCAGGATGTCGTCGTAGGAGCAGCGGTCCACCAGTTCGTGGATCAGGGCTGTCCCGGTCTGCGGCAATGCATCGATGGCATAGCCGTCGGCCGACAGCGCCCGCAAGACGGCCATCAAGGACTCTGGCGCATCCAGGCCGACGGCGTTACCGATCTGCGAGGCCTTGCTGCTGGAATTGGTGAAGATGAAGGCAATGCGCTTGTTGGCATTGGGCGTGCTGCGCAGACGCACCAGCCGTTGCGCCAGGCCGGCGATGCGGCGGACCCGGTCGGGCAGCGGCTGGTACTGTACCGCGCCGCTGTCGGTGGTCTCTTTGAAGGACAGCGGCACGCTGATGATGCGGCCGTCGAACTCTGGCAGCACCACGTTCATGGCGGCGTCGAGCGGGTTCATGCCGCGCGTGGAGATTTCCCACTGGTCCTGCGTCATGCCGCTGGTCATGGCTTGCAGCACGGGCACGTTGAGTTTTTCCAGTACCGATACCGACCAGCCGGCAGGCGTCGGGCCGCCCGGCGTGATTTCACCCATGGCGAAGGAGGTGGTGTTGATCAGGACATCAACATGCGCCCCCTTCTCTCCCGAGAAATAACTGAGCGCAGCAGGCAGGTCGGAGTCCGCCGCCGACGTGCGCAGCGAAGCGGTGAAAATCGGCAATACATCCATGCCGCGCTGCTCCAGCGACGTCACCAGCGCATCGATGAAACGCGTATTGCCGCTCATCCAGTGCGCGCGATAGAAGATGACGCCGACGGCCGGTTTGCGGCGGCCTGCGACGTCGATGCGCAAGCGCAGCCAATCGGCGATACCGGCATCCTGTTCCAGATCCGGATGATAGATGCCGTGATCGGGCAAGGCCACTGCCGGCTCGTAAGCGAAGCCGGTCAGCAGGAGGCGATCCGATACGAAGCGTAAGAACTGCGCCAGGTTGATGCTGCCGCCGCCGTGGAAATACGCCAGCGCTTCGCGCAGCACGTCGTCCGGCACGGTCGACACCGCCGCCAGTTCGGCGTCGGGTTCACCGGCGCCGCTGAGCGCGATCAGATGGCGCCCCTGGCGTTGCGCGTGGCGCAGCAATTCGGCGAAACCGGCGACACTGCCGAGACGGCCGAGTATGCGCAGCACAATGATGTCGGCATCGGCCAGTTCGCTCTGCAACAGCTCGCTCATGCGTGCTTCGTTTTCGACGCCCTGCAGGTTGATGCCGATGGTCGCAGGAAAATCGCCCGGCAATTGCGTCAACGCGTGATGCAGGATGGCCAGGTCGGTGGACGCGTGCGTCAGCACGGCAATGCGTGCAGCCGGTGCAGACGCGGCGACGAATTGCGTTGCCTGGTCAGACATTTTCCGGCTCCTCGGGATTGACGTCGCCGCTGCCCAGGCGATGGAAGATCAGGTCGGTGACTTGCCGTCCGCCTTCGAGATGCTCAACCACCACGCGTTCGATGGCGGCGGCATCCTCGCAGCGATACCAGACGCCTTCGGGATACACCACCACCACCGGCGCCTGCGCCTTGCAGGCCACCATGCAGTGGGTGCGCGTACGCTTGACGCGCAGCTCGGGGCGCGCGTCGATCTGTTCGCCCAGCACGGCAAACATGGCTTCGGCCAGCACGCCGTCTTCGGTGCAGCGCGGGCCGACGCACATGAGCACGTGGCGGTGATGAGTTCTCATTGCTTGACTTTCAGGAGCGCCGCGATGCGATGCCAATGCGGATGGCGCCGGCCCGCAGACCGGCGCCGGGGAGGTCAGCCGAACCGGCGGTAGAAGAAACCGGTCAGGCCGCCCAGGGCCAGCCAGAAGACGGCGTTGGCCAGGGCGGTGGCGCGGATGAAGGCGTGGGCCAGCTCTTCGGGCGCGACGCCGCCATGCACCTCGGGCTGCGGTGCGCCCACCAGGTGCGGCACCACCAGCAGGGCCACGGCCAGCAGCTTGCACCACCAGGCGCGCGTAAAGACGAACAGGCCCAGGCTGGCCGCCGTCATCACCGCCGTCATCACCCACCAGAACTGGCGTGCCTGCAGCGGCGCGGCCAGGGTGCCCGGCACTTCCGGCGGCAAGCCCAGCGACGGCGCGACGAAAAACACCAGGTAACCGGCCGCGCCCCACAGCAATCCGGAACGCCAGGTCACTTTCCTGCCGCTGACGACGATGGCGGCAGCGAGGAACAAACCAAAGCCGATCGCCATGCTGACGTTGGCCAGCACGGTGTAGGCGGTGCGCTCGAAGCCGTTGGCGGGCTCCCATTCATCGCCGTGTTCGTGCTCATGTTCGTGCTCATGTTCGGGGGATTCCGCGGCAACAGGCGCGCCGGCCGAGGCTGGTGCAGAAGCGGCGGCATGCGCCAGCTCATGCGCCTTGGCGGCCGCGGCTTCTTCGTAGACTTCCGCCTGCAAAATGATCCGGGAAACTTGCAACTGCTGCACGGCTGTGAGCAACAGGCCGGCCAGCGCGCCGGCCAACAGGACGACGGAGGCAATCCGTCGCAATACTGCGAAATTGATCATCGGGATGTTCCGCGCGGCTTCTTAATGGCAAGGAAAACCGGCCGAATGGCGACCGTCATGCGCCGCATTGTGCAGTTCGACGGCGGAGGCGAAACCGGCGGCGTAGATCAACGCGGCGCCGAACACGAATGCGGTCAGGCCCGGCAAGATGCGGTCGCGCCAGAGCCGCGAGCCGGTGGAAGAAGGAGAAGAGGAGCCGGAGTCGAGTGCGTCGGTATCGGGGGCGGATGCGCCGGTGATGATTGCCATGTGTTTTCCTTCGGGTGGGCCTGAGCCGGATTGAAACCAACCGCTTGCGGCACCAGTAGCAGAGCAGCACAGCGGAACCGTCACGAAGGAAAATCAGGAAACAACGCGGGGTGCAAAGAAAATAGCATTCCGGGAAGCAGTCCGTTGATCGCCCTCCGCGATACAAAACAAATCGTATACCGAGGGCCGGTCTCCGGGCTTGCGAATGATCCACGGCGAGCATGATCTCGCCGGAATCGGAACCTGCGCCTTCCCATGCCGTGTTGATAACACCGGTGCACAGTGGCTGGATGCAGATTCGCTGATTCGCTTACCGTTGCGGGGGCAGCGTGGGTTTTGCCTGACGGATCACAATGACATTGAAATGACGATGGATATCAAAAGATCACCGAAATTCACTGAAATTGACCGACAAACGCACCGACTTCCCGATTAAATCCAGTGAATGACCATCCACCGGATACCCAAGGCAATGCTACCCCGGCAGTATAGGTGTCGCAGGCGATTCTGGCAACCCGGAAACGGCTTGCAGAAACGCTTGCGGGCGGGTTCTCCAAATGGAAAACCGGCCCGCCTGGATTTCAGGAGCAGCTTGGATTACTGCATGTTCCGTTATTGATCGGGAGCCTTCGCCACCTTTTTGGGCGGTTCGGGCGTCAGATTGATCGGGTCGCTGGCGGGAAAGGTGTCCTCCAGGGCGTCGTCGAGATCCTGGTCGCGCTTGATCTTCTGGGATTCCTTGACGCTATCCGTCTGTTTTTCAAGTTCACGTTCGTCGGCGGCAACGATGTCTTCGCCGCTTTCCTCATCGCTGGCGACCTGCTCGACCGATTCCGGCACTTCCGGAGCGCGATCACGTTCGCCGCGTTCGACCGAGACGCGTTCGCCGGTGCCGTGCGAATCGCTGTCGGCTTCAGTGGCGACGTTCGTCATGTCGCTACCGCTATCCGAGCTGTCGCCCGGGCCAAGGGCATGGTTGTCGTGGCCCTTGCTCAATTGTCGATCGGAAGTCGGCAGGACGTCCGGATCCAGAGTGCTGGTTGCCATGATGCTGTACTCCTTTGCTAAATCGTTTTTGAATTGCGTTGCGGTGCGCGCAATTTGTGGCCTGCGCTCTCCTCTCCGCTATCAGTGCCATGCCATTCTGACCGGCGTTTCCGGCGGCTCGGGCATGCCGGGCTCGGGCGGATTGAGAGGCGGATCTTCCACCGGGTTGTATTCGTCCGGCGGGATGTCTTTAGACGGCGGTGCGGTCGGCGGCGTCTCTTGCGGTGTATGCATGCGTGCTCCTCCTCATTGCGGGTTCTGGTGAGGAATCGGATCCTGCGGCGGATTTGGATCCAGCGGCGGCACTTCTACCGGCGGGATGTCTTGTGGCTTGTGCATGGGATGTCCTTTCTGCTGCAATTGAAGCCCGGAAACGAACTCAGAGCGACGCCGGCCGGGTT
>NZ_AJHH01000479.1 GCF_000256565.1 Herbaspirillum lusitanum P6-12 | reverse complement strand
CAGAGCCCACGGGTGGCGCCACCGGCCACCAACGTCACAGCAACAGGCTACCCGCTGGCGCGGGCGCTGCGTATAGGACAAACACTTTTTCGGGCTTCCGCAACTCTTACGCCGGCGCAGCCGCAAGCAGCGAAGGTCGGCGATGCGTCATCCTTTCGCCGCCACGCGCTTGCGCCAGTACAGATGCATCAATGGCGTCGATGAAATGCCGTGCAACAGGATGGACAGGGCCAGCACCGTCAGCACATCCTGTGCGATGCGTGCCGCGAGCTTGTCATGCCAAAATTGCAGCACGAAGCACAGGTAGTAGAGCGAGCCGACGCCGCGAATGCCAAACCAGGCGATCAGCCAGCGATGCGAGATCTCGGTGCCGGAGCCGAGCAGCCCAAGCGCCACCGCAATCGGCCGCACGATAAAAAACAGCAGCGCCGCAATCAAGACGCCCTCGCGTGATAATCCATATTCGGACAAAAGGATGCCGATCAGCAGCACCATGAAAAACTCGGCGAAATGCTCCAGCTGCTGATTAAAGCCGAGCACGGTTTCGGTCAGGTAAACCGGCGCCTGTTCCGGATGTACGGCGGCGTTCTTGCCGCTGTCTTGCGCGGCAGCGATCAATTCGCCGGCCGGCTTGTCCCCGCTGCGGGCGGACTCCACCTGGCGCATCGCAAGACCGGCGGCGAACACCGCCAGGAAGCCGATGCCATGGATCAGCTCGGCCACGCCATACGACAGCATGATGACGCCGATCGCCATGAATTCTTCCATGCCGAGCGCGAGGCCGAAACGCTGGCGAGCAAATAGCACCGTGCGCGACAAGGCCCAGCCTGCCAACGCACCGCAGCCGATGCCGGCAATCACGCCCCAGGCGACGAACCAGCCGAAGTGATCCACCTGAGCGATGTCATCGGTAACGCCCAGCAGCATCAATGCCAGCAGCACGAACGGATAAGCGCTGCCGTCATTGAGACCGCCCTCGCCGCTCAGACCGAATCTGAGTTGGTCCGGGTCATCGACGTTCTGGATCTGCACGTCGGAAGCCAGCACCGGATCGGTCGGCGCCAAAATCGCGGCCAGCAACATGGCAACCGCAAACTGCAACCCGAACAGGAAAGCGAGGCAGATCGCCAGCAATGGCACCGTGATCAGCATGGACACCACGCCCAGGCGCAACGGCAGCCACCACAAGCGGCTGCCCTCGCCACGGAACGCCACGCGCAGTTTGAGGCCGACGGTAAATAGCGACAGCAGCAAGGCCACGCGCGTGATCACGGTCAACGCATCGGCGTGCGACTCAAGATCGATACGGATCAGCCCGACGCCGGAGGGACCGAGCAGCCAGCCGATCGGCAGGTACAGCATGGCGGCGTTGAACGGCAGGCGCTCGAGCACCGGCTCGAGGAATACCATGAACATCAGCAGGATGCCGGCGATCAGGAAGTAGACGGTAGGGATGTCGATGTGCGCTCTCCGGTCGTGGCATGTGAATGAGCATGTGAATGAGCATGTGACAGCGGCAGCTGACTTCCAGGAAGGTCAGCTGCCGCAAGCGCGCCGATACATGACGCAGGATCAGCCGCAGAAAAAATCAGCTACGGCGAAGGTGCATGAACCATGAAAATTTGACGCCTCAGTGCTGCTCCGAAGCGGTGCCGTCCTGCTTGCGCGGCAGCAGTCCATCGTCGGCATTGGAGCCCGGGTCCTCGGTGCCGTCGGGTTCGACCTGGGCAACGGCTTGGGGCGGCGTCTCGGAATCAGAAACCGCGCCGGCAACCACGGGCGCAACTGCGACAAAACGCAGCAGTTCCGCCGACGCCGCAGGCAACTCGCTGGCATGCGCTGAAACGTCTCGGGCATTTTGCCCGGTACCGGTTTCGACATAGTTGTCATCGCGCGCATCCGATTCATCGCCGGTCAGGTCGCCGCCGGCCTGTTGATCGGTGAAGCGCGGGGTACCTTGATACATCGGACGACCGAGCGGGTCTACAAAATTGGAGCGTGCCGGCGGTTGAGCTTGTTCCGGATTTTGACTTTGACTTTGGCTTTGCCCCTGCCGCTGGCTTTGCTGCATTGACGTCTTGTCATCGGTCGTGGCGGTCATACTGCTCTCCTTGCCTGATTGATTTGCCGGTGTTCCAGGCGTGCTATGTGCCTGGCTTTCAATGAGGGCATGCAGGATCATGCTTTCGGCAAACATGTCACCGGTGCCTAATGCTTGCGCGCAGAGCCGGACTTGCGGCCGCCGCCGGAGACTTTGTTTTCGGTCGCCCATGCACGACGTTCGGCCTCTTTGTGGCCTACGCCGCGCTTTTCATAGCCGGCTTCGATATGCGCTGCCTGACGTTTCTGCTTGTCGGTATAGGAAGATTTATCGCCTCTGGGCATGATGAACTCCTTGAACATGAGATGTCGGACAGTTCATTTTAAGCACCACTGCGCCGCTTGCCAGCAGGACAGCCACTTATTCCCCTGTAGGAGGATCAGCAGAAATGCAAAGTGGAAATAAAAAGCGGCATGCAGCGCAAACGCCACAGGCCGCAAAAAAACGGAGTTAACCGGCCGCGAGCGCGGCGCTGACGATTTCCTGGGCTTCGGCAAAGATGCTCTCGAGATGCGTCTCGTCGCGGAAGCTTTCGGCGTAGATCTTGTAGATGCTCTCCGTGCCGGAAGGACGTGCCGCGAACCAGCCGTTGTCGCTGACGATCTTGACGCCGCCGAAGGCCTTGTCGTTGGCCGGCGCGGTGGTCAGGATCTGGCGGATTTCTTCGCCGGCCAGTTGGGTGGAACGTACATTTTCTGCCGACAGTTTCGACAACAGTTTTTTCTGCTCCGGCGTGGCGGCCGCCTCGATGCGGCCGTTGCAAGGCAAGCCCAGCTGGTCGGTCAGATCCTGATAGATTTCGCCCGGGTCGCGGCCGGTGCGCGCGGTCATTTCGGCAGCCAGCAAAGCGGCGGTGATGCCGTCCTTGTCGGTGCTCCACGGCGTGCCGTCGAAACGCAGGAATGAGGCGCCTGCGCTCTCTTCGCAACCGAAGCCGAGACTGCCATCTTGCAGCCCGTCGACAAACCATTTGAAGCCGATCGGCATTTCCTGCAATGGCCGATGCAACTGCGCGGCGACCCGATCAATCATCTGGCTGCTGACCAGCGTTTTGCCGACGCCGGTGTCGGCGCGCCATTCCGGGCGATGCCGGAACAGATAAGACACGGCGGCCGACAGGTAATGATTGGACGGCATCAGGCCGACGCTCTTGGTGACGATCCCGTGGCGATCATGATCGGTGTCGCAGGCGAAGGCGATATCGAATTTGTCCTTCAGCGAAATCAGTTCGCGCATTGCGTATTGCGACGATGGATCCATGCGGATCTGCGCGTCCCAGTCCATCGGCACGAAGCGGAAAGTCGGATCCACTTCCTTGTTCACGACGGTCAGTTTGAGGTCGTAGCGATCAGCGATGGCGCCCCAGTAATGCACGCCGGCGCCGCCCAACGGATCAACGCCGATACTGATGCCGGCGTCGCGGATCGCGTTGAGGTCGATGATGCCGGGCAAATCGTTGATGTACGTTTCCAGGTAATCGTACTGATGCGTGCTGGCGGCGCGCACGGCACGATCGTAAGGAATGCGCTTGACGTCGCGCACTGCGTTCTGAAGATACACGTTGGCGCGCTTCTCGATCCAGTTGGTGACATTGGTGTCGGCCGGACCGCCGTTGGGCGTGTTGTACTTGAAGCCGCCGTTATCGGGAGGATTGTGCGAAGGGGTTATGACGATGCCGTCGGCCTGCGCCAGGGGATGCATGCGGTTATGCATGAGGATGGCGTGCGATATCGCCGGTGTGGGCGTGTATGGCGTTCCGCGCGACACCATGGTCTGCACGCCATTGGCGGCAAGCACTTCGAGCGCGCTGGCGAAGGCCGGCGCCGATAACGCATGCGTATCGATGCCGATGAAGAGCGGAGCGCTGATGCTGCTCTCGGCACGATAGTCACAGATCGCTTGCGTGATCGCCAGGACATGCCATTCGTTGAAACTGTAATTGAGCGAACTGCCGCGATGCCCCGAGGTGCCGAACGCAACCTGATGCGGCGCAATGCCCGCGTCGGGACGCAGACTGTAATAGCTGGTCACCAGCCCCGGCACGTCGACCAGGGAAGAAGTAGCGGCGCGTTGACCGGCCAGTGGACTGATGCTGCTCATGTCGTATCGTTTCTCGGAATAGGGAATGAATCTCAAGGGAGGAATTGCCGTACCGCGCGGCGTTAAAACCGCAGGCACTGCTGCGGCCGAACCGCCATGCGGCGTGAATCCTCTGACCCGCCATTGTAGCGCCGACAGCAGCTGATCGCGTGCGCACTTGCACACTCGCTGAAGTGGCGAAGAAAAATGTTGCGAAGAAAAATGTTGCGACGAAAGATGTTGCGACGAGACGATCCGGATAAACAGCCGGATCGTCCCGGCCGTCAGAGGCGTTACGCCATGCTGATCATGGGCAGGGAATAACCCGCTTCGCGCAGCTTGCTGCGGCGCGCCTTGTTGGCCGCTGCAAGTTCTTGCAGGGACATCGCGCGCTCTTCCGAATAACTGCGCGTGATGCTGCTCTGCTCCACGGTCGCCAAGGCCTGCGCCAGCCGCGGATAAAGATTTTCGCGGCGGCGCTGATTGGCTTGGGCAAGTTGCGCTTTGACATCCTCAGTCAGTACATGCGGCTGGCTGGGCTGGTAAGGCTGCGACACACTGGAAAACGTACGCGTGGGCTTCACCGGGCTGCCTGACGCGACGCCTGATGAATGGATGGAAATGATTCTGTCGTTGGTTTCTGTAGTCTGCATGATCTTCACTCCCGCAATGAAGGAATCTTCTGCACGTTTTGACTGTACACGAGATATCGACTGCGAACGATACATGAGTGACAACGTCCGCAGTCTTCTTTGTACTCTTTCTTTGTACTCTATTTTTCCGTACGCCAACAGGTCGCGCCGACGGCGGCGCCAAGCCCGGCTAAGCGCGTCGGATGAGCCTCAGGATCAGCAGAAGGACGACCGCGCCGATAGTAGCGGTAACGATCGACGCAGCGATGCCGCCGCCCACGCCGATGCCCAGCAAACCGGCCAGCCAGCCGCCGATGAAGGCGCCGACAATACCTACCAGAATATCCACCAGCAAGCCGAAGCCGCCGCCCTTGACGAGTACGCCGGCGAGCCAGCCTGCGACTGCGCCGATGATCAGCCAGACAATAATTCCATGAGACATGATGTTCCCTTTCAAAGTTATTTTTCTTGAAACCCCCACTGCAACCCCAACGCAACACATGAAGTCATATGAAGTCACCGTGGAGGCGCAAGCGGTTGACAGAATCTTATTTGCCGAACTGAAACTGCAATATCGGACAGCGGCCAATTCCCTTGTAGGACAAGCGGCAAGCACACACGTTCAGGGGTCGCTCGGCTTGTCCTGCATTCTCGAATTCCTACAAATCAAAAGGAATGTTTCCTATAGCCAAACACCGGTCGAATTTTTTATGCTGGCGTCGACTAATTAACGGGGGAACACCGTGCATCAGCTTCGCAGGGTCCGAACGTACATCAACAACCGCCTTGGCCGCCGGTTTTTCTCACCTGGGCCTGTCCATATTCCTCCTTCGTTCAATCATCAAGGAACATCATGAAAAAAATCACTAAAGCCGTCTTCCCCGTTGCGGGCCTCGGCAGCCGCTTTTTGCCTGCCACCAAAGCGCAGCCAAAGGAAATGCTGCCGATCGTCGACAAGCCGCTGATCCAGTACGCGGTTGAAGAAGCCGTTGCAGCTGGCATTACCGAAATGATCTTCATCACAGGCCGCAACAAGCGTGCAATCGAAGACCATTTCGATACGGCATATGAGTTGGAAACCGAACTCGAAGCCGCCGGCAAAACCAAGCTGCTGGAATTTGCGCGCAACGTCATTCCCAAGCATGTCAATTGCGTCTACATCCGCCAGTCGGCGCCGCTGGGTCTGGGCCATGCCGTGCTGTGCGCCAAACCGCTGGTCGGCGATGAACCGTTCGCCGTCGTGCTGGCGGACGATTTCATGGACGCACCGGAAGGCGGCAAGAATGTGCTGGCGCAGATGCTGGACGTGTTCGAGACCGAGCAAAAAAGCCTGCTCGCCGTGCAGGACGTACCGCGCAGCGACACCAGGCAATACGGCATCGTCAGCACCGGTCCCGGCAGCGCGCACAGCGATCGCCTCGACGTCATCAGCGGCATCGTTGAGAAGCCTGCGCCGGACGTCGCGCCCTCCACGCTCGCCGTGGTCGGCCGCTATGTGCTGACCCCGGGTATCTTCGAACGCCTGGAAAACATCGGCAAAGGCGCCGGCGGCGAGATCCAGCTGACCGACGGCATCGCCGACCTGATGCGCGACGAAACCATCCTCGCCTATCGTTACGAAGGCCAGCGCTACGACTGCGGCTCCAAGCTGGGCTACCTCAAGGCCACGGTGGCGATGGGCGCCAAGCACGCCGAAGTCGGCAAGGAATTCAGCGAATACCTGCATGAGGTCCACGCCGCCGAAGAAGAAAAGAGTATCGCGCAGCCGCCGGTCCAGCTGGCCAAGATTGCCTGAGCCGGCGCCAGCAGGCCCAGGCAGGGATTTCCCGTAGCGCCGTAGTCTCCTGTAATTCGCAGTCGTTTTTTCATTCACCTTCCCCTCTTGGCCTGTCCTCGTCATCTCAACGATGGCGACGACAGGCTCCTTTTTTGCGGCGACGCCCGCAGTTCACACGCTTGAAACACGCTTGTCATTTTGCTGCCGCAATTGTGTGCAAGAATGGGGGAGGACAGCAGTCCCTACTGCCCCACAATGACGTTGCGCCCAAGGAGCCGGCAGCCGCATGGATTCGAAGCTACCTGAACTGATCGAACTGGAACGCATCATCCAGGCTGGCGCGCCGCTGCTGGAAGCGCGCTCCGCCTGCAACGTCGAATTCCGTGGGTGTCACTTTCCGGTGTACGTGCTCAGCATCGGCAGCACCGATCCGCAAGCGCCGGCGGTCGGATTTTTCGGCGGCGTACATGGGCTGGAACGCATCGGCACGCGCATTTTGCTAGCCTTCCTGCGCAGCCTGCTGGGCCGCCTCAAGTGGGACAAGGTGCTGCATCATCAACTCGAATCGGTACGGTTGATCTTCATGCCGCTGGTCAATCCGGCCGGCATGTGGAACAACACCCGTTGCAACGCCAACGGTATCGACCTGATGCGCAACGCGCCGGTCGATTCGCTGGAAAAAGTCCCCTTCATGCTCGGCGGCCAGCGCTTCAGCGCCCGCCTGCCCTGGTATCGCGGCCCGGCCGACGCACCGATGCAGGCCGAAGCGCAGGCACTGTGCGATGTCGTGCGGCACGAACTGAGCAGCCGCAAATTCAGTGTCGCGCTCGATTGCCATTCGGGTTTCGGCCTGCAGGACCGCATCTGGTTTCCGTTCGCGCACAGTTCGCAACCGATACGCCACATGCCGCAAATCCAGGCGCTTCAGGACTTGTTCAGTCAGACCTACGCCGACCACAATTACCTGTTCGAACCGCAGAGCATGCAATACCTGACGCATGGCGATTTGTGGGATTACCTGTATCTGCAGACTGCGGCGGAGACCGATCACGTGTTTCTGCCGCTGACGCTGGAGATGGGTTCGTGGCGCTGGGTGAAGAAGAACCCGCGCCAGTTGTTCTCGCGCGCCGGCATGTTCAATCCCAACAAACCACATCGCCTCCAACGCGTACTGCGCAGTCATCTGGTGTGGTTCGATTTCCTCACGCGCGCCGCTTGCGCGCATCAGCATTGGCTGCCCAGCGAAGACGGCAGCACCCCGGTCATGGTGACGCCGGCATGAGGCCGTGGATCCTGTTGCGCGGCCTCATGCGCGAGACCCGGCATTGGGGCGAATTTCCGCAGGTGTTGGCGGCGCATTTTCCGGCCGCCGGGATTGTCATGCTTGATCTGCCCGGCAACGGCAGCCTGCACCGTCAGCGCAGTCCGGACTATGTGCACGACATGAGCGAAGCCTGCCGCCGCCAGTTACAGGAGCGCGGCATCGCGCCGCCCTATAACCTGCTGGCGCTATCGCTCGGCGCCATGGTCGCCTGCGACTGGGCGACGCGGCATCCCAGCGAGGTCGACAAGGCGGTGCTGATCAATACCAGCCTTCGCCCTTTCAGTCCGTTCCATCAGCGCCTGCGGCCGCGCAATTATGCGACCTTGCTGCGGCTGGCCATCGGCAAGGACGACGACGCCTGGCGCGAACGCACCATCCTGCGGCTGACCAGCAATCGCCATCCGCCGGCGCGACTGCTTAGCGAATGGATGCGCTATCTGCGTGAACGGCCGGTGACGCGCGCCAACGCCTTGCGTCAATTGTCGGCGGCGATGCGTTATGAAGCGCCGCGGCAACCACCGGGTGCAGACTTGCTGGTGTTGTGCGGGATGGGCGACCGGCTGGTCAACCCGCATTGTTCCATAACGCTTGCACAGCAATGGCAGGCGCCGCTGCGCGCGCATGAGAACGCGGGACATGACCTGACACTGGATGAGCCGGAATGGGTAGCACGGCAGGTACACGACTGGATATCGGCGGCAGGGGCATCGTGATGCAACGCACATTCAAATGACGATGGCAACGATTACATTGCTTTCATTTGAAAGAAAAATCGGTAAAAGATGCTGAAATCAGGCAGGTATTGCGTTTGCGATTGCCGAATGCGGCAAAAAAATATATATTGTTTATATTATTTTTCAAGGGAGCGACCATGGCAACACAAAAACCTCAGGCAAAAACAGCTGTTCGTGCAACAGCAACAAAGCCTGCAGCAAAGTCAGCAATCAAGCCGGCAGTCAAAGCAGCAGTGAAGACTCATGCTGCAAAGAAGCCCGCAGTAAAGAAGATCGCAGCCAAGCCGGCAGTCGCCGCCAAGACCGTCCCCGCCAAGAAGCCGGTCGTCAAGGCCGTTGTACCGGCACTGAAGAAGCCGCTGGCGCCGATCGCCAAGACCACCGTGAAACCGGTCACGAAGCCGATTGCCAAAGCCGTCGCCAAGATCGAAAAGAAGGCCGAATTGAAGCTCAAGAAAGTCAAGCAAGTGCGTGACAGTTTCACCATGCCGGAAACCGAATACGAAGTCCTGGGCCAGGTCAAGAAAGCCTGCCTCAAGGCTGGATTTGAAATCAAGAAAAGCGATCTGCTGCGCATCGGCGTGTCGCTGATCAAGAACCTGGAAACCGGCAAGCTGAAGACGCTGCTGGCAGGCTTGACGCCATTGAAGGTCGGCCGTCCGAAGAAATAAGCAAGCGCCGTCATCTGTACATCATCCCCGGACGCAGGACACGGACTTGCCGGGGATGAAGTCTTCATTGATTATTCACCGCCAGGTTTCACCGCTCCCCCTTCCGCACCAATCCCTACTGCATCACATCAGAACACCGGCAAGCGCTCCAGTGTATGCCGCGATCCCGTCTCCTCGCCTTCCGCAGGCAGGATGGCAATCGTCTTCAATCCCGGCTTGAGTTTCACTGCATGAACGCGCGGCCCCGCCACGACCTGTTCGCCTTCGGGGAAAATCGTCCACACTTCTTCGCCGTATTTGAGCGCTTCCAGGACGTGGATGATATGGCTTTCGCTCGGTGTGCTGGTCCAGCGATTGGTGTCGGTGTCCGCCAGCCCCCAGCGCACGTATTGCACGTGGCCTTGCTTGTTGAAGCTGACGGCGGTAATGATGCGGATGACGGGCATGTAGTCCTGGGCAGTTGATTGGTTTGAATGCGTTGATTGTTCCGCGGGTAGTTTACTTCTTGCCGCCGATTGTTTTCAGCGGCGTCCATTTCTGGTTGCGGACCTGGTAAATGGTGAACACAGGATTGGCAAGATTGCCCTCCTCGTCGAACGCCACCGGCCCGGTCAGGCCATTGTGCCTGACCTGATGCATCGCTGCCACTATCCGGTGCCGTTCGAGCGAGTTGGCTTGCCGTATTGCCGCCACCAACACCTGCACTGCATCATAGGAAAACGGCGCATACAAGCCCATGTCGTCGCCGTGACGGCTCTTGTAGGCCTTGTCGAACTGTTGCCATTGCGCTCCCTTGTAGGACGCGGGACCCGGCTCCAGCGCGATGGTGCCGTTGCCGGCCTCACCTGCGGCCTTCAGGAACTGCGGCCCCACCGTGCCGCCGACGCCGATCAGCGGCGCCTCGATGCCGAAGCGGCGCAACTCGCGCGCCAGTTGCCCGGCCTGTGCATCGAGACCACCGAAAAAGACGGCATCGGGATTCTGTTGCCGGATGTTCTTGAGCACCGCGTTGAAATCCGAGGTGCGACTGCTGATGCCGTATTGACTGACTATATTGCCCTTGAATGATTCGACCGACTGCGCGAACTGCCTGGCGTAGCCGTTGCCGAACGGGGTCTGGTCGTCGATGATGGCGATGCGCTGCGCCTTCAGTTGGCGCACCACGTATTCGGCGGTGTAATAGGCGTTCTCGTCGTCATGCGGAACGATACGAAAAGCGGTCGGGAAGGATTGCTGGGTGTAGGCATGCGAAGTGGTCGCCTGCGCGATCTGCACCACCTCGGCCTTGTTGTAGATGCGCGAAGCCGGGATGCCGACGCCCGAGTTCCAGTGACCGATCACGCCGACGACACCGCTCTTGACCAGGTAGTCCGCCACCAGCAAACCGGTGCGCATATCGGAGCGGTCGTCCTGCACCAGCAGCTTGAACACCAGCTTGTCGCCGTTGATGTGGAGGCCTTGCCGGTTGGCATCCTCCACTGCGATTTCCGCCGCCTGCACCAGACTGGCGCCAATGGAACCGGATGCGCCGGTCAACGGCGCCGCGTAACCTATCAATACCGTCCGGTCTTCGGCCGTTGCAGCCACGGACAACAACGCTGCCGCGCCGAAGCACAGCAGTTTCAAAAAACCCAGCAGCTTCATTCGTTCGTTTCCCCAGATTCTCAACAAGTCGCTTGCATGAAAGACATCGATAACCTGAACGGATATCGCAAGTTTTATGCCTCCCCGAGGGAATGTACCTCAAACAACGGCTGCCGAGTATGACAAATAAAAGAACGCGGTCGTGAGGAAATTGCTGCCAATGCTGCAGCGGAATATCCAAGGATCAGAAGGCCGGGTTCAAAAAGCCAATTCTCCCGCGACGTCCTGTCCGACCGCGAGCAGATTGCCCCAGCCCTGCACCACGATCGCGTTCTGACCGAACGTCAGGCCGCCGCCGACGCGCTCGTTGGCGCGGTAAACGGCCATCGTGTCGAGCGGCTCATCAGGCCAGTCGGCGTCGCGCAGGCCGGTCTGCTGATCGATGCCGGGCACCGGGCAGCGCGCACACGGCTTGACCAGCCTGAGCACGACTTCCCTGCCGGCCGGACCGAAGCTCAGCGTATCGAGATAATCCTCTTCGTAGGCTTCCAGCCCGGACAACACCAGGTTGGGCCGGAAGCGATCCATCGGCAACGCCGGCGCGCCCTTCTTTTGCAGGCGCCGGTTCAGGTCTTGCAGCGATGCTTCGCCCACCACCAGGATGGGAAAACCGTCGGAAAATTGCGTCGTCGCCATGAGGTCGCCGGTCCAGCGCGGACTGCAGATGCGCCGGGCCTGCGGATCGAAACGCACCAGCCGCACCTCGGCCTGCAGGTAATCCGAAAACCAGCGATGGGCAGCGGCGCGCCGCAGTCAAGCGCTTCGACGCCGTCATCCCAGATCGTCACCGCCAATCTGCCGGCGCCGTCCTCAATGCGCGACGGCAAATGAAGGTCGGCCATACCCGGCGCACGCACGGTCAGCAACGCAGGCGTATCGTGTTCCAACGCTGTCGAGATCGTCGCCATGCGTCCATGTTCGCGTTGCGACAGGAAATGTCCGTCACTGTCGACCAGCATCCAGCTCCGATCCAGATTCAGGCCAAACTCGCCGACGGCGGCTTGCGGCAAGCTGATGCCGCGGCAGGATTTGATGGGATAGATGTGCAAGGCGCTCAAGGTAATCATGGGTCGGTCTTCACTGGGATATTTTTCTGATCTGGGGCAATGCGAATGGCGTCGACCTGTACTTGCGCCGGGCATGCGACAATCCGCTTTCGCCGGACTGCCTGCAGTCCATTGCCGGGTTCACCACATATGGATCACTTTTGCCATGATGCTCTTCGCCAAATATTTGCATATTCTCGGTTTCACCGTCTGGGTCGGCGGCATGTTCTTCGCCTACCTGTGCCTGCGTCCGGTTGCGGCCGCCGTGTTGCAACCGCCCGCGCGACTGGCGTTGTGGAACGGCGTGTTCGGCAAGTTCTTCACGTGGGTGTGGCTGGCGATCGCGCTGATCCTCGCCAGCGGCCTGCCCATGATGGCGCAGATGGGCAAGCCGCCGGTATACATCTCCGGCATGGCCGGGCTCGGCATCCTGATGATGCTGATCTTTGCGCATCTCTTCTTCGCACCCTACAAGCGCCTCAAGCGCGCCGTGGCCGCTGAAGACTGGGCTGCCGGCGGGGCCGCACTCGGACAGATCCGGCGCATCGTCGGCATCAACCTGATCCTCGGACTGATCGTCGTCACCCTCGGCGCGCTCGGACCGCTGCTCACACAGGTTTAAGCTTTGCGGACGGCCTTGTCTTTCGACGGGGCTTCCTTTTCACCGCGCAGCATGGCCTTGATGCCGCGGATCGCCTGGCGGATGCGCGCTTCATTTTCGATCAGCGCGAAGCGCACGTATTCATCGCCGTATTCGCCGAAGCCGATGCCGGGCGAGACGCAGACCTTGGCCTTTTCCAGCAACTGACGCGCAAATTCCAGCGAGCCGAGATGGCGGTAGGCCTCGGGAATGCGCGCCCAGATGTACATGGACGCCTTCGGCACATCAACCATCCAACCGGCTTCATGCAAGCCTTTGACAAGCACGTTGCGACGGCTTTCGTAATTGGCGCGGATTTCTTCCACGCAGGATTGGTCGCCTTCCAGCGCAGCAATCGCCGCCACCTGCACCGGCGTGAAACTGCCGTAGTCATGGTAACTCTTGATGCGCGCCAGCGCCGCCACCAGTTCCTTGTTGCCGACCATGAAACCGATGCGCCAGCCAGCCATGTTGTAGCTCTTGGACAGCGTGAAAAATTCCACCGCGACTTCGCGTGCGCCTTCGACCTGCATGATGGAGGGCGCCTTCCAGCCGTCGAAGGTAATGTCGGCGTAGGCCAGGTCATGCACCACCAGGATGTTGTGCTCGCGCGCCAGCTTGATCACGCGCTCGAAGAATTCCAACTCCACGCATTGCGCGGTCGGATTCGAGGGGAAGCCCAGCACCATCATCTTCGGCTTGGGATAGCTCTCGCGGATCGCGCGCTCCAGCTCGGAAAAGAAGTCCACGTCCGGGCTCATGCGCACCGAGCGGATGTCGGCGCCGGCAATCACCGCGCCGTAGATATGAATCGGGTAACTCGGGTTCGGCACCAGCACGGTGTCGCCCTTGTCCAGAGTCGCCAGCATCAGATGCGCCAGGCCTTCCTTGGAGCCGATCGTGACGATCGCTTCACTGTCCGGGTTGAACTCGACGTCGTAGCGGCTCTTGTACCAGTGCGCGATGGCGCGGCGCAGACGCGGAATGCCTTTCGAGGCGGAATAGCCGTGCGTGTCGGGGCGCTGCGCCACCTCGACCAGCTTCTCGACGATGTGCGGCGGCGTGGCGCCGTCGGGGTTTCCCATCGACATGTCGATGATGTCCTCGCCACGGCGGCGCGCAGCCATCTTGAGCTCGGCGGTGATATTGAAAACGTAGGGGGGAAGACGATCGATGCGCGCAAAGCTGCGCGGACTGCGGGATTGAGTCATGTTGTACTTTCACGTGAGCGCCCGGAACCGTCCGAGCGACGTTGGACCCAGGAGGTCCGTTGACGATTCTACGTCAACTGTTTCGCGCTTGGGAAGAGGTCGTGTGCAAAAATATTTCCTTCATCCCATGTCCATAAAATCTCAACAATCCAGGACGAACTATGGCTTCACGCCTTCCTGCGCCAGGAACGTGATCAGGCTGCGCACGCGCGCCGGCAACAGGCGTCCCGGCAAATGCAAGGCATACACGTGGTCGCCGATGCCGACTTCCACCTGCGCCTCCGGCAGCAGATTCACCAACCGTCCCGACGCAAGGTCTTCGGTGACGAAGTAATCGGGCATCACCGCCACGCACAGCGAGCCGCTTCGCGCACCACGTCGAGATCGTTCGACAGCAGCACCGTCTCTTTCGCCAGCGGCATGGCGACGCCGCCGCGCGAGATCAGCGGCTGCGTGAACTGCCGGCTGCGCGAGAAGCCCGCCAGCGGCAGTGCCGCCAGGTTGCCGGCCGCGAGCTCGGCGGCGTAACGACCGGCAAGGTCGGGACTAGCGCACAGCCGCCACGAAATGCCGAACAATTTCTTCGCCACCACGTCGTCAGGCAACGTCGACGCCACGCGAATCGCCAGGTCCACCGGATCGCTGGTGATATCAACCGCCTGCTCGCTGAAACGCAAGTCCACCTGCACGCGCGGATTGGCCTGCATGTAGGACATCAGCAGCGGCTTGAGCCATACCGAACCCAAAGTCAGCGGCGCCGAAATCCGCACCAGTCCGGCAGTGTCTTCGTTAAGGCCGTGCGCCAGCATGTTGGCGTCCTTGAGGATGTCGGCCATGCGGTCTGCGTGTTCGGCCAGCCGGTAGCCGGCTTCGGTCAAGCCGACCCGGCGCGTGGTGCGCATCAGCAACTGGCAGCCCAGTCTCCCTTCGATCGCCTTGATGCGGTGGCTCAGCGCGGAACGGGACAGACTCAGCGCCTTGGCGGCCTTGCTCAGGCTGCCGGCCTTGGCGACGTGGCAAAAGATGATGAGGGAATTGGCGTCGAGGCTCATATTGGTGAGTTAAGTTCAACAAATTGATGAAGACAGCATAGCTTATGCGAACACGAAACGCTTCCTACAATAAGGGCGCCACAACAATTTCGTGATTTACGACCCGATTCCGTCATCCATTACCTCCATGCGCATTGAATCGCCCATCCAGATCGAAGCGACCGACGGCTACCTGCTCGGCGCGACGCTGTTCTATACCGGGGACGCGCCGCTGCCCGGACGCGTCGCGATCATCAACTGCGCCACGGGGGTGAAGGCAACCTACTACGCGCGCTATGCCCGCTTCCTCGCTGAGCACGGCTATCTTGCAATCACCGCGCGCGCGCGCGCGCGCGCGCGCGCGCGC
>NZ_AJHH01000478.1 GCF_000256565.1 Herbaspirillum lusitanum P6-12 | reverse complement strand
CCGGGGTGCAGAAATTCGCGGCGCGCGCGTTGACCGCCATCGCCGCCGGCGACAGCTATCGCGTGATCCCGTGGCAAATGGGCGTGGTTGCCAAACTGCTGCGCCTGTTGCCCAACAGCGTGTACGACTTCGCGTTTTCGAAAGCGCCGCACAAGAAACGACATCTCTGAACGAGCAAGACCATGAAAATCATCTACGCCGGAACCCCCGAATTCGCCGCCGTCGCGCTGGAAGCGCTGTATGCCGCAGGCCATGACGTCACGCTGGTGCTGACTCAGCCCGATCGCCCTGCGGGCCGCGGCATGCAGTTGCATGCTTCGCCGGTGAAGCAATGTGCGCTGGCGCACGGCACGCCGGTGGCGCAGCCGGTGTCGCTGCGCCTGGACGGAAAATATCCGGACGTCGCACGCGAGGCGCACGAATTGCTGCGCAACACGCCGCACGACCTCATGATCGTCGCCGCCTACGGCCTGATCCTGCCGCGCAGCGTGCTCGACATTCCGCGTTACGGCTGCATCAACATCCACGGCTCGCTGTTGCCGCGCTGGCGTGGCGCCGCCCCCATCCATCGCGCCATCGAAGCCGGCGACAGCGAAACCGGCATCACCATCATGCAGATGGAAGAGGGACTCGACACCGGCCCGATGCTGCTGGTCGAGTCGCTGCCCATCGCTGCCGACGACACCACCGCCAGCCTGCACGACAAGCTGGCTGCGCTGGGCGGCAAGATGATCGTCGAGGCGGTGCGCAAGCTGGAGCAGGGCGCATTGCCGGCCACGCCGCAACCGGACGAAGGCGCCAACTACGCCGCCAAGGTCGCCAAGGAAGAAGCTGCGCTGGACTTCACGCAGCCTGCCGCCGTGCTGGCGCGCAAGATCCGCGCCTTCAATCCTTTCCCGGTCGGCTCGGCGCAGTTTGCGACGCCTTCGGGCGACGTCACCGTCAAGCTGTGGCAGGCGCAGGCGCTGGCTGAAAAGACCGGCGCTGCACCCGGCAGCGTCCTCGCCGCCAATGCGCATGACGGTGTCAAGGTGGCGTGCGGCGAGGGTATGCTGCACGTGACGGAATTACAAAAGCCGGGTGCAAAGCGTTTGCCGGTGGCCGAATTCG
>NZ_AJHH01000477.1 GCF_000256565.1 Herbaspirillum lusitanum P6-12 | reverse complement strand
CTGCACCCGGTTTCCACTGCCGGCGGCATTGACGTGGTGATCGCCAACGCCGGCATTTCGCAAGGCACGCTGACCGAATTCGCCGAAGACATCCCGGTGTTCGAACGCATCATTGCCACCAACGTGACGGCCACGGTCGCCACTTTCCATCCGTTCATCGCCGCCATGAAGACTCAGCCACGGCGGCAGGACTGCCGCCTGGTCGGCATCGGCAGCGTGGCAGGTATCCGCGGTCTGCCCGGCGCCGAGGCGTATAGTGCATCGAAAGCGGCGGTCATCAGCTATTGCGAATCGCTGCGCATCGAACTGCGCGCCAGCGGCATCAAGGTGGTGACGATTGCGCCCGGGTACATCGACACCCCGATGACGCAGATCAATCACTACCGCATGCCCTTCCTGATGCCGGTGCAGAAATTCGCGGCGCGCGCG
>NZ_AJHH01000476.1 GCF_000256565.1 Herbaspirillum lusitanum P6-12 | reverse complement strand
GTGCAAAGCGTTTGCCGGTGGCCGAATTCCTCAAAGGCTTTGCACTGTCGGACGGCACGTTCCGATAACGCAGTTTCTGCGGAGAGACAATGGATCAATTGGCGGCAATGCGCATTTTCAGGCGCGTGGTGGAAAGCGGCGGGTTCTCGGCCGCCGCCGACGCGCTCGACATTTCGCACACGGTGGTGTCGCGCCAGGTGCGCCAGCTTGAGGAGTTGCTCGGCGCGCAGTTGCTCAACCGCACCACACGGCGCTTTTCGCTGACTGAGGTCGGCCAGCTTTATTACCAGCGCTGCATCGACATCATCGACCAGGTGGAAGACGCTGCACGCGTCGTTTCGCATCATCATGCGCGGCCGTACCCATTGGCCGGCGTACTGCGCATCAATGCGCCGATGGTGTTCGGCACGCTGGAAATGCCCAACTGGCTGCCGCAGTTCATGCAGGCGTATCCCGAACTGAAAGTCGACGTGGTTTGCAACGACCGCTTTGTCGACCTCATCAGCGAAGAGTTCGACGTTGGCTTGCGCATCACGCGCTCTTTGCCCGACTCGACGCTGGTGGCCAAGCGGCTGACGGTCAGCGAGATGGCGCTGGTGGCAACGCCCGCCTATCTGGAAAAGCACGGTACGCCGCGCGAACCGAAGGATTTGCAGCAACACAATTTCCTGGCGTATTCGCTCGCGCTGCAAACCACCGAACTCGTGTTCACCGGCCCCGACGGCCGGGAGCAGCTGGTCAGTCTGAGCGGCAACGTCCAGGCCAACACCGGCCTGATCGTTTGCGCCGCCGCGCGCGCCGGTATGGGTATCACGGCATCGGCCACTTTCGTGGTGCACGAGGACCTGAAGCGCGGCGAGCTGGTCGAAGTGCTGCCCGAATACCGGCTGCAGTCGCGCGATTTGTATGTGCTGTATCCGCGAAACCATCACCTCTCGCCCAAGGTGCGCGCCTTCGTTGATTTCCTGGCGGACTACTACGCTACGCCGCGCTGGCCTGTGTAGAAAGGCGCTCAGACGAGAAAAAGGCTGCACCCGCAAAGGTGCAGCCTTTTCTTCATTCATGCAGCGGGATTACTTTTTCTCGACCGGCACCAGGTCGAAATGATCGGCCTGATACTGGAACAGCAGGCAGTCCTCGCCCTTGGCGCAACCGCTGTAATGCGGCATGCTGGCCGGCAGGTTATAGAACGAACCGGCCGGATACTCGATGCGCTTGCCGTCAATGACGGCGTAGAACGTACCTTTCAGGACCACGGTCGGGAGGTTCTGCGTGTGCAGGTGATAAGGATTGTCCTTGCCAGCCGGGAAAATCACGAAGGCGTCATAAGCGCCCTTGCCGGTAATGCTGCCGCGCACGTCGGCTACCTTGATGCCGCCGGTGCCGGGCAGTTCACGCCACTTCAGATCGGCGGCCGGGAAGGAAACCAGCGGCTGGGCGACAGGCTTGCCGGCTTTGGTGTTGTTGCCTGCGAAGCTGGCGCCGGCTGCGGCCAGTAACAGCAAGGCGCTTGCGATATGTTTCATGATGATTCTTTCAGTGTGGGAGATTTACTGCACTTGCAGTTCGAGAATGGCGCTGGTGTCGAGCACGTCGCCGAAAGTATCGGCGATGGTCGTCAGCGCGCCGCGATGCAGGACGTCATGCGTAATAACGCCACCGCCAGGTGCATCCAGGTCGCGCGTGGCCGAGGCGTCAGCGGCCACGATCACTTCGTAACCGGCAGGAACTGCGTCGCGCGCAGCGCCGGCCACGCAGGCATGCGTCATGAGGCCGGAAATGATCAGCGTCTTGACGCTGGCGGCCTTCAGTTGCGCATCGATATCGGTGGTCGGGAATACGCTGACCGAGCTTTTCTGCACCACGCGGTGGTGGGCGGCCGGCTGGATATCCTGGTGGATGGCGACGGTATCGCCGTCCACTGCGAAGATCGGCGTGCCGGATGGCGTTACGTGCTGGACGTGGAACACGGGCATGTTGTGGCGATCGGCGAAGGCAATCAGACGCTTGGCGTTGTTCAGCGCAGCCATGCCGTCGGGGATCGGCATCTTGCCGCTGAAGTATTCATTCTGAAAATCAATGACCAGCAGCGCGGTGCCGGCAGCTTGCAGCGCGACCGGC
>NZ_AJHH01000475.1 GCF_000256565.1 Herbaspirillum lusitanum P6-12 | reverse complement strand
GCGCAAGCGTTCCCGGAACCGATCGGCGCCGCGATGGCGAATAATTCCATCTCGACAACATCCACGCCCTGTTCGATCAGCCGGGGATCGGCGGCGGTGACGAAACTGTCGAGGGAAGCATTGCTGTCGGCCAAGGGTTTGGGGGGCGTTTCACGTATAATTTCAAGTCTTAACCGATTGGATGAACCCGGCATGTTGCGTGACCGGGTTTTTGCATTCGGGTTTGCAGTATTCCACAATGAAGATTCTCGCCATGAAGCCAAACGATCCGTGCCAAACCGAACTGTTGTTGCGCGACCTGATGTCGCAGCGCATCCTGATTCTGGACGGCGCCATGGGCACCATGATCCAGCAGTACAAGCTGACGGAAGAGGATTATCGCGGCGAGCGCTTCAAGGACTTCAGCGTGCCGGGCAAGGAGTTGTTCGTCAAGGGCAACAATGAGTTGCTGAGCCTGACCCAGCCGCACATCATCCAGGAAATCCACGAGCAATACCTGGCCGCCGGCGCCGACCTGGTCGAGACCAACACCTTCGGCGCCACCGGCGTGGCGCAGGACGACTATCACATGGCGCACCTGGTCTACGAGATGAACGTGCAGTCGGCCAAGCTTGCGCGCGCGGCCTGCGACAAGTATTCGACGCCCGACAAGCCGCGCTTCGTCGCCGGCGCGCTCGGCCCGACGCCGAAGACCGCATCGATCTCGCCCGACGTCAATGACCCCGCAGCGCGCAACGTCACCTTCGATCAACTGGTCGCTTCGTATCTGGAACAGACGCGCGCGCTGGTCGAAGGCGGCGCCGACGTACTGCTGGTGGAAACCATCTTCGACACGCTCAATTGCAAGGCGGCGCTGTTTGCGATCGACGTGTTCTTCGAAGAGTCTGGTAAGCGTTTGCCGATCATGATTTCCGGCACCGTCACCGATGCCTCAGGACGCATCCTGTCCGGCCAGACCGTACCGGCCTTCTGGCATTCCATCCGTCATGCGCGTCCTCTGACCGTCGGTCTGAACTGCGCGCTGGGCGCTGCGCTGATGCGTCCGTATGCCGAGGAGTTGTCCAAAATTGCCGACACCTTCGTCTGCATTTACCCGAACGCGGGTTTGCCCAATCCGATGAGCGACACCGGCTTCGACGAGACGCCTGACGTCACTTCGTCGCTGCTGAAAGATTTTGCTGAAAGCGGCTTCGTCAATGTCGCCGGCGGTTGCTGCGGCACGACGCCAGCGCACATCAAGGCCATCGCCGACACAGTCGCCACGATTGCGCCGCGCCAGGTCCCGGAAGGCAAGCACGAGATGTTGTTGTCGGGACTGGAACCCTTCATCATCAACGACCAGTCGCTGTACGTGAACGTCGGCGAGCGCACCAACGTCACCGGCTCCAAGGCCTTTGCGCGCCTGATCCTCAACGAGCAGTACGACGAAGCGCTGGCGGTAGCGCGCCAGCAAGTTGAAAACGGCGCCCAGATCATCGACATCAACATGGATGAAGCGATGCTCGATTCGCTCGCCGCCATGACGCGCTTCCTCAACCTGATCGCTTCCGAGCCCGACATCGCGCGTGTGCCGGTCATGATCGACTCGTCCAAGTGGTCGGTCATCGAAGCCGGCCTCAAATGTGTGCAGGGCAAGTCCATCGTCAACTCGATTTCGATGAAGGAAGGCGAAGAGAAATTCCTGCACGAGGCCAAGCTGTGCCGCCGCTACGGCGCCGCCGTGATCGTCATGGCCTTCGATGAAGTTGGTCAGGCCGACACCTACGAGCGCAAGATCGAAATCTGCGAGCGCGCCTATCGCCTGCTGGTCGACAAGGTCGGCTTTCCGCCGGAAGACATCATCTTCGATCCGAACATCTTCGCCGTCGCCACCGGCATCGAAGAGCACAACAACTACGCCGTCGACTTCATCGAAGCGACCCGCTGGATCCACCAAAATCTTCCGTACGCCAAGATCAGCGGCGGCGTGTCCAACGTCAGCTTCAGCTTCCGCGGCAACGACCCGGCGCGCGAAGCGATCCATACCGTGTTCCTGTACCACGCCGTCAAGGCCGGCATGACCATGGGCATCGTCAACGCCGGCATGATCGGCGTCTATGACGACTTGCCGGCCGAACTGCGCGAAGCTGTCGAAGACGTGGTGCTGAACCGCCGTCCGGACGCCACCGAGCGCATGATCGACATCGCCGCGACCCTGAAGGCCGGCGACAAGAAGGAAGAAGCCACGCTGGAATGGCGCAGCGAGCCGGTCGAGAAGCGACTCGCGCACGCGCTGGTGCTCGGCATCACACAATGGATCGTGGAAGACACCGAAGAAGCGCGCCAGAATTTGTTGAAGAGCGGCGGCCGCCCGATTCACGTCATCGAAGGTCCGCTGATGGACGGCATGAACGTGGTCGGCGACCTGTTCGGCCAGGGCAAGATGTTCCTGCCGCAGGTGGTGAAATCGGCGCGCGTGATGAAGCAGGCAGTGGCGCATCTGATTCCCTTCATCGAAGAAGAGAAGCGCCTGATCGAGCAGGAAACCGGCATCGTCGCCAAGCCCAAGGGCAAGATCGTCATCGCCACCGTCAAGGGCGACGTCCATGACATCGGCAAGAACATCGTCTCGGTGGTCCTGCAATGCAACAACTTTGAAGTCGTCAACATGGGCGTGATGGTGCCGTGTTCGCAGATCCTGGCCAAGGCCAAGGAAGAGAACGCCGACATCATCGGCCTGTCCGGCCTGATCACGCCGTCGCTGGAAGAAATGGCCTACGTCGCCAAGGAAATGCAGCGCGACAGCTATTTCAGCGGCGTCAAGATGCCGCTGCTGATCGGCGGCGCGACGACCTCGCGCGCCCATACCGCGGTCAAGATTGCGCCGAATTATTCCGGTCCTGTGGTCTACGTGCCGGATGCCTCGCGTGCCGTCTCGGTGGCGCAATCGCTGCTGACGCCGGAGCAGAAGGATCAGTACATCGCCGACATCGCCACCGATTACGAACGCATCCGCGAGCAGCACGCCAACAAGAAGGCCGTGCCGCTGGTCCCGATTGCCGCCGCGCGCGACAACAAGATGCAGCTGGAATTTGCACCGGTCAAACCGAAGTTCATCGGCCGCCGCGTGTTCAAGAACGTCGACCTGGCGACGCTGGCGAAATACATCGACTGGGGGCCGTTCTTCCAGACCTGGGATCTGGCCGGTCCGTATCCCGCCATCCTGAAAGACGAAGTGGTCGGCGAAGCGGCGAGCAAAGTATTCGAAGAAGCCCAGGCCTTGCTGAAGAAAGTCATCGACGGCCGCTGGCTCACCGCCAACGGCATCGTCTCGCTGCTGCCGGCCAACACCGTCAACGACGACGACATCGAGATCTACACCGACGATACGCGCACGCAAGTGGCGCTGACTTACTACGGCGTGCGCCAGCAGACCGAGAAACCGGTGATTGATGGCGTTGCCCGTCCTAACCAGTGCCTGGCCGATTTCATCGCGCCGAAGGCGTCCGGCATTGCCGACTATATCGGCATGTTTGCGGTCACGTCCGGTCTCGGCATCGAGAAGTACGAGAAGCGTTTTGAAGAAGCGCACGACGACTATTCATCGATCATGCTGAAGGCCCTGGCCGATCGCCTGGCCGAAGCCTTCGCCGAATATCTGCATGAGCGCGTGCGTACCGATCTGTGGGGCTACGCGTCGCAGGAGTCCTTGAGCGCCGAAGAGCTGATCAAGGAAAAATACGTCGGCATCCGTCCCGCCGCAGGTTATCCGGCCTGCCCGGAACACACGGTCAAGGCCGAGGCTTTCAGGGTCATGCAATGCGACGAAATCGGCATGACGGTCACCGAGTCGTACGCGATGTTCCCGGGCGCGTCGGTGTCGGGCTTCTACTTTGCGCACCCCGATTCCAAGTACTTCGTGGTCGGCAAGATCGGCGACGACCAGGTCGCCGACATGGCCGAGCGCCGCGGCGTCAGCAAGGATGATGTCGAGCGCTGGCTGGCGCCGAACTTGTCTTGACGGCTGTTTTTACCTATTCTCTTGTTCAACTTTTATTTCGTTTCTTCTCGCGCCATGATCGATTCCGCCGACAACGTCACCCACATGTTGCCCGTCACCGGGCCGCTGCGCCTGAACTTCTTCACTGACCAGCCCGAGTTGGCGCGGCTGTTCGTCGCCGACCTGACCCAGGATTTGCTGGGCGACTGGATCGTCACGCAATACTGGACCGGCAAACCGCAGGCACGCGGTGGCGGCCGCGTGACCGTGGTCAACGACCAGGATGCCGGCTTCCAGATGATCCGGAAGATCGCGGCGAAGAAGGAAAAAGGCGGTTATCGCCTGGTCTGATGCGCTCTTTTGGAGTGCCTCGGCAGCTTGAAAACGGAGAGATTATTCTCTCCGTTTTCTTTTGCGGTATTGCTTTTCTGACCTCGTCTGCATGCCAGCGCGTCTCGTGTTAGGCTGTCCTCCGCTGTTAAATTGACGATAGTGTTGTTGCATTGACCATGGCATCGCGATTCAACAGCGGGAGACAAAACAATATTCTGAACGAGACGGAGAACCCGCGCGTGACTTCCACCCCTGCAGTACATTCCGCTTTCAAAGACGACCCCAAAAAAGATCCTGGCAACAACTTCGGCGCCGATTCATCCTATGCGGTGGTGCGCCTGCTGATCACGCTGGTGCTGATGGTGATCGGCGCCAGCGGCATGTATGTGGTCGCCGTGGTGTTGCCGGCGGTGCAGGCGGAATTCGGCGTCGCACGCGGCGTGGCGTCGATGCCTTATACCTTGTCGATGATCGGCTTCGGCATCGGCGGCATGCTGATGGGCAAGCTGGCCGACCGGTTCGGCGTGATGATTCCGTTGCTGGTTGGTGCAGTGTGTCTGGGCCTCGGTTTCATCCTGGCCGGCATGGCGCCCAACATCATCGTCTTCACGCTCGCGCATGGCTTGCTGATCGGTTTGTGCGGCAGCTCGGCGACATTTTCGCCGCTGATCGCCGACACCTCGCTGTGGTTCGTGCGCCGGCGCGGCATCGCGGTAGCGGTGTGCGCCAGCGGCAACTACCTGGGCGGTGCGATCTGGCCGCCGATCGTGCAGCATTTTGTCGACACGGTCGGTTGGCGCCAGACTTATTTCGGCCTCGGGGTGGTGTGCTTCATCGTCATGGGCGGGTTGGCGCTGCTGATGCGCCGGCGTCCGCCGGTAGCGGTTGCCGCGGCTGCGCGCAACGGCGTCAGCCTGACCTCTGAGCGACCCTTCGGTCTGCCGATGGGCAAGGCGCAACTGTTGCTGTGCGTGGCCGGCATCGCCTGCTGCGTGGCGATGGCGATGCCGCAGGTGCATATCGTCGCGTACTGCGGCGACCTCGGCTACGGCGCCGCGCGCGCGGCGCGCAGATGCTGTCGCTGATGCTGGCGTGCGGTGTGGTGAGCCGGCTGATTTCCGGATTGATTTGCGACCGCATCGGCGGCTTGCGCACCTTGCTGCTCGGTTCGATGCTGCAGGGGATTGCCTTGCTGCTGTTCCTGCCGTTCGACGGCCTGGTGTCGCTCTATGTCATCTCGGCCTTGTTCGGGCTGTTCCAGGGCGGCATCGTGCCGTCCTACGCGATCATCGTGCGCGAGTACTTCCCGGCTTCCGAAGCCGGCGGCCGGGTCGGCGCCGTCATCATGTGCACCATGCTTGGGATGGCGCTGGGCGGCTGGATGTCGGGCCAGATCTTCGACCTGACCGGTTCGTACCATGCCGCCTTCATCAACGGCATCCTGTGGAACCTGCTCAATTTCAGTATCTGCATGTTCTTGCTCCGGCGCACTTCGCGCAACAAAAGCGGCAGCGGCAGCGGTTTGCAAACCGCCGGCGCCTGACACGTAAAGCCCGGGAGCACCGCCGGTTTGATTTGGCGGCGCTCCTGCATTACGCTATGGGGAATGCAGGCGACCGCCTGCCGTTTCCTTGCTCCCTGGGCCCCAGATGCTGATCATTTTCCTCAAAGCCGTGCTGCTGATCCCGGTGACGCTGTTGCCTATCCTCAATCCGCTCGGCATCGCCCCGGTATTCGCCAACCTGCTGGGCGACGTGCCGCGCCAGATCGAAAACCGCGTGGCGCGCCAGGTGGCGATCAATTGCTGGTTCTTGCTGGTGGGCGCGATTTTCATCGGCTCGCACGTGCTGGCGTTCTTCGGCATTTCTCTGCCGATTGTGCGTATCGGCGGCGGCATCCTGGTGGCGGTGTCGGGTTGGAAATTGCTCAGCGACGGCGGCAACGACGCGGCGATTCCCAAGCAGGTGGCCAAGGCTTACGACGACGAATCGAATGAGGAATTGAAGGCGCGCAGCTTCTATCCGATCAGCTTCCCGCTCACCGTCGGTCCCGGCACGATTGCGGCGTCGATCACGCTCGGTGCGAACACGCCGGCGCGGCTGGTGGACTGGGTCATGTCGATCGGCAGCGCGGCGCTCGGCTCGGCGTTGACGGTGCTGGTGATTTACCTGTGTTATCGCTCGGCCAACAAGATCGTCAGCCTGCTCGGCCGTCTCGGCACCATGGTGGTGTTGCGTTTGTCGGCGTTCATCCTGCTGTGCATCGGCATCCAGATTTTCTGGTCGGGATTCACCGGCTTGCTGGTGGAGACGGGGATGTTGCCGCCGTAGAAATTTTCAATGGAGCAGGCCGCGCTCGCCGAGCAGGTCCTGCACCAGCTCCAGCCGCAGCACGGGGTTGTCGAGCGCCAGCAGGCCTTGCTTCTGCTCCACGCTCATCGGCAGCATTTCGCTCCAGCGGTTGGAGACCCAGCCGCAATCGTCGAGACGATAGGGCGCCGCCACGGGGATGTCGCTTTCCGGAATGGAATGGTTCTTCAGCGACGCCAGCAAATTCATCAGCGCGGTGACGGTATTCTGCAACTCGTCGGGAATCGCAACGCTCTGATCGTTTTCCAGCGGCTCCACCTGCGCCATCCACAAGCCGTGCTTCAGCTGCTCCTTGGCAGCGATGCGAAAGCGCGAAGTGCCGCTGCAAGAGATGCGCAGCAAGCCCTGCACCGGCGCCGACCACTCCCTGATATGCGCCAGCGTGCCGACCGGCACGAAGCTCTCGACCAGGCCGGGTTTGCGGACTTCGTTGCCGGCCGTCAGCGCCACCACGCCGAATGAGGTGCCGTTGGCGATGCATTTGTTGATCATGTCCAGGTAGCGGACTTCGAAAATCTGCAATGGCAGCCGTCCGTCCGGAAACAGCGCCGAGCCTAGCGGGAAAAGCGGGATGGTTTCCATGATGTCCTGATGACGCCTCTCGCTTCAGGTGCGCAGCACGTAGCGATTGTCGCTGATGCATTCATAGCGTTGCACGATGTAGCCGTTGTCGTCGACGCTTTCCAGGTAGACGTCGAATTGCCACAGCCGCGCCATGTGGCGCAGGACTTCATTGGTGCTGTCGCCCAGCGAACGGCCGTCGCTGCGGAAATGGCGCAGCGTCAGGCTGCGGTTGCCGCGCGTGTTGACCGACCACACCTGGATATTCGGTTCGCGGTGGTTGATGTCGTACTGCCGCGACAAGGCCTGGCGCACGTATTGATAGCCGCTGTCGTTGTGGATGGCCGAGACTTCCAGTTCGCTGCGGCTTTCGTCGTCGAGCACGGCGAACATGCGCATGTCGCGCATCAGTTTCGGCGACAGGTATTGCGCGACAAAACTCTCGTCCTTGAAGTTGCGCATCACGTAGTGCAATGTGTCCAGCCAATTGCTGCCGGCCATGTCGGGAAACCACTGCTTGTCTTCGGCGGTCGGATTTTCGCAGATGCGACGAATGTCGCTCATCATCGAAAAGCCCAGTGCATAAGGATTGATGCCGTTGTAATACGGCTTGGTGATCGGCGGCTGGAACACCACGTTGCTGTGCGAATGCAGGAATTCCATCATGAAGCTGTCGGTCAGCTTGCCCTGGTCGTACATGGTGTTGAGCAGCGTGTAATGCCAGAACGTGGCCCAGCCTTCGTTCATGACCTGAGTCTGCCGCTGCGGATAAAAATATTGACCGACCTTGCGCACGATGCGGATGACTTCGCGTTCCCACGACTCCAGCAACGGCGCATTCTTTTCAGCGAAATACAGCAGATTTTCTTGCGGTTCCGATGGGAAGCGTTCATCCACCTGCGCCGCCGTAGTTTCCTTCTTCGCCGGCAACGTGCGCCACAATTCATTGACCTGAGACTGCGCGTAGGCTTCACGCTCACGCTGTTGCGCGCGTTCCTGCGCCAGCGACATGCGCTGCGGGCGCTTATAGCGGTCGACGCCGTAGTTCATCAGCGCATGGCAGGAATCGAGCAGTTCTTCCACACGATCGAAGCCGTAGCGTTCTTCGCATTCGGCGATGTAACCTTTGGCGTAGACCAGATAGTCGATGATTGCGCTGGCGTCGGTCCACAGCTGGAACAGGTAGTTGCCCTTGAAAAAAGAGTTGTGTCCATATGCCGCATGCGCCACCACCAGCGCCTGCATGGTCATCGTATTCTCTTCCATCAGATACGCGATGCAGGGGTTGGAATTGATCACGATTTCGTACGCCAGACCCATCTGGCCGCGCTTGTAGTCGCGCTCGGTGGCGAGAAAATGCTTGCCGAACGACCAGTGGCGATAGTTGACCGGCATGCCCGAGGAGGCATAGGCATCCATCATCTGCTCGGCAGAAATGATCTCGAGCTGGATCGGATAGATGTCCAGCTTGTAGCTTGCCGCCACCTTGGCGATTTCCTCGTTGTAGCGCTCGATCAGCTCGAAGCTCCAGTCGGAAGGGCAGGGCAGGGGATCACGTCTGGTCGGCGCGGCCGGAGGCACAGGCGGCGTGTTCATTCGCGTATTCATGCATGGACCTGCTTTTCAAAAAGTTCGCGGAAGACCGGATAGATCTCGGACGAGGACTGCACCTTCTTCATCGCAAAGTGCGGATGCTCGTGCAGCAGCTGCGTGTATTCCGTCCATAGGTTTTGCTCCGGCTCGGCCACCTGGATATAGGCAAAGTAACGGCACATCGGAAGAATCGCTTCCTCAAGGATGCTGCGGCATTTCGGCGAATCGTCGTTCCAGTTGTCGCCATCGGAAGCCTGGGCGCCGTAGATGTTCCATTCGTTCGACGGATAGCGCGTCCTGATGATGTCCTGCATCAGTTCCAGCGCGCTGGAGACCACCGTGCCGCCGCTTTCCTGCGAGTGGAAGAAGGTCTCCTCGTCGACTTCATCGGCGCGCGTGTGATGGCGGATGAAGACCACTTCGATGTGTTCGTAATTGCGCATCAGGAACAGATACAACAGGATGAAGAAGCGCTTCGACAAATCCTTGCGCTGTTCGTCCATCGACCCCGACACGTCCATCACGCAAAACATCACGGCGCGGCTCGACGGCTGCGGCTGGCGCACGCGGTTGACGTAGCGCAGGTCGAACGGGTCGATGAAGGGGATGCGCCAGATGCGGCCCTTGAGATGATGGATTTCTTCTTCCAGCAGCAGTATTTCCGAGCGCCTGTCGCCGGGGTCATTTTGCAGGGCGCACAACTGTTCTTCCAGCTCGCGCAGTTTGGCCACCAACGGTCCGCCCAGCGCAATACGCCGGCCCAGCGAGCTGCGCAGCGAACGCACGATGTCGATGTTGGCGGGCGAACCGTCGACCGAATAACCGGCGCGCATGTTCTTCCAGTTGGGGATCGACATCAGGTTGGTCTGGATCAGGCGCGGCAGTTCCAGGTCTTCGAAGAAGTACTGCATGAATTCTTCGCGCGACAATTCGAAGGTGAACTCGTCCTGGCTCTCGCCTTCATTGCTGGCGGTGCTGCCGCCGTCGCCCGAGCCGCCGCTGCGGCGCGGGATGCGATCGCCCTGCAAATAATCCTGATTGCCGGGATGCACGATCTCGCGCTTGCCGCCGCGGCCGTGGTGGAAGGCCGGTTCGGAAATATCCTTGCGCGGAATGGTGATGCTTTTCGAGCTCTCGATGTCCTTGATACTGCGATCCCGCACCGCTTCGGTAACGGAACGCCGGATATCGCTGCGGAAGCGCCTGAGGAAACGCTCCCGGTTGGCGATGCTCTTGTTCTTGCCAGCTAGCCTGCGGTCGATGATCTGATGGAGCAAATCCATTCTCCTGCTGATGGTACAGCCGGGCGGGTTGCTTTTCAGTTGACGCATTCTGTCATCGGCAACCCGTGTTCCTGGTTCAAGAGGATTTGCGTACGCGCAAATACCATTCGCACAGCAAACGCACCTGCTTCGGCGTGTAGCCCTTGCTGACCATGCGATTGACGAAGTCTTCGTGCTTTTGCATTTCTTCGGTCGAACCCTTGGCGTTGAAGGAAATCACCGGCAGCAGATCCTCGGTGTTGGAAAACATCTTCTTCTCGATCACCACGCGCAGCTTTTCGTAGCTGGTCCACAGCGGATTCTTGCCGCCGTTGTTGACGCGCGCACGCAGCACGAAGTTGACGATCTCGTTGCGGAAATCCTTCGGATTGCTGATGCCGGCAGGCTTCTCGATTTTTTCCAGTTCCGCGTTCAGGGACGCACGGTCGAAGCTCTCGCCCGTATCGTGATCGCGGAACTCCTGATCCTGGATCCAGAAGTCGGCATAGGTCACGTAGCGGTCGAACACGTTCTGGCCGTATTCCGAATACGACTCCAGGTAGGCGGTCTGGATTTCCTTGCCGATGAACTCCGCATAGCGCGAGGCCAGCGTGTCCTTGACGAAGGACAGGTACTTTTGCTCCTGCTCGGGCGGGAACTGCTCGCGCTCGATCTGCTGCTCCAATATGTACATCAGGTGCACCGGATTGGCGGCGATTTCGGTGGTGTCGAAGTTGAACACGCGCGACAGGATCTTGAACGCAAAACGCGTCGAAATGCCGGTCATGCCTTCGTCAACGCCGGCGTAGTCGCGGTATTCCTGATATGACTTGGCCTTGGGGTCGGTATCTTTCAGGTTCTCGCCGTCATACACCTGCATCTTGGAAATCAGGCTGGAGTTTTCGGGTTCGCCCAGACGCGTCAGGATGGAGAATTGCGCCATCATCTTCAGCGTCCCCGGTGCGCAGGTGGCGTTGGCCAGCGACGAGGTGCGCAGCAGTTTTTCGTAGATGCGGATTTCTTCCGACACGCGCAGGCAGTACGGCACCTTGACGATGTAGATACGATCAAGCAGCGCTTCGTTGTTCTTGTTGTTGCGGAAGGCCTTCCACTCCGACTCGTTGGAGTGGGCCAGGATGATGCCGTCGAACGGAATCGCGCCGAAGCCTTCGGTGCCCTTGAAGTTGCCTTCCTGGGTCGCGGTCAGCAGCGGATGCAGCACCTTGATCGGCGCCTTGAACATTTCGACGAATTCCAGCAAGCCCTGGTTCGACAGGCACAACCCGCCGGAGTAGCTGTAGGCGTCGGCATCGTCCTGCGAGTATTGCTCGAGCTTGCGGATGTCGACCTTGCCGACCAGCGTGGAAATATCCTGGTTGTTTTCGTCGCCCGGCTCGGTCTTGGAAATCGCGATCTGGCGCAGGATCGACGGATAGCGCTTGACCACGCGGAACTGGCGGATGTCGCCGTTGAATTCATGCAGGCGCTTGACGGCCCATGGGCTCAGGATGGATTTCAGATAGCGGCGCGGAATGCCGAACTGCTCTTCGAGGATCTGTCCGTCTTCTTCGTAATCGAACAGGCCGAACGGCGATTCATTGACCGGCGAGCCTTTGATCGAATAGAAGGGGATGTGCTCCATGAGCTGTTTGAGGCGTTCGGCGATGGACGACTTGCCGCCGCCGACCGGGCCCAGCAGATACAGGATCTGCTTCTTTTCTTCCAAACCTTGCGAGGCATGGCGGAAATAGGCGACCACCTGCTCGATGACTTCTTCCGCGCCGTAGAATTCCTTGAAGGCGGGGTAGACCTTGATCACCTTGTTGGCGAACAAGCGCGACAAACGGGGATCTTCGCGCGTGTCGACTTTCTCAGGCTCGCCAATCGCCATCAGCATGCGTTCTGCGGCCGATGCGTACACAGCCGGATCGTTCTTGCAAAGACTCAGATACTCTTCAAGCGAAAATTCTTCTTCTCTGGTTTTGTCAAAGCGACTCGCAAAGCTGCTGTAGATATCCATACCACCTCCGTAACTTCAATGAGACAACAAATTGAATACGTGCGTTATGTTTTTAGATTTATCGACCGCGATTTCCTGAGCATCGGCTCCTGACCAGTTTCAGCAGTTTCACCATGGTGCGCGGCATTGGAGTTTTCAATGCTTTTTTCAGTGCGCTGACGATGCGTGCACGCTGTTGAACTTGGACCGGAAAACAAAATTTTCGTTTTTATTCTATTCCTTTTTTTCTGAAGTCATTGTGCTGCTTTTGTTCCAGCGTACTGCTAAATGATTTTCCCGTATCCGAAAACAACCGCCGTTTTCGGAGCCAGCTTTTCGATATGCAAAAGCGTCGAAATTGTGCGGCGCATTTTTTGCCGTACCCCTGTTCGTTAAATGGTTGAGCGTGATGCGCGGTTGACCTTGTTACGTAATTCAGGCGTGCCGCCTTGCAGGCGAATCGGGACAGGCTTTGCGCGCTTGCCGGGTGAGGTTGGCGGGCATCGTCCGGCGCGCATTTTTCGGCATTTCAAACCGTCGCAAGAGGCAATGCAAGTTTGATGCCGGGGAATACCCATGGACAGGATGGGGATGGGAGCGAATGCGGTATCGGACCGAATGGCGCTGAAAACTTTTTTCAATTGCACGCTTGAAACGTTGCTTTTTTACCATGTGACCGCTTCGCAACGCTTAACTCGATAGCTTTCCAGTAAGCTTTACGATTTTTTTGATAGATGGTCTCGATGAGCTTACAGTGAAAACGGCCTCCCGGCCCTGTCCCGAGGGCGTTCGCAAGCGATCTGCAGAGAAAGCACGGAGTAGATAAGTCATTGACAAACAAGTGAAAAATGCAGTCTAATTCAGGGTTCACCATCCGTTGAATTGCGTTCGTGCTGTGGCCTTGCGGTTTCGGCTCTCAAATGCCTCTCTGATCTACAGGAAGAGGCATGCGCAGAAAAACAGAAATTCCGCGGAGATTCCGAAGTATTTTTGCCGATTATTGATTAAGTAAGCGAGTCCAACATGAAACGTACCTACCAACCTTCCGTCGTGCGTCGCAAGCGTACCCATGGTTTCCGTGCCCGTATGGCAACCCGTGGTGGCCGCGCTGTCATCAACGCACGCCGCGCAAAAGGCCGCAAGCGTCTGGCTGCTTGATACATAGCCGGCGCAGAGCACTGCTGTTTGTGTGACAGGCGATCGTTCCTATCTCTACTCACGCGATCAGCGAATCGTTAAAACGGATGAGTTTTCATCCGTTTTTCGTTTGCGACCGGTGTATCGGACTGCCCATTTCGTCCTGTACGCGCGCAACAACGACTTGCCGCTAGCGCGTCTGGGTGTCGTCGCCGCCAAACGCATGGCGCCGCGCGCGGTCACCCGGAACACGATCAAACGCGTCACCCGCGAATTGTTCCGGCAAACGGCATTGGCATTGCCCCAGGTGGATTGCATCGTGCGTTTGTCGAAACCGGTCAACAGCAAGAGCGGACCGGCGACCAACGCCAGACTCAAAGCGGAATTGCGCGACGAGTTGTCACAGTTGTTTGCATTTTTGCTGAACGCGAACGCGTTTGCCAGGAAGCCGGAAAATACGTGATGAAAACGCCTTTACTCCTGCTGTTACGTGCCTACAAGCTGGGAGTGAGCCCTTATCTCGGGCAGAATTGCCGTTTTTATCCCAGCTGTTCCGACTACGCCGCCGAAGCCATCCGCCTCCACGGAGCATGGAAGGGCAGTGTCCTGGCCGGCAAACGCCTGTGCAAATGCCATCCCTGGCATCCCGGCGGACTTGATCCGGTACCTGAGTCCTCCGCATCAGATTCCTCCTCTCCCACTGTAGCCGCTGGCGGCCGCAGCCACTCCTGATTTATTGGTCAATACTCTTATGGATATCAAACGTACCGTCCTGTGGGTTGTCTTCTCGTTTTCCCTGCTGCTGCTCTGGGATGGCTGGATGCGCCATAACGGACATCAGTCGATGTTCTTCCCGTCGGCCAACCCGACTCAGGAGCAAGCCGCCGCCAATCCGGCCGCGCCCACTGCCAGCCCGACGGGCTCCCCGGTTCCGCAGGCAGGCACGCCGGCGCCGGGCGCCGTGCCGGGGGCTGACGTCGCCGCCACCGCCACCAAGGGCGAAACCATCGTCATCACCACCGATCTGGTCAAGGCCAGCATCGATACCGTCGGCGGCGAACTCAAGCGTCTGGAGCTGCTGAAGCACCGCGACACCGTCGACCCGACCAAGAACCTGGTCCTGTTCGATTCGAGCGCCGGCCACACCTATCTGGCTGAATCCGGCCTGATCGGCGGTCCGTTCCCGACCCACAAGTCGATCTTCACCGCCAAACCGGGCGCACGCGCGCTGGACAACGGCAACGAAGTCCAACTGGTGTTGGAAGCGCAGGAAAACGGCGTCAAGCTGACCAAGACCTACACCTTCAAGCGCGGCGACTACTCGATCGACCTGAAGCACACCGTCACCAACGACAGCGCAGCGGCGATCAATCCTTCGCTGTACCTGCAACTGGTGCGCGACGGCAACAAGCCGGGCGGCGAGTCGCACTTCTACAGCACCTTTACCGGTCCTGCGGTGTACACCGACGCCGACAAATTCCAGAAGCTGACCTTCGAGAAGATCGAAGAAGGCAAGGAACAGCACGCCAACAAGGCCGACAACGGCTGGATCGCACTGGTGCAGCACTATTTCGTGTCGGCCATCATTCCGCCTGAAAAAGCGCAGCGCGACATCTTCACCAAGAAGATCGGCACCAACCTGTACGCCGTCGGCAACATCCTGCCGCTGGGCACAGTTGCGCCGGGCGCCAGCGTCACCATGGACGCGCGCCTGTACTCCGGTCCGCAAGAATCGTCCGTGCTGGAAAAGACCACGCCTGGCCTGGAACTGGTCAAGGACTACGGCTGGCTGACCATCATCGCCAAGCCGATCTTCTGGCTGATGATCCACATCCACGCCTATGTCGGCAACTGGGGCTGGACCATCATCCTGCTGACCATGCTGATCAAGGCGGTGTTCTTCCCGCTGTCGGCCGCCAGCTATCGCAGCATGGCCAAGATGAAGGCCGTCACGCCGAAGATGACCGCGATCCGCGAGCGTCACAAGGGCGATCCGCAAGCGATGAACCGCGAAATGATGTCGCTGTACAAGACCGAGAAGATCAATCCGCTGGGCGGCTGTCTGCCGATCGTGATCCAGATCCCGGTGTTCATCTCGCTGTACTGGGTGCTGCTGGCCAGCGTGGAAATGCGCGGCGCGCCATGGCTGGGCTGGATCCACGATCTGACCGCGCCCGACCCGTTCTACATCCTGCCGGTGCTGATGGCGGTGTCGATGTTTATCCAGACCAAGCTCAACCCGACTCCTCCGGATCCGGTCCAGGCCAAGGTCATGATGTTCATGCCTATCGTGTTCTCGGTGATGTTCTTCTTCTTCCCGTCCGGCCTCGTGCTGTACTGGGTCGTGAACAACGTCCTGTCGATCACGCAGCAATGGGTCATCACCAGAAAGCTGCAGGCAGGCAAGGCTTGATGACCTGCTTGTTATCGCCGTCAGGCACTTGTTAGTCGAAAAAGCCCGTGGCATGATTTTCACGGGCTTTTTTTCGTCCCTGTTTTCCTATTTTTTGAAAAGTAGTGCGCATCATGACTCTCGATACTTCCCCTATCGCCGCGATCGCCACCGCCCCCGGACGCGGCGGCATCGGCGTGGTCCGTCTTTCCGGCAAAAATCTGTGGCCGGTGGTGCAGGCCATCTGCGGCAAGGATGAAAGCTCGCTGGCGCCGCGCCACGCCAGCTACCTGCCGTTCAAACGCGCCGACGGCAGCCTGATCGACCAGGGCCTGGCGATCTACTTCAAGGCGCCGCATTCCTACACCGGCGAAGACGTGCTGGAGCTGCAAGGCCACGGCGGCCCGGTGGTCATGCAAATGCTGCTGGCGCGCTGCCTGGAAGCGGGCGTCGACATCGGCCTGCGCCTGGCCTGGAACTGGTCAAGGACTACGGCTGGCTGACCATCATCGCCAAGCCGATCTTCTGGCTGATGATCCACATCCACGCCTATGTCGGCAACTGGGGCTGGACCATCATCCTGCTGACCATGCTGATCAAGGCGGTGTTCTTCCCGCTGTCGGCCGCCAGCTATCGCAGCATGGCCAAGATGAAGGCCGTCACGCCGAAGATGACCGCGATCCGCGAGCGTCACAAGGGCGATCCGCAAGCGATGAACCGCGAAATGATGTCGCTGTACAAGACCGAGAAGATCAATCCGCTGGGCGGCTGTCTGCCGATCGTGATCCAGATCCCGGTGTTCATCTCGCTGTACTGGGTGCTGCTGGCCAGCACCAGCGCGCCTTCCTCAACGACAAGCTCGACCTGGCGCAGGCCGAAGCGGTCGCCGACCTGATCGAAGCGTCGACCGAAGCGGCCGCCAAGTCAGCCTCCGAATCGCTGTCGGGCGCTTTCTCCAAGGTGATCCACGATCTGGTGAACAAGGTCACCAACCTGCGCATGCTGGTCGAAGCGACGCTGGATTTTCCGGAGGAAGAAATCGACTTCCTCGAGCAATCCGACGCCCGCGGCCAGCTCGCCGCGATCCGCGCCACGCTCGACGATGTCTTCATGCACGCCTCGCAAGGCGCCTTGTTGCGCGACGGCCTCAACGTCGTCCTGGCCGGCAAGCCCAACGTCGGCAAGTCGTCGCTGCTCAATGTGCTGGCCGGCTCCGACGTCGCCATCGTCACGCCGATCGCCGGCACCACGCGCGACAAGGTCACCGAGACCATCCAGATCGAAGGCATGCCGCTCAACATCATCGACACTGCCGGCATCCGCGAAGCCGAAGAAGATGGCGGCGGTCCCGACGAAGTCGAACGCATCGGCATCGAACGCACCTGGGGCGAAGTCGCCAAGGCCGACGTCATCCTGCACATGCTCGACGCCGATCGCGGTCCGACGCTGGAAGACGAAAAGATCACCGAGCGCTTCCCCGACGGCGTGCCGGTCATCCGCATCTGGAACAAGATCGATCGTTCCGGCCACAAGCCGGCGGTCGACAAGATGTCGGACGCCACGCACATTTACCTGTCGGCCACCGACCAGGTCGGCATCGACCTGCTGCGCGGCGAATTGCTGCGCATCGCCGGCTGGCAGCAAACGGTGGAATCGCGCTACCTCGCGCGCGAACGCCATCTGATCGCCTTGAAGGCCGCGCGCGACTATCTGGAAAGCGCCGCCATGCACGCCTCGGTCGACAATCAGGCCAGCGACAAGTCTCTGGATTTGTTTGCGGAAGAATTACGGCTGGCGCAGGAGCGCTTGAGCAGCATCACCGGCAAGTTCACGCCGGACGATTTGCTGGGAGTGATTTTCTCGCGCTTCTGTATCGGGAAGTGATGCTGGACGACCTGCCGGGAAGTATGTGGAACACAATCCTGTAACGGATGTTACAGGGTGTAAAAACCATAGGTGGGCAGGGAAGGGGGCGTTATCTTGAGCACTCCCTCCCCTCCAATTCATCACCCCCCTGAGGATTGGATTTAACCCGCGCGCCGCAAGGCCGCGGGTTTTTTTCTGGGCAACGCCAATAGCGCGAAAGACGCGTCAGACTTCTTCGGAGCGGTCGTGCGGTGCGGTCTGCAGAGTGGCAGCCGGCGGATACAACTGCAGCGCGTTGTGCAGCTTGCCGATGGCGCGGCACATGTCCTCGAAGCCGCTGGCTTCCACTTTCGATTTGAACTGGTAAATCGTGCCGTCGACCCAGACTTCGCGCTCGGCTTCTCTGAGTACGTTCATCGTTTGTCTCCACTCATTCTTGTCAGGGAATGGTAGCACGGTGGTCCGCTGGCGCAAGATGGTGGCGGTTTTGCGACACATCATCATGTGCCAGGGTGCATCTCCAGACGAGTTTTGCGCCTTGTTCATCTGTTGAAAAATGCAAACCGGCGCTATGCCGACGCGCTTTCTTGCGTTGCCTGCAGAGCCGGAAAACAACTGCTAAGATGCCCCTCTGTCCGATGCCGCAGAGCAGCATCTTTCCCATTTTTCAGGAGTCTTCATGTCGCAAACCAACCCACGCGTTGCCGATCATCCCATCGATCCGCAATTCCTGAACCGCTGGTCCCCGCGCGCCTACAATGGCGCCGAGATTTCCGAAGAAACCGTGCTGACCTTCCTGGAAGCCGCGCGCTGGGCGCCGTCGGCCTACAATGCCCAGCCCTGGCGCTTCGTCTACGCCCGTCGCGGCACGCCGGCGTGGGACAGCCTGCTGGGCCTGTTGAACGAATTCAACCGCAGCTGGTGCGCTAACGCATCGGTACTGATCGTCGTGCTGTCGCGCACGGTGATGCTGCCGCCGGGCGCGACCGAAGTCGTTCCTGCGCCGACGCACTCCTTCGACACCGGTTCGGCCTGGGGCTACCTGGCCCTGCAGGCTTCGCTGTCGGGCTGGCACGCCCACGGCATGGCCGGTTTTGACAAGGACAAGGCGCGCACTGAACTGAATGTGCCGGCCGAGTTTTCGGTGGAAGCCATGGTCGTCATTGGCAAGCTGGGTGACAAGTCCATCCTGCCGGAAGGCCTGCAAGCCCGCGAAGTACCGAGCCCGCGCGAGCCGCTGTCCAAGCTGGCCTTCGAAGGCAAATTCAAGGCGTGACGGCTGGCCGTAAAATATTTCGCAGTTTTATAAAAAAGGCCTAGCTTTTTGAAAAAGGCTCTCCTATAATAGCGTTCTTTCAGCAAGCAACGACAGCTGAAGCGGTTTTAGGAGTGGTAGTTCAGTTGGTTAGAATACCGGCCTGTCACGCCGGGGGTCGCGGGTTCGAGCCCCGTCCGCTCCGCCAAATAAAACGCCTCATTCGCAAGAATGGGGCGTTTTTGTTTTTGCGCTTTGGCTTGCGTTCGTCCTGAGTAGCGGCAGCGCCGCGTATCGAAGGCGCGCATACCGTCAGCGCGTCTTCGATACGGCCCTAAAGGGCCTACTCAGTCCGAACGGGGTCCGATTGAGTAGGCGAGCAAGATATCGGCCCTTTTTCAGCAAGGGCAATCAATCACCCTTTGCCCTTACCCCCCGACAACTGCTCCACCACCTGCCGCGGCGCCTCGGCATAGTGCTTGAACTCCATCGAGTAGGTCGCGCGCCCCTGTGACAGCGAGCGCAGCGTGGTCGAATAGCCGAACATTTCCGACAACGGGACTTCAGCACGCACCAGCTTGCCGCCGCCCACCATGTCTTCCATGCCCTGCACCATCCCGCGCCGTGACGACAGATCGCCCATCACGTTGCCCATGAATTCCTCGGGCGTTTCCACCTCGACCTGCATCATCGGCTCCAGCAGCATGGGGCCGGCGCGCTTCATCGCTTCCTTGAAGGCCATGGAGCCGGCCATGCGGAAGGCGTTCTCGTTGGAGTCGACGTCGTGGTACGAACCGAAGGTCAGCGTGGCCTTCACGTCCACCACCGGGTAACCCGCCAGCACGCCCGCTTTCAACGACTCCTGGATACCCTTGTCGACCGCCGGGATGAATTCGCGCGGCACCACGCCACCCTTGATGGCATCGACGAATTCATAACCCTTGCCGGCGGGTTGCGGTTCCAGCTTCAGCACCACGTGGCCGTACTGGCCGCGTCCGCCGGATTGCTTGACGAATTTGCCTTCGACATCTTCAATCGTCTTGCGAATTGCTTCGCGGTAAGCCACCTGCGGCTTGCCGACGGTGGCTTCGACGTTGAACTCGCGCTTCATGCGATCGACCAGAATTTCCAGATGCAACTCGCCCATGCCGGAAATGATGGTCTGGCCCGATTCTTCATCGGTGCGCACGCGGAACGACGGATCCTCCTGCGCCAGACGATTCAGGGCGATGCCCATCTTCTCCTGGTCGGCCTTGGTCTTCGGTTCCACCGCCTGCGAGATCACCGGCTCGGGGAATACCATGCGTTCGAGGATGATCACGTCATCCGGATCGGACAGCGTGTCGCCCGTGGTGACATCCTTCAGCCCGACCGCAGCCGCGATATCGCCCGCATAGACTTCCTTGATTTCCTTGCGCTCGTTCGCATGCATTTGCAGGATGCGGCCGAGGCGTTCCTTCTTGCCCTTGATCGGGTTGTACACGGTGTCGCCCGAATTGATCATGCCCGAATACACGCGGAAGAAAATCAGCTGGCCGACGAACGGATCGGTCATGATCTTGAATGCCAGCGCCGAGAATTTTTCATCGTCGGCGGGATGGCGCTCAATCTCGTTGTCTTCTTCATCGTGACCCTTGATCGCCGGCACGTCGATCGGCGACGGCAGATAGTCGATCACGGCGTCGAGCATGGCCTGCACGCCCTTGTTCTTGAACGCGCTGCCGCACAGCATCGGCACGATCTCGCCGGCGATGGTGCGCAGGCGCAGGCCTTGCTTGACGTCTTCTTCGGTCAGCGGCGTGCCGCTGAGGTATTTTTCCAGCAACTGTTCATTGGCTTCGGCGGCCTGTTCGATCATCTTGTCGTGCCACTCGCGCGCCGTCTCTTCCAGCTCGACCGGAATCGGCTGGTACTCGAACTTCACGCCTTGGCTGGCTTCATCCCAGATGATCGCTTTCATCTTGACCAGATCGATCACGCCCTGGAAATGGTCTTCCGCGCCGATCGGAATCTGGATCGGCACGGCATTGCCTTTCAGGCGCTCGCCGATCTGTTTCTGCACGCGGAAAAAATCCGCGCCGACGCGATCCATCTTGTTGACGAAGGCCATGCGCGGGACGCCATATTTGTTCGCCTGGCGCCACACGGTTTCGGATTGCGGCTGCACGCCGCCGACCGAGTCGTACACCATGACCCGCGCCGTCGAGCACGCGCATCGAGCGTTCGACCTCGATGGTGAAGTCGACGTGGCCCGGCGTGTCGATGATGTTGATGCGGTGTTCCGGATAATTGCCGGCCATGCCTTTCCAGAAGGCGGTGGTGGCGGCGGACGTGATGGTGATGCCGCGTTCCTGCTCCTGCTCCATCCAGTCCATGGTCGCAGCACCGTCATGCACTTCGCCAATCTTGTGATTGACGCCGGTATAAAACAGGATGCGCTCGGTGGTGGTGGTTTTACCGGCATCGATGTGCGCGCTGATACCAATGTTCCGGTAATGTTCTATACGGGTCTTGCGTGTCATGACATTTTCCTTTTCGTTGCATCGTTGGATGGAACCGGCAGAAAGCAATCGCGGCGGAGTCACATTATGCGCATATTTTTGCATCTATGCTGTCCGCCGTAGTTGACTGATGCTGGCTGAAAATCCAGCCTGCAATCCTTCCCTGGTTCGCCTGGCGGCTTTCTTTCCCGCAAGACAAAGCGAGGAGCGAAAAGCCTGCGCATCATCATGGCTTGTATTTATGTAATGCGTGTTACATAATATATTTCGACTGAAATTGTTGTCAATGTATTTTTGTAATTCAAGTTATATTAAGCTACACTGAACATCGATACCCACCGCAGTCGTTGTAAAAAAGGAGAATTCCCATGCAGCAAACCAGAGGGCGGCCGCGCAGTTTCGACCGAGACGAAGCGCTACGCCTGGCAATGCAGGTTTTTTGGAACAAGGGTTACGAAGGCACCACCATGGCCGACCTGACGGCCGCCATCGGGGTCAAGGCGCCGAGTTTGTATGCCGCATTCGGCGACAAGAACGCGCTGTTCCGCGAAGCCATCGATTTCTATTCGGCAACCACTGCCATCGGGCCGATCAACGCCTTGAAAGAGGGCAAGGGCATGCGCGAGGATTTGCACAACATGCTGCAGGCCAGCGTCGCGCTGTATGCCGATCCGGCCAACGGCAAGGGCTGCATGGTGGTTGTCTCGGCCATCAACTGCGCGCCCGAAAATGCCGCCCACGCGGAAGAAATGACGGTACGCCGCCAGAAGAAGCGGCAAGAGCTGGCCAAGCGTTTTCGCAAGGCGCAGGAGCAGAACGAATTAAGCGCCGATGCCGACATCGACGGCCTGGCCGATTTCTACACCGCCGTGCTGCACGGCCTGTCGCTGAGCGCGCGCGACGGCGTCAGCTGCGAACGCCTGGCAAACACCATTTGCCACGCCATGAAGGCGCTTGATGCAGTATTGATTGCGCCGAAGAAAAAACGCGCCGTGCAATGAGTTGAGATTTTTTGCCGCGCCATGAAAAAACGCCGGGCCGATCTTGCGATCGCCCGGCGTTTTTCACTAGCTGAAGGGGAATGAATCAGGCCGCAGCAGCCAATGCAGCAGTACCGTCATTCTCGCGCAATTGTCCACCCAATGCCTCGATCAGGTCGGCCAGCATCTTGCTGACTTCGCCGGTCATGAGCATGAAATCGCCGTCGAAGCGTTCGTCGTCGTTCTTCGCCGTGACGTCGCTGTCTTCCTTCAAAACGTCCAGCGGCGCGATCTTCTTCACGCTCAGGTTTTCGGTCAGCACGAACGACACGCGGTCGTTCCAGGTCAGCGCCAGGCGCGTGCATTGCTTGCCCGATTCGATGTGACGCTGCACGTCTTCCGGCTCCAGCGTGTGGCGCACGAAACGCACGGTCGCCTTGCTGTCGCCGCTGGCACGCAATTCGGTGTCCTGATCGACGGTGAAGCCGCTCGGCGCTTCGTCCGAGGCCAGCCAGTCGGTCATCGAGGACAACGGCGAGCGCACCGTGCGCAGCGTCTCCAGCGGGAATTTCGGGATCGCCTTGAGCAGCAGCTTCAATACTTCTTCGGCTTTGCCGGGACTGCCGGCATCGACGATCAGCCAACCGTTGACCGGATCGATCCAGGTCCAGGTGCTGCGTACGATGCTGAAGGCGCGCGGCAGCAACTCATCGGTGACTTGCTCTTTCAATTCCTTGGTCTGCTTGCGGCCCGGCGCAAAACCTTGTTGTTCTTCCAACTCGGCGGCGCGTGCCTTGGTCACCTGATTGATCACGGTGCTCGGCAGCAGTTTTTTTTCGGTGTCCAGCTTGAGCAGGAACTGGCGATTGACGACATGCACCAGGCGCTCGTTGCCGCGCGGCGAAACCCAGCCCTGCGACTGCATTTCCAGGCTGGAGCAGGCAGCAAAAGCCTGCGGAGCGAGATTGGATTCGAGCTGGTCGGCGCTGATGGCCCAAGGGGCCGGCAGGCGGTAAATCTGAAGGTTCTTAAACCACATGGCGTTCGGGCAAAAGCGTCCATTTTACACGGAGCCCGGGGGACGTCTGATATTCACGCCGACTTTATCTGCGTGCGCTGGCGCAGGCCGCGCGCAGCCTGATTTGGCCTGATTCACCTACTCGAAACCAAATTCGCCTTGCGAAAAATCCTCGCGCTCAGGCGTGCCGTCGTTCTTCGACAACGCGCCCACGCGCACGCCCAGCAGGCGGATGCGTTGCTCCAGCGGCACCCGTCGCAGGCATTCGCCGGCGGCGCGGCGGATCGCGGCGGGATCGTTCACCGATGCCGGCAAGGTGACGTCGCGCGTCACCGTCGAGAAGTCGGCATAGCGCAGCTTGATGCCGATGGTGCGTCCGAGATAGCCCTTGCGGTGCAGGTCTTCCGACACGCGCGTGCACAGCGCGGTGAAAATGCCGGACAGCTTGTCGCGGTCGTGACGCGCATGCAGGTCGCGCTCGAAGGTGGTCTCGCGGCTGATCGATTTCGGCTCCGAACTGGTCGAGACCGGACGGTCGTCCACGCCTTGTGCGACATTGCCGAGCCAGGCCGAATAGCTGCGGCCGAAATGGTCCTGCAACACACCGGCATCGGTGCGCGCCAGGTCGCCGATGGTGACGATGCCGAGCGCGGTCAGCTTCTCGGCTGCCTTCGGACCGATGCCGTTGATCTTGCGCGCCGGCAGCGGCCAGATGCGCGTAGGCACGTCGGCCATGGTCAGGATGGTCAGGCCGTTGGGCTTTTCCAGGTCGGAGCAGATCTTGGCCAGCAGCTTGTTGGGAGCGACGCCGATCGAGCAGGACAGGCCGGTGGTCTCGTTGACGGCGTTCTTGATGCGCGTGGCCAATGCGCGTGTTTCTTCTTGGTGTTCGCTGAGGTCGATGTAGATCTCGTCAATCCCGCGATCCTCGATCAACGGCGCGATGCCGGCGACGGCCTTCTTGAACAATCGGGAATAGTGGCGATAAGAATCGAAATCCACCGGCAGCAGGACGGCGTCGGGCGCCAGTTGCGCCGCCTTCATCATGCCCATGGCGGAAAACACGCCCAGCGCGCGCGCTTCGTAAGTCGAGGTGGTGATGACGCCGCGCCCGACATAGTCGCGCAGGATCGAGAATTCGCGCGTGCCGTCAGCACGCGTGACCGGCTGATGCACCGAGCGGCCGCCGATGACCACGGCCCGGCCGCGCAATTCCGGATAGCGCAGCAACTCCACCGATGCATAGAACGCATCCATGTCGAGGTGCGCAATGCGGCCGCGCCAGCGCGGTCAGCAGCTTTTCGAGTTCGTCGATTTTCTTTTGCTGCTCGTAGACGATCTTGTTGAGCGCATCAACGGTGTCCTCCTGATGCGTCAGTTTCAGTTCGATGTCGACCAGACGTTCTTCGTCGATCATGGTGTGTTCTCCTTTGTGGCCGCAGTATCGGCCTCTGTCTCGCCCAGCCAGCGTAACGCGCCTTGGGCGGCCTTGCGCCCGCTGGCGAAGCAGGCCGTCAGCAGGTAGCCGCCGGTCGGCGCTTCCCAATCCAGCATCTCGCCGGCGCAGAATACGCCGGGCAACTGACGCAGCATCAGGTGATGTTCTCCGGCGTCCTGCATTGCCTCGAATGGTACACCTCCGGCGCTGCTGATGGCCTCGTCGAGCGGCCGCGGCGCGCGCAGCTTGACAGGCAATTCCTTGATCGCCTGCGCCAGCTTGTACATGTCCCGGAAGTCTTCCGCGCTGGTGCATTCGCGCAGCAGCGCCGCCTTTGCGCCCTTGAGCTTGAGCCGGCTTTGCAGATGGCTGGACATTGAGCGGGCGCCGCGGGGATGTTGCAGCTCGCTCAGCACGCGCGCCGGCAGCCAATCGGGCAACAGATCAAGATACAGCGTGGCCGGTGCGGACGGCGTGATGGCGTCGCGCAAAGGCGCCGACAGCGCATAGATCAGGCCGCCTTCGATGCCGCATTCGCCTTGACGGCGCAAGGGCGTGCCGTCGTTCAGCATGACGGTGGCGGCAATGGTCTTGAGCGGTTCGCCGGCGGCGCGGCTGCGGAAATGCGCACTCCAGTCGACGTCGAAGCCGCAGTTTGACGGCTGCAAGGGCGCCAGCCCGACGCCGCGTTCGGCCAGCAGCGGCATCCACGCGCCGTCCGAGCCGAGGCGCGCCCAGCTGCCGCCGCCCAGCGCAAGAATGACGGTCGATGCGGCTACGGAAATTTCACCCTCGGGCGTGGCGAAGCGCAGCTTGCCATCCGCATCCCAACCCTGCCAGCGATGCCGCATGTGGAAACGCACGCCCGCTTCGCGCAGGCGATGCAGCCAGGCGCGCAATAGTGGCGCTGCTTTCATGTCGGTGGGGAAGACACGCCCGGAACTGCCGACGAAGGTGTCGATGCCGAGTCCGTGTATCCACGCACGCAAATCTTCTGGCGTGAAATCCTTGAGCAACGCGGCAACCGCATTGCGGGCGGGGCACCCGT
>NZ_AJHH01000474.1 GCF_000256565.1 Herbaspirillum lusitanum P6-12 | reverse complement strand
AATTCCGCCGCGCGCCGTAGCGAGAGAGGAAGCCGTCGAGGTCTTCCGAATGGGTGATGTTCATGCCGCCCTTGCCGGCCAGCAGGAACTTGCGTCCGACCGATGGCATGGCGTCGTAGAGGTCGACCTGCACGCCGGCTAGCGCCAGCACTTCGGCGGCCATCAGGCCGGCCGGACCGCCGCCGATGATGGCGACCGCAGGCGAACGTCCGGGATCAGTGGCGGGATGGAGCACTGTATTTCTTTTCCAGTCGGGCCACCAGCATGGCCAGGCAAATCGTCATGCTGAAATACACCACCGAAATCGTGATGTACGGTTCCCAATAGCGCGAATAGCTGCCGGCCACGGTGCGCGCAGCATAGGCCAGTTCGGCCAGGCCGATGGTCGACACCAGCGAGGAATCCTTGAGCAGGGTGATGGCTTCGTTGCCCAGCGGCGGCAGCATGCGGCGAAACGCCTGCGGCAAAATGATGTAGCGCATGCGCAGGCGATAGCCCATGCCGAGACTCGATGCGGCGTAGCTCTGGCCGCGGTCGATCGACTGGATGCCGGCGCGGAAGATTTCGGAGATGTATGCCGCTGCATTGAGCGACAAGGCCACGATGCCGGACACGAACGCGCCGTAATCCTGCTTGATGGTGCGCGCCAGTTCACCCGAAATCAGCAGGCCGTTGTCCTGATGGATCAGCACCGGCATTACGGCGAAATGGATCAGCAGGATCTGCACGAACAGCGGCGTGCCGCGGAAGAAGGCGACGTAAAAACTCGCGATCCACTTGGTCACGCGCAGGAGGTATTTCCACACGCCGTGCTGCACGTCGGCCAGCCGCAGCATGCCCAGCAAGAGGCCCATCACGGTGCCCGCGACGATGCTGATCACGGCCACCTCGAGCGTCATGAAGAAGCCCTTGATGAACAGCGGCGCGTAGCCCTCGATGATGCTCCAGCGGAAATCCATGGCGGAAAATTGAATGGTGGACATGAAAAATGCGCAATCCGGCGGACTGCGCATTTGTCGGGATTATACCGTAGCGCCGCAGCTGCACTGTGGTTGCGGCAGTAGCACTACGGCAGGCGGCGAGCTTATTTCCTGGCGCCGAAGTACTGCGTGCTGATCTTGTCGAAAGTGCCGTCGGCCTTCAGGTCGGCCATGCCCTTGTTGACCTTGTTGAGCAGCTCGGTGTTGCCCTTGCGCACGGCGATGCCGTAATACTCTTTCGGGAAGTTGGCGTCCGACACGGTACGCAGTTTGCTCGACGGATTGTTGGTGATGTAGTTCTTGACCACGGCGTCATCGGCGACCACGGCATCAACGCCGCCGGTTTCCAGTTCCTTCAATGCCAGCGGAGTGGAGTCGAGGCGCTTGATGTTGGGATTGTTCTTGCCCAGCAACTGCTGCACGATTTCGTCGCCGGAGGTGGCGCTTTGCACGCCGACCTTGAGGTTCTTGAGGTCGTCGAATTTCTGCACCTTGGCATCGGCTGCCGGCACCGCGATCAGCTGGCTCGCTTCAAAGTACGGCTCGGAGAAATCGACGGTCTGCTTGCGCTCGTCGGTGATGGTGATGGCCGAGATCAGCAGATCGCGATCGCCCTGCGCCAGGAAATTGAAGAAGCCTTCAAATGGCGTCGGCACGAACTTCACTTCGATGCCGATCTTTTGCGCCAGCGCCTTCATCACGTCGATGTCGAAGCCGACCACTTCCTTCTTTTCGTTTTCCGCCGAGAACGGCGCATAGGCCGATTCCACGCCGACCAGGTAGACCTTGGCGGCAGCAGCGGCGGGCGCTTGCGCTGCTTCTTCTTTCTTGCCGCAGGCGGACAATGCGGCGATGGCGGCGACCAGCGCCAGTGCAGGAGCGAATTGCTTGAAGAACTTGTTCATGACCAACCTTGTAAAAATAGGAGCAGCAGATGAAAACCGGGACCGGATAAGCCGCCGCCGCGCAAGCGCATCGGGGGGCGGGGCGGCCGGAAAGGGGAGGATTGTAAACGTTTCCAGTCCGGTTCAACGCCATTTGTGGCGCAAAATCAGGTGCAATCGCATTTTCGGTGCGCAGGCATTGAAAAATGTGCAACAAATGCGAGAGGGCGAGAGCCTGTCCGCCGCATCAGGGCGGACAGGTGGCAGCTTATTGCTCAGGACGGCGGACGGTCTGGAAAATGTATTTGAGGGCATCGCCGATAGTCGATTCCCACACCGGCCAGGCATGGGCGCCGTTGACGATGCGTAGTTCGGCCGGTTGCTTGTTCTTGCGCAGCAGTGCATAGAACTGGGTGGCTTCGCTCTCGATCATGAAGTCGTCATCGTCGCCGGAGTTGATGTACATCGGCACTTTGATGTTCTTCTTCAGGAATCCGTCCCATAGCGCCGGGTAGTTGTGCGCCTTCCAGATGGCCGGATCGAAGTCGGGCGAGCCGAACACCTTGACGAAGCGCGCCGATGAGGTGGCTGGAGGCTCCGGATTGTAGATGGCCGGACTCAGCAGCGCGGCGGCCTGGAATTTTTCCGGATACTTGAGCGCAAAACGCATGGCGCCATAGCCGCCCATCGACAGCCCGCCGACCAGGCGACCGTCGCGTCCGGTCAGGGTGCGAAAGCGTTTCTGCACTTGTGGAATCAGATCGGCAAAAAAGGCGGTCTCGACTTTTTCCTTGAGGTCAACGAACCAGGTGGTGCCGGCGTCCGGCATGATGATGATGGCCGGGGGAATATCTCCGGAGGCGATCAGCGCGTCGGCGGTGGCCTGAATGCGTCCCTTGACAGGCCAGTCGTTGCGGTGGCCGTCATTGCCGTGCAGCAGATACAGCACCGGGTAACGCAGGTTGGATGTTTCATAGCCGGTCGGCAGGTAGACGTTGTAGTTCCATGCGCGCCCCAATGCGGGCGACTGGAATTCGACGTTGGTGATGCTGCTCGCCTGCGCGCCGGCGGATGCCAGCAACAGCATTGTCAGTAGCGAAAGCAGTGAACGCAATGACAGCAGTGAACGATATGGCCGGGTAAACCGTTTCCTGAAAATGGACTGCATGTCTTCTCCTTCTTATTGTTGTCGGAGACTGCGGATGCTCGGATGTCATCTTGCAGCCGGGGCATTGCCCCGCAGAAAATTATACGCGGTACAGGCGCATCAGTCGTTGGACGGCGTCGGCGTGCTGCGCGGCTGTTGCAGCAAGGCCTTCAGATTGGCCAGCCGGTTCTGCGGCGTGATTTTTTCTTCTTCCTTGGGCACGGCGTCGCCGACGTCGAGGTTCATTTCCTTGATGAAGCGCGACGGGTCGCAGGCGGTGAATTCGCGCGCGCGCTTGCGCCGTTTGCACCAGGTGATCTGCAGGCTGCGCTGGGCGCGCGTGATGCCGACGTACATCAGGCGGCGTTCTTCTTCGATGCGCGCGGCGATGGTCTCGGCCGGGGCATCGGGATCGCCCTTGTGCGGCAAAATGCCTTCCTCCACGCCGATCAGGAACACGTGCGGATATTCCAGTCCCTTGGAGGCGTGCAGCGTTGACATGCGCACCGCGTCCTGCTCTTCGTCCTTGCCTTCGAGCATGGTCATGAGCGCGACCATCTGGGTCAACTCCAGCAAGTTCTTTTCTTCGCCTTCGCCATCCTTGCCGCCGCAGCCGCGCTCCTTGAGCCAGCTGGTGAAGTCGACCACGTTCTGCCACTTGCTTTGCGCCTGGCGTTCGTCGAAGGCGTCATAGCAGTAACCTTCGTAGTTGATCGCTTCCATCATGTCGTCGAGCACCTGCGCGGCATTCTCGCCGCTGCCGGAAGGGCCCGGGCGGCTGGCGCGCGATTCGAGGTTGTTGATGAAGTCGCAGAACTGGCGCAGCGGCAGCAATTGCTTGTCGGGCAGCTTGTCTTCCAGCGCGCCTTTGTAGACCGCTTCAAACAGCGAGCACTGCCATTGGCCGGCAACCGTACCGAGCACTTCCAGCGTGGCCTGGCCGATGCCGCGACGCGGCGTGGTGACGGCGCGGATGAAAGCCGGGTCGTCGTCCTGGTTGGCGATCAGGCGCAGGTAGCTGATGATGTCCTTGATTTCGGCGCGGTCGAAGTAACTCTGGCCGCCCGACATCACATAAGGAATGCGTTCGCGCCGCAGGGCCTTTTCGAAGATGCGCGCCTGGTGATTGCCGCGGTACAGGATCGCGTAGTCGGAGAACTTTGCGCGCCGCTCGAAGCGATGCGCCGACAGCATGATGGCGACCTGATCGGCTTCGGCCTCGTCGTCGTCCATCGCCATGACCTTGACCGGATCGCCCAGTCCGTGTTCCGACCAGAGGGCTTTCTCAAACAGCTTGGGATTGTTGGAAATCACCGAATTGGCCGCTTGCAGAATGCGCGTGCTGGAGCGGTAATTCTGCTCCAGCTTGATCAGATGCAAATTGGGGAAATCGATCTGCAAGGTTTTCAGATTTTCGATGGTGGCGCCGCGCCAGGCGTAGATCGCCTGGTCGTCGTCGCCCACGGCGGTGAACATCGGCTTCTTGCCGATGCCGCTGACCATCAGCTTGACCAGCTCGTACTGGCAGGTGTTGGTGTCCTGGTATTCATCCACCAACAGATAACGCAGACGGCGCTGCCAGCGATCGCGCACTTCTTCGTTGCCGCGAAACAGTTCCACCGGCAAGCGGATCAGATCGTCGAAGTCGACCGCCTGATAGGCCGAGAGCGTGGCGACATAGCTGCGATAGATGCGCGCGGCCACCGCTTCTTCTTCGTCGACCGCGTTCCTGAGCGCAAGATCGGGATCGATCAGGCCGTTCTTCCACAGCGACATGGCATTCTGGATGCGACGGATCAATTGCTTGTCGGTCGTCACCGCCAGATCTTGCACCAGCGAAAAACAATCGTCGCTGTCCATGATCGAAAAGCGATCTTTCAGGCCGAGGTGCTTGGCTTCCTGGCGCAGAATTTTTACTCCCAGCGAGTGGAAGGTCGACACCGTCAGATGCTTGGCCTGTTTCGGTTCCTTGAGCAGCTTGGCGATGCGCTCCTGCATTTCCAGCGCGGCCTTGTTGGTGAAGGTCAGCGCGGCGATGTGGCGTGATTCGTAGCCGCAGTTTTCGATCAGGTGGGCGATTTTCTGCGTGATGACGCGGGTCTTGCCCGAGCCGGCGCCTGCCAGTACCAGGCAAGGGCCGTTCATGTACAAAACGGCTTCGCTTTGCGGGGCGTTGAGACCAAATGCGGGGGCGGAAGACATGCAGGGATCGATTGGGAGGGGACGAGGGATAACACGCCATTGTAGCAGGGCGACCCTGTCCGGCCGGGCCTTCTGTGGGACAATAACGGCATCCGGAAACAGGTCTAAAGCATGAAATTCAATCACTTGATTCAAATCAACGATCCGCTCAACCCGCTGATCGACAACCTGACCCGCGAACAACTGTGGCGCGGCCTCGTCATGCGCGCCGAAGCGCCGCAATTGTTCATGGAGCATCTCGACGAATGCGTGCTGTCCGACAAGACGGATGCCGCGGTCAAGCGCATGTTGCGCTATGGCGAATTGCGCATCCATGACGTCGTGACTTATGAAGCGCTGCAGCGCGTGCACTACCACGTGCCGGTGCAGGGCGAAATCCCCACGTCCAGCCTGAGCATGACAATCGAGGAACCCGAGGAAGAGGCTCTGTTCGTGCGTTTCGAATACGACGACGGCACGCCGGAAGAAGAAGCCGGAACTGAAAAAGCCTTCTACGACCAGTTCCGCCGTTCGGCGTATGAGGAGGCGGATATTGACACCATCCGCATCATTCGCGAATTGATCGTCAAGGGATCAGTGCATTAGGAAGGTGATGGCGGCGTTCACGGCTCCGCCGCCCGCGATCAGCCACACAAACAGCAATCCCCCCAGCAGCAGCGAGCGCATGCCAGCACGGCGCACGGATGAAAGATGCGTGGTCAGGCCCAGCGCAGCCATTGCCATGGCCAGCAAGAAGGTATCGGCGTCGAGCAGGGCGCCGGTTACGGCGGTCGGGATCGGCAGCAGCGAGTTCAGCGCCACCATACCGATGAAGGCGAAGGCGAACCACGGGATGCCAGCCAGGCGCGAGGTATTGGAGCCTTTCGCAGCAGTGGTTGCAGAACGGCTGCGCTGCACGCAAGCCGACAGGATCAGTAAAAACGGCGCCAGCATCATCACGCGCACCATCTTCGCGATCACTGCAGTATTGGCGGTGTGATCGTCGATTGAGCGTGCTGCCGCTACCACCTGCGCCACTTCGTGCACGGTCGAGCCGATATAGACGCCGAAGTCGGCATGGCCCCGCAGAAAGTCCAGGCTGTGCAGCAGCGGGTACAAGAAGATTGCTGCCGAGCCGAACACCACCACCGTCGACACCGCCACCGTTACCTGTTCACTGCGCGCACGCAGCACCGGCTCGGTCGCCATCACGGCCGCCGCGCCGCAGATCGAACTGCCGGCGCCGATCAGCATCACCGCGTTGCGATCCAGCTTGAACACCTTCACGCCAAGAAAATAAGCGATCGCGAATGTCGACATCAGCATGCTGGCATCGATCAGTACACCGCTCACGCCGACTTGTGCAATGTCCTGGAAAGTGAGGCGCAGGCCGTACAGCACGATGCCCAGGCGCAGCAGATTCTGTTTGGAAAAGGCCACGCCGCCGCTACAGTCGGCGGCCACGCGCGGATAGACGGTATTTCCGACCAGCATGCCGAGCACGATCGCAATCGTCAGCGCGCTGAAACCATGCGCCTGCAACCAAGCGAGGCGGCCGGCTTCAATCGAGGCCAGCGCCAGCGCGGCGCTCAGGGCCAGGCCGGGGAGGATGCGGTTCAACTGCGCCGGCGGGGCTGACGGGGTGGAGACGACGGTAAGCGGCGGGGTGTTCATGATGTGCCTGACAGGGATGACTGAGCAATGAAGGCACTTTAGCGCTCTGCTATATAAAAGAAAAACGCGTTATTTTGTTAATATCTACCTGAATAATAAGTAGATCAATGAATCATCAAGCGACTCGATATGAAAATTACCCTTCGGCAATTACAAATCTTCCTGGCGGTGGCGCAATCCGGCAGTACGACCGCCGCCGCCGATCTGGTCGCGTTGTCGCAGTCGGCCGCCAGCGCTGCACTCAATGAACTCGAGAACACGCTCGCCGTGCAACTGTTCGATCGCGTCGGCAAGCGCCTCATGCTCAACGACAACGGCCGCCTGCTGCTGCCGCAGGCGCAGCACCTGCTCGACGCCGCCAATACCATCGAACAGCAATTCCTGACGCCCGACCAGGTGGGCGCCGAATTGCACATCGGCGCCAGCACCACCATCGGCAGCTACATGCTGCCGCAAATGGTGGCGGCTTATCGGCGTGACCATCCGCAGTTGCGCGTGCGCGCGCTGGTGGCCAACACCGCCGATATCGTCAATGCCGTCAGCAATTTTGAAGTCGACGCCGCGCTGATCGAAGGACCGTGCCATGCCAGCGACGTTGACGTCGAGCCGTGGATGACGGATGAACTGATCGTGGTCGCTTCGCCGCAGCACGCGCTGGCGGCGCAGGGCAAGAAGCTGACGCTGAAGACCTTGAGTGAAGCCGACTGGCTGCTGCGGGAGGCGGGTTCCGGCACGCGCGAGGCGGTCGAGCACGCCTTGCTGCCTTACCTGCATCACCTGCCGTCGGCCTGCGAGTTCGGCAATTCGGAGGCGATCAAGCGCGCCACCGCCGAAGGCATGGGCATCAGTTGCCTGTCGCGCGCGGTGGTGGTGGACCTGCTGGAGTCGGGGCGGTTGATCGAACTGGCGACGCCGCTGCCGCCTCTGCGCCGGCATTTCTACCTGGTGCGCAACAAGCATCGGGTGCTGTCGGTCAGGCTGGCGTCATTGCTGGATTTTTGCCGCGATTGGGCAGCGCGGCACGAGCAGCGGCAGGACTGAGGATTCAGCCGCGCTTCGATGCCGGGATATCGCCGGCAGCATCGAAGGAAGATCGATTCGTTTGGCGACCGCATTCTGCGCGAGTTCGAGCGCCACCTTGTGCGCGGCATCGGTGAGCGACACCGGGGCCGACGCCGCCTTCGACCAATTCGCGCAAAACTCGTGGATCGTTAGGCGTGGGATCGAAATCGGACAGATCGGTCGGCGTACGCGATTCGACTTCGCCGCGCAACTGCATCAGTGGCGTGATGCATGCGCCGGCGATTGCAACCACTCAGCACTGACCGTCGGGGGTGCAGCTTTCTCCCGGCATCGTTTTCTTCGCGGGCGATGGAATGTTCTGATTCCATCCATCAAACGCGGCTTGCAACAGTGCGGTAAATCCTGCGATCGACTGCGCTCCGGATAGCGCCTGTTGCCGGTCCAGCACAAAGAACGGAATCCCGTTAACGCCGATCTGTCTCGCCTGCGCCACGTCGTTCTCCACCTCGTCGGCGTAGGCTATGGACGTCAGCATTGTTTTTGCTGCCTGTGCATCGAGTCCGACTTCTTTTCCCAGTTGCGCCAGGATCTGGTGATCCTCCAGATTCTGGCCTTCTTCAAAGAACGCCTGGAACAGACGTTCCTTCATTTCGCTGGCCAGATCGCGGGTCGCAGCCAAGTGCACCAGTCTCAATGAATCAAGGGTGTCGACCATCTTCAGACGATCGAAGTCGAACCGGATGCCGACGTCGCGACCCAGCGCCGTGACGTGCGCCATCGCTTGTCGCATGGAGGATGTCGCCAGGCCCTTGACCTTGGCAAGGACCGCGCAGGCATCGCTGCCTTCACGGTAGCGGACCTCGGGAAAAAGACGATAGCTTCTCCAGACGACCTGGATCTTGTCTTTGTGGCCGAAGGCGGCGAGAGCCTCATCAAACTTGCGTTTGCCGATGAAACAGAAGGGGCACATGATGTCGCTCCAGATTTCAACAGGCATCTTTTCGGATGTATTTGCGTTCATGCAGATTTCTCGGAGGGCGCCGTGGCGCTTTCGGCCAGGTTCTTCCACGGAACCTGCGCGGCCCAGCTGTCAATCGACGTTTGTGGCACAGCAAATTCAGCCCTTGCCGCGCGCAGGTCGACGTTGAGGATGTCGCCATGCGCGGGATTGGTCATGTAGCGATACAGATTGGCGAGGGCGCCGCCGGTTTCTGCGCCGAAGGCGGCGGAGAGTCCGGCTTCGAATTGCCCGATCGGCAGCGGGAAATAAGAAACGCTGCGACCCACGGCTTTGCCGATGGCTGTGGCCAGTTCATTGCCCGTGATCGCTTGCGCGCCGCCAATGTCGAATGAGGGACGTGTTGCTGCCAGGTCCGGGCGTTGCAAGGCGGCGACGACATAGGCGGCGGTTTCTTCCCAACTGATCCAGGATACTTTCTGGCCGGCGGGAACAGGGTAGGCCAACACGCCGTCATTGACGATCGACGGCGTCGCGAAAGGCGCGGTCAGGTTGCCCAGGTACAGCGTTGGCCGCAATACGATGCTGGGGATCGGCGCCTGCTTCAGATAACGTTCCAGCGCGGACTTGATGTCGATTGCAACGCTTCCGGTTGCCTGGCCCGCCTCGGCTGCGCCGACGATGCTGGTATTGAAGACCATCAGCGGCGCCTTGGCTGCGACGGCGGCATCGATCGCATTCCTGCCCCAGAGAATCGCCCTGTCGGCGTTGAACTGCAGCGGCAGGGCAAAGTAGACGCCGGCGACATCGCGGCTCGCTTCCAGCAGTTGCGCCGGCGAATCCAGGTCGCCGATGGCGACTTCCACGCCAGGAGCCTCAAACGAGGATTTGCCGTCGGTATTGCGCAGCAGCACGCGCACTTTCTTGCCGCTTGCCCTTAGCGCGCTCATCACTGCGCCGCCTTGCGCGCCCGTGGCTCCATACACCAGATAGATTTTTTCTTGCATCATCGACTCCAAAAACGTGGTTAAGAAGTCAACAGTGTAGGAGCCTGGTCTGAGATTGAATAGAATGTACATTCCTGTGCGCTACCCACAAAAATGTACCTATTGGAACCGTCATGAAAGCTGCATCACCCGATCGTTGTCCCGTGGACATGGCGCTGGATCTGGTCGGCGGCAAGTGGAAATCGCTGGTGTTGTACCGCCTCAGCGCCGGGACGTTGCGCTTCGGCCAATTGCAAAGAAGCATTCCGGAAGTAACGCAGCGCATGCTGACGCTGCAGCTGCGCGAGCTGGAGCGCGACGGCCTGGTGCGCCGGGTGGTGTATGCGGAGGTCCCGCCCAGGGTGGAGTACAGCCTGACGCCGCCGGGCCGGTCATTGACGCCCGTGCTTGAGCAACTGGGTGGGTGGTTCCATCAGAATGTGTCGGCGTTGCAGGACTATGCGCATGCCGGAACGGCGGAAAGCGGAGAAGACTGAACATCGTCTCCTCCGGTGAGATGCCCTCAGTCTTCCGTTTCGATTTCTTCAAACACGCCCGCGCCGCGGTTCTTGGCGACTTTGTCCCAGGCGAACACACGGCCATTCATCGCGACATACACGCCATGCGGCATCAGTTGCGCCACGCCGCAGGCGAAGCCGAAATTGAATTGCGCATCCGAGCCGCGGATGGCGTAAGGAATCATGGCGCCGGTCAGCACGATGGTCTTGGTCAGTTGCGCCGCGCCGAGCACGCGCGCGGTGTCCTGCATGGTGTCGGTGCCATGGATGACGACGATGGCGTTTTCTTCCGAACGGTCGCAGGAGGCGAGCACGCGGCGCCGATCAATGTCCTGCATGTCGAGCGAGTCGAGCAGCGGCAGTTCTTCCAGCGTGGCGGAAACGGTCAGGCGTGCGCGTGCGATGACCTCGGGCAAGTGGCTGTTGGCGAAGACGAGCTGGCCGGCAATCTCGTCGTAATGTTTGTCGAAGGTGCCGCCGGTGGCGATGATGCGTAAAGTCATGATCACGAAAAATCAAGAAAAATCCCAGCCATCATACCCCACATCTCGTCACCAGCGGCTCGCCCAAATCCAACTCCGGATTACGCCGCCATGAGCTCGACCGGACGCTCGCCATCGGCCGGCGCCACCGTATCCGTCTGCTGTGCAACGGCTTCCGCCGATTCAGGCGGCAGTGCAATCTGGCCGTCGATCAGCAGCGCGAACAAACGCTCGACGTCGATCGCCTGGATCAGCAACTGGCCGTTGTTGGCTTTGATGACCTGAGTCACCAGCATCGAGGCGCCTTGCATGGCGAACGGCGTGTGCATGATCTGCGCAGGATTGAATTGCGGCACGGCGTGCAACTCGTCGACCAGCAGGCCGATGGTGTGTTCGCCTTCGCGCACGATCATCACCTGGCTGCTGCCGCTGACCGCGGAACGGGTGCCGCGCATCATCTGGCCGAGGTCGAACACCCAGACGAATTCCTTGCGCTTGCCGTCGCCGTCGTCGCGTCGCAGGTTGAGCACGCCGATTTGTTCCGGACGCGTTCCCATCGAGGTCGGCAGTACTTCGCTGAACGGCACCGCCTCCACCACGTGGGCGGCGGAGATGGCGAACAGGTTGTGGTCGCTGAAGAAGGTGGCGTATTCGTTGCCGTCGGTGATGGTCGGATCGGTTTCGAGCAGGTATTGGCGGCCGTCGGTTTGCGAGCCCGCGCCTTGCACTGCGCCGAAGGATTCGAACACCACCGCGATGACGTCTTCCTGATAACCGTCGCTGACCTTGAATTCGCGATAGCCGTTCGAGACCGAGCAGGCGACGATGGCGTATTCGCCATCGTGCACCGCGACCTGCGACGCACGGCCGCCGTTGGCGATCGTCAGCAGCGCCGGATCGATGGCCAGCGTCTCGCCGACGCTGCGTGCGCTGTCGGTGGTCGAGATGATGCGCGCATTACGGTCGATGTAATAGGCCTTCATGTTCTTCTTGGCGGTGATGCCGCTGGCGAGCATGTTGGAAAACTCCGGCGTCGAGTCGAACACGATGCCGATGCCGCCGACCACCACGGCTTCGTTCTCGAGGTCGCGCACCGCTGCGTGATAAACGTACGTGTCCTTGCCGTCGTACAACGCGCTCGGCGTGAAGGCGCTGACGTGGTATTGCTGTTGCGTGCGCAGCGACAGCACCTGGTGCAGGCTGTCTTCGTCGATGTTGCGGCCGACGATTTCATCGGTGTTGCCGCCGGTGCTGGCGATGATGCGGCCGTGGCGGTCATAGACGAAGATGCGCGTGTACACGGTGTACAGGCCGTTGATGTAGGTCAGGATGTTGGTCATCTTGTCGACCGCGGCCTGGTCCTGCACCGGTTGCGCCAGCGCGCTGCGCAGTTCGGGCGTGAGCGCCCACCAGCGGCAGTCGTCGGAGCGTTCGTACAGATTGCGGTCGAGCAGGTCGACCAGCAGGCTGGTGGTGAATTCGGCGTCGCGCATGCCCGACACCAGCACCGTCTGGTAGAGATCGTGGATCGATTGTGCGAACAGTTCGTTGCTGCGGTTGCCGGTCTCGCTGATCTGGTCGAGGATGGTCTTGAGCTTGAGCATTTCGCCGCGTTGGCCGGCGGTCATGACCTGGCCGTTCCAGACGATGCGCTGGATGGTCTTGGCGGCGGTCATGATGTCGTACAGCGGCGGGCAGAATGAATGCGCATGCGACAGCAGGCCTTCGGCGATTTCCGGCGACAGCTTGGTGAGCACGTCGCTGATCACGCCGCTGAAAGCGACTTCGACAGGAATCATCACCTGGCCTTGCCAGCCGCCCGGGCCTGGATAGCCTTGATAGCCGTCGGAGGACACCGTTCGCACCAGGTATTCGCGGCCGCAGAACAGCATCAGCGCGGCGTTGCCGTCGCGATTGACCGGCACTTCGGTGCCGACCGGGATCCACAACTTGTCGGCGCTGGCGATGACGCGGTTGTCGGCGTCCAGCAGCAGCATGTTGGAACGCGCTTCGGCGTCGCGATGCGAAGAGAAGATGCCGGCCATTTCTTCTTCGAAGTGGAAGCACAGACACAGGATGCCGACTACCGCACCAGTTTGGGGATGCTGCATGCGGCGCGAATAAATCAGTGCACGTTCCTTGCCGGGACGCAGGTCGCTGAAACGGAAAGTCTCGACATACGTATCGGAGTTGAGCGTCTCGGCGATCAACGCATCCGCGCTATGTTCCAGCGGCGTGGCGGGATCGATCTGCACCAGCACGTTGCCCTCGGTGTCGAGCAGCATGATCTCGTCGTAGACGGTGTATTTGTTGCGGTACTCACGCAGGCGATAGCGGATCGCCTCGACGCTGTCGGTGACGCCGGCGACGAAATTGCACAGTTCTCGATCAGTGGCGAGGAAGCCGACATCGGCGGTGCGCTCGAACAGGTTGCGCACCACGATGTCGATCACGTACTGCGCCTTGGTGCCAATTTCGGTGAGCACGTTGCGGACTTTTTCCTGGACCAGGCTGACCACCAGCTCGCGTTCGAGCCGGCTGAAGCCGGTACGCGTCGCCGCCATGGTCGGCAGGATGGTCTTGGCTTCGCTGGGGCAATTCATTTTTGCCGAGGCTTCAATCACACGCCACATCAGATTCAGTTCCTGCAACGACTGTTCGCATTTTGTGACGTCGCGCATATAGGGCAGGAAGGTTTCGGTATGGGTTTCGGGGGGGAGGATTCTGTCTTTGTCTGTGGCGTTGTGCGTGGTCATGGTTGGCATCCCTCTGATTTGTCGCAGGTTCAACGCAGCTCGATGTTGGAATTTCCGCCATCGGTTGCTTGTTATGGTTTGTTATATTTTTTTGTTGCGATTTTTGATCAGCAAGTTGCATGCCAGTGTGCGCAAGCCTTTGCGGCGAATGATTCTCTGTCGGGTGGTCGGCAGACTAAATTTTTATACTATTTCGGTGCCGGGAGCTTGGCGGAGGGGCAGGGGGGCTGACCAGTCAGGGAACAATTCGGTGCGTATCGATTGCAGTGGGGTAACTGGTCATACCACGAGCTGTTCCCGGGGCGGGAAATGCAATTTCATCGGGCCGCTTATAATGGTGCGCATATGAAACCACTGGCACCCGGCACCGTCATCTTCCATCGCCATCGCGGCTATGGCGTCATCGTCTCCGTCAACTTGCTGACGGGATGGATTTCTGCGCGCTTCGGCAGCGAGGTGCGTACGCTTGATCTCAATCTGTCGTCCGATGAAGTGCAGCACGCCGACGGCACGCCTATCCTGTTCCGCCGCCAGCCGCCCGATCGCATGCCGCATGCGCGGCTGATGGCGATGGTGCGCGAGTTGCACGCGGCCGGTTATCAGCGCTTGTATCTATATAGCTGGCCCAAGCCATCGGGTCTGCACTGGCGCTGGCATTTGTTCGCCGGACCGCGCCACTGGAACGAACGTCCGTGGCGCGAAGGCTGGTACGGCTCGGGCGCGGACTACAACTTCAATCCGATTTTCGGTTGGGGCGACACGCCCGGCGCGAGCGCGCAGGATCTCGCCGGCGCATTGGCGCAATTCGATCCGCAGGGGCTTGCGCAAGCGCTCGGCCGCGATGAAGATCACACGGCGTGGTTTGCGTCGGTGTGCGATGCGCTGTTACCGCATCATGCGTACAGCATGGGATGGGATCACGCCGGATCGATGCCGGAACATTTGCCGGTCATCGCCGTGCGCAAGGGAGTGGAGCCGTATGCCGGACTGCCGCTGTCATGGCCGCCCGGCTGGATGCATCTATGGAAGGTGTCGCACGCCCAGCATCTGCAGTATGCACCGCCGACGCTAGTGCGCGTCAGGCCAACGCCTCAGGATTGAGGACATTCTTCGGCGCGCCGTTGGCGAAGTCGACGATGTTCTGGAAGGCCGCACGGAAGTACAACTCATAGCCGTCTTTTTCCACGTAGCCGAGATGCGGCGTGGCCACCACGTTGTCCATGCGCAGCAGCGGCGAGTCGTGCGGCAGCGGTTCGGTCTCGAACACGTCGATACCGGCGAATCCCGGTCGGCCTTGTTGCAGCGCTGTTTCCAGCGCACCGCTCGCCACCAGTTCGGCACGGCTGGTGTTGATGAAGGTGGCGGTCGGTTTCATCAGCGCCAGGTCTTGCGCGGTGACGATGCCGCGCGTGGCGTCGTTGAGGCGCAGATGCACCGAGATGAAGTCGGTCGTCGAGAAGAATTCTTCCTTGCTGGCGGCTGCGGTGTAACCGTCTTTCTGCGCTTGCTCCAGGCTGGCGTCGCGTCCCCACACCACGATCTTCATGCCGAAGGCCTTGCCGTAACCGGCCACCATGCGACCGATTTTTCCGTAGCCCCAGATGCCGAGCGTGCGGCCCTTGAGGGCGACGCCGATGGCATTGCGCTCCGGCGCGGCCGACACTTGCTGCCAGATGCCGGCCTTGAGGTTGGCGGTGTATTGCGGGATGCGGCGTGCTGCCGCCATGATCAGCGCCCAGGTCAGTTCAGCCGGCGCGGTCGGATCGCCGACGCCTTCGACGATGCCGATGCGCTGCGCGGTGGCGGCGGCGACGTCGACGTGGCCGCTGATCTTGCCGGTTTGCGAAATCAGTTTCAGCGCCGGCAGTTTCTCCAGGATCGCCTTGGTGAAGACCGTGCGTTCGCGGATCAGCACCAGCGCCTCGAACGGCGCCAGGCGCGCAACCAGCTGGCCGGCGCCGCGCACGGTGTTGTTGAATACCTTGACGTCATGGCCGTCCAGCAGCTTGAAGCAGTCGAGTTGGCGGACGCTGTCCTGGTAGTCGTCGAGGATGGCGATCTTCATGTGGTCTCCGGAAGGCAGTCGATATCGTTAATGCGACATCATAAAGCGCCTGCCGGATTTTTGCCGCGTTGGCTCAGTCCATGAAGTTACCTGGTCGAAGCCGAAGCGGAGAACCATCGCGCGGCCAAGATCAAGGCCTTCGTCGATTCGTCGCCTGCTGCGCAGCAATGTCGGTGAATCGCTGACGCCATGTCGGCGGCTTGTCCTGTGGCACTTTACTGCGCGCGGGATGTCTCATTCAAGGCCCGGGCAGGCAAAAGTCCTTTTGCTGCGCTGCTTCGTAATGAAAAAACGCAATCGCGTCAAAAGCGTATTTCCTACTACATTAGTCGGTTACTTTTCACTACAAACAAGCAGGGTACGGGTGTACAATCGCCGCCTGATTTTCATAAAGTCGGCCGCTGCGGAACAATCTTTCGCGCCTGATTT
>NZ_AJHH01000473.1 GCF_000256565.1 Herbaspirillum lusitanum P6-12 | reverse complement strand
CTTTTCAGTCGCGACTGAAGCATTCGACAAGACCGCCGTACCACCGGCTGATGGCGCCACCCGCCTCGCCGGCTGCATGCAACGACGATCCTGCCGTGCCAACGAATTCGATTTAACTTTAGGCATTGGAGGTAGTGTTTATGAATCAACCTGTCATGGAAAGCGTCGCCGCATTGAACGCCCCGGCTTTCGTCAAACACCAAAAACTGATCAACTGGGTCGCCGAGATCGCCGCGCTGACCAAGCCGGAAAGCATCTACTGGTGCGATGGTTCGCAGGAAGAATACGATCGCCTGTGCGCCGAAATGGTCGCCGCCGGCACCATGAAGAAACTCAATCAGGACAAGCGTCCGAACAGCTACCTGGCCTGTTCCGATCCGTCCGACGTGGCGCGCGTGGAAGACCGCACCTTCATCTGCTCGAAGAACAAGGACGACGCCGGCCCGACCAACAACTGGACCGACCCCGCCGAAATGCGCACGACCCTCAACGGTCTGTTTGACGGCAGCATGCGCGGGCGCACCTTGTACGTGGTGCCGTTCTCGATGGGCCCGCTGGGTTCGCCGATCGCCCATATCGGCGTCGAGCTGTCCGATTCTCCTTACGTCGCCGTGAACATGCGCATCATGACCCGCATGGGGAAGGCCGTGTATGACGTGCTGGGTACTGACGGCGATTTCGTGCCATGCGTGCATACCGTTGGCGCACCGCTGCAAGCCGGCGAGAAAGACGTCGCCTGGCCATGCAACCCGACCAAGTACATCGTCCATTATCCCGAGACCCACGAAATCTGGTCCTACGGTTCCGGCTACGGCGGCAATGCGCTGCTGGGCAAGAAGTGCTTTGCACTGCGCATCGCATCGACCATGGGCCGTGATCAGGGCTGGCTGGCGGAACACATGCTGATCCTCGGCGTCGAATCGCCAGAGGGCAAGAAGCATTATGTCGCAGCGGCGTTCCCGTCGGCCTGCGGCAAGACCAACTTCGCCATGCTGATTCCGCCGAAGTCCTTCGACGGCTGGAAAGTCACCACCATCGGCGACGACATCGCCTGGATCAAACCGGGTGAGGACGGCCGTCTCTACGCGATCAATCCGGAAGCGGGTTATTTCGGCGTGGCTCCGGGCACCAACGAAAAGACCAACTTCAACTGCATGGCCTCGCTGCGCGCCAACACCATCTTCACCAACGTCGCGCTGACCGACGACGGCGACGTCTGGTGGGAGGGCATGACCAAGGAAGCGCCGGCCCATCTGATCGACTGGCAGGGCAAGGACTGGACGCCGGCAATCGCCAAGGAAACCGGCCGCAAGGCGGCGCATCCGAACGCGCGCTTCACCGTCGCCGCGACACAGAATCCCGTCATCGATGCCGCTTGGGATGATCCGGCCGGCGTGCCGATTTCGGCCTTCATCTTCGGCGGTCGCCGTTCGACCACGGTGCCGCTGGTAACCGAAGCGCGCAACTGGGTGGAAGGCGTCTACATGGCTGCGACCATGGGATCCGAAACCACTGCTGCCGCCGTCGGCCAGCAAGGCGTGGTGCGCCGCGATCCGTTCGCGATGCTGCCGTTCGCCGGCTACAACATGAGCGACTACTTCCAGCACTGGCTGAACCTCGGTCGCAAGATCGCCGCATCGCCGGCCGAACTGCCGAAGATCTACTGTGTCAACTGGTTCCGCACCGACGCCGACGGCAAGTTCGTCTGGCCCGGCTTCGGCGACAACATGCGCGTGCTGAAGTGGATGCTGGAACGCATTGAAGATCCGCAAGGCGTGCGCGTCGGCGGCGTTCCCCACATCTTCGGGGTGTCGCCGCGTTACGAAGACCTGCAATGGGACGGCATCGACTTCACGCCGGAACAGTTCGCCACGATCACTTCGATCGACAAGGCGGCCTGGGCCCGGGAGGTTGAATTGCACACCGAGCTGTTCGACAAGCTCAAGCACAATCTGCCGCGCGAGCTGGTGGAAGTGAAGGTGGCGCTGCAGAAGAAGCTGGCGGCGTAATCGTTCAAGCTGCGTTCTGTACTGCCAAGCAAAATCGGCCATCGAAAGATGGCCGTTTTTTTATGCCCGCAAAATCGTCCGAAGCACCGAGCGCATGCGCTCCGGCACCGTCACCGGCCGTCGTGTCGCAGCGTCGACGTAGACGTGGATGAAGTGTCCCTGCGCTGCGGCGGTGTCGCCGCCTTCACGGAAAATGCCCACCTCGTAGCGCACGCTGGAGTTGCCCACGCTCGCTACGCGCACGCCGATCTGCACCGTGTCCGGAAAGCTGACCGGCGCGAAATAATTGCAGTGAGTCTCAATGACCAGGCCGATGACGTCGCCGCCCGGGATGTCAAGCGCCCGGCTTGCCATCAGGAAATGATTCACGGCGGTGTCGAACCAGCTGTAATACACGACGTTGTTGACGTGGCCGTAGACGTCGTTGTCCATCCAGCGCGTCTGCAGGGCGTGGAAATGGGGATAATCGGCGCGGCGGGAAGCGGTCGGTTTGCTGGTCATCGTCTATTTTGCCTCGTCACACGCGTGTTGCCGTGCTGAAGTAATATTGCGGCGGGAACGAACCCCGTCTCCTGATTTCAATCGAACGGTGAGCCGGCAGTGTAAGCGATCCGCAGTTCCGTCGCAGCAAGCCCCGGCGGTTGCATCCGGCGCTTTCGCGCCCATATGCAGCGTATCCCTTGGTATGACGGCAAGCCGTTCCACACGAATGTTGATAGTCAAACGCAATCGAAAGTATTAAACAAATAAATTTGATTAATATATAGAGGCGCTTTACTATCTCTTCACTCTCTTTCAACCCCTAAGTAAAGGAAACGCAATGTCCCTGATCAATACGACAGTCAAGCCATTCAAAGCAACTGCTTACCACGACGGCAAATTCGTCGACATCACCGAAGCAAGCCTGAAGGGCAAATGGTCCGTGTTCGTGTTCTACCCAGCTGACTTTACTTTCGTCTGCCCGACCGAACTGGAAGACCTGGCCAACAACTACGCTGAATTCAAGAAGATGGGCGTGGAAATCTACGGCGTGTCGACCGATACCCATTTCGCGCACAAGGCATGGCACGACACTTCGGACGCCATCAAGAAAGTGCAATACCCACTGGTCGGCGACCCAACCGCAACGCTGGCTCGCAACTTCGAAGTCCTGATCGAAGAAGAAGGTCTGGCACTGCGCGGTACTTTCGTGATCAATCCGGAAGGCCAGATCAAGGTTCTGGAAATCCATGACAACGGTATCGGCCGCGACGCTTCCGAACTGCTGCGCAAGGTCAAGGCAGCGCAATACGTTGCTTCGCACCCAGGTGAAGTTTGCCCAGCCAAATGGACCGAAGGCGCAGAAACTCTGAAGCCATCGTTGGATCTGGTCGGCAAGATCTGATTTGAATCGCAAAGCGATTTAATGCAGTGATCAAGAAGTACAGAAACAAAAACTGAAGCACCCGTCCGGATTCGGCGCAAGCAACGCCGCAGAGCTCACGAGGCCGAGCGGCGGAGTCCGGACAATATTGAAGTCTCACATCAGAGGAAAGTGGAAATCATCATGCTGGATGCCAATCTCAAAGCCCAATTGAAAGCCTACCTGGAAAAGGTCACGCAGCCTATCGAGATCGTCGCGTCGCTGGATGATGGCGCCAAGTCTCATGAGTTGCAGGAGCTGCTGCAGGAAATCGTCACGCTGTCCGAGCGCATCACGCTGGTCGAGCGCAACGATCACGCCGTGCGCAAGCCATCCTTTTCATTGAATCGCCCCGGTACCGATATCAGCGTGCAGTTCGCCGGTATCCCGATGGGCCACGAATTTACGTCGCTGGTGCTGGCGCTGCTGCAAGTCGGCGGCCACCCCATCAAGCTCGACGACAAGGTGATCGAACAAATCCGTAATCTGGATGGCGATTACTCGTTTGAAACCTATATCTCGCTGACTTGCCAGAACTGCCCGGAAGTCGTGCAGGCGCTCAACGTGATGTCGATCATCAACCCGCGCATCCGCTCGGTGACGGTGGACGGCGCGCTGTTCCAGGACGAAGTCGAGAAGCGCCAGATCATGGCCGTGCCGACCGTCTACATGAACGGCGAAGTGTTCGGCCAGGGCCGCACCGGCGTGGAAGAAATCCTCGCCAAGCTCGATACCGGCGCCGCCGCCCGCAAGGGTGAAGAACTGAGCGCGAAAGAAGCCTACGACGTGCTGATCGTCGGCGGCGGTCCCGCCGGCGCAGCGGCTGCGATCTATGCAGCGCGCAAGGGCATTCGCACCGGCGTCGTCGCTGAACGTTTCGGCGGCCAGGTGCTGGATACGCTGGCGATTGAAAACTTCGTCTCCGTCAAGGAAACCGAAGGCCCGCAATTCGCCACCGCGCTGGAACAACACGTCCGCACCTACGACGTCGACATCATGAACACGCAACGCGCCGAAGCGCTGGTGCCCGGCGATGGCATGATCGAAGTCAGGCTGGCCAACGGCGGCGTGCTGAAGGGCAAGACCGTGATCCTGTCGACCGGCGCGCGCTGGAGGCAAGTCAACGTGCCGGGCGAGGACGAATACCGCAACCACGGCGTGGCGTACTGCCCGCATTGCGACGGCCCGCTGTTCAAGGGCAAGCGCGTGTCGGTGATCGGCGGCGGCAATTCCGGCGTGGAAGCGGCAATCGACCTGGCCGGCATCGTCAGCCATGTCACGCTGCTGGAATTCGCGGCTGAACTGAAGGCCGATGCCGTGCTGGTGCGCAAGCTGAAGAGCCTGCCTAACGTCACCATCATCACCTCGGCGCAGACCAGCGAAATCACCGGCGACGGCAAGAAGGTCAACGGCATCAGCTACAAGGAACGCATCAGCGGCGAAGTGAAGCACATCGAACTGGAAGGCGTATTCGTCCAGATCGGCCTGGTGCCGAACACTGAGTGGTTGAAGGGTACCGTTGCGCTGAGCAAGCACGGCGAAATCGAAATCGACGCCAAGGGCCAGACCTCGATTCCCGGCGTGTTCGCTGCCGGCGACGTGACGACGGTGCCGTACAAGCAGATCGTGATCGCGGTGGGTGAAGGGTCCAAGGCGGCATTGAGCGCCTTCGATCACCTGATCCGCAGCTCGGCGCCGGAAGAAGCACCGGTTGTCGCCAAGGAAGCAGCGGTAGCGTAAGCAGCAATTGCAAGCCGGTTGTCCGTTGCCCCTTCGGCGGACGGCCGTAAAAAAGCCACCTCGCGGTGGCTTTTTTTTGTGGGCGCGAGCTGCACGCTGCACGTCGCGCCCGACAGGCCTGGATTATTTGAACAGCAAGCGCAGCGAATCCCAGGCGCGGCCGAAGATGCCGGCCGGGCCGACCGATTCCAGCGCCACCAGCGGCAATTCGGTGACGGCCTTGTCGTCGATCATGATCTTCAATGTACCGACCTTGGCGTTTTCCGAAATCGGCGCGATCAGCGGATCGTTGCGTTCAACGCGCGGCTTGATCTTGTCGGCGGTGCCCTTCGGCACTGTCACGTAGACGTCGCGCATGAAGCCGATCTTGATCTTGCCTTGCGAACCCTTCCACACGTCAGGCGTGTCGACTGCCTGGCCCTTGCTGTACAGCTTCACGGCGTCGAAATTCTGGAAGCCCCAGTTCAGCAGCTTCTGGCTTTCCTGCGTGCGGACCTGGTCGGATACGGTGCCGATGACGACCGAGATCAGGCGGCGTTCGCCGTTGGCGACCGGACGCTTGGCCGAGGTGATCAGCGAATAGCCGGCGCTGTCGGTGTGGCCGGTCTTCATGCCGTCGACGGTCGGGTCGAGCCACAGCAGGCGGTTGCGGTTGGGCTGGGTGATGTTGTTATAGGTGAACTTCTTGACCGAGTAATAGATTTTGTAGAAGTCGGGGAAGTCGTTGATCAGGTTGCGGCACAGGATCGCCAGGTCGCGCGCGGTCGTGTACGTGTCCGGGCTCGGCAAACCGTGCGGGTTGCTGAAGTGGGTGCCGGTCAGGCCCTGGCGTTGCGCTTCGCGGTTCATCAGCACGACGAAAGCGTCGGTGGTGCCGGAGACGGCTTCGGACAGCGCCACGGCGGCGTCATTGCCGGAGACCGAGATCAGACCGTACAGCAGGTTGTTGACCGAGACCGGCTTGTTCGGCTCGATGAACATCTTGGAGCTGCTCGGATCGACTTTCCAGGCATTGACCGAGACGCTGATTTCCTGGTTCAGGTCGAGACGCTTGTCGCGCACGGCGGCAAAGGCCAGGTAAGCGGTCATCAGCTTGACCAGCGAAGCCGGTTCGACGCGCGTGTCGGCTTCCTGCGAAGCGATGATCTGATTGCTCGACGCATCCAGCAGCAGCCACGATTTGGCGGCGACGCTGGGAGGTGGAAGGCTCTGGGCGGCTGCCGAGAAGCTCAGGACGGTTGCGGCAATGGCCGCGAGTAGTTTTTTCATCTTTGGGTGTAAAAAAATGTGTCCCGCCGGACTGCATGCGGGACTGTCGTTTGAAAAGAGATGAGTGAACATCGCAACGGGATTATAAACGTCGAGCCTGACAACAAGGCTGTGCGGCGTCCGTTTGCGTGCTTCAAACCTGTTTTGGGGCTCGCTGCAAGAGCCAAAGCAGGTTCAGCGATGCCACATTTGGACTATCAGTGTTTTGATATGTTGCAATTTACGGTGAAAAAAGTGATCCGCGCCAGGGATCACGATGACCGGCAGTTCCTGCGGGCGCGCCCAGTCCAGCACCGCCGTGAGCGGAATGGTGTCGTCCAGCTCGCCATGGATCAGGATGGTGTCGGCCGGGACCGGCGGCATCGGCCATTTGCCGGCGGCGGTGCCGACCAGGGCCAGGCGTTCGGCGGGTGTGCCTTCTGCAATCAGGCGCTGCTGCAGTTGGGCCTGCACGAAGGTGCCGAACGAGAAGCCGCCCAGCGTCACTGGCAGGTCGGGATATTGCGTGCGCATGTGCGCCAGCAAGAGCGCCATGTCGTCGGTTTCGCCGTGGCCGTGGTCATGCACGCCTGCGGATTTGCCGACGCCGCGGAAATTCATCCGGACGGTGACATAGCCGAGCGCCAGGAACGAGCGCGCCAGCGTTTGTGCGACCTTGTTGTCCATGGTGCCGCCGTACAGCGGATGCGGATGGGCCACCAGCGCGAGGTGCCGCCGCTCTTGTTGATTTCTTCGGCGGCGGCCTTGGCGGCGTCGAGCGCCAGATCGGCGATGACGACCTTGGCGCCGGCCTTGGCGTATTCGATGGCGATTTCTTTGCCGATACCGCTGGCTGCGCCCGTGATCAGAGCGACTTTATCTTTGAGTACCATGACATTCCCTTTTATTAAGCAAGATATTGAGCAAAAATATTGAACAAAACTATTTAGCAAGATAATCGTAAGCGACCGTGCCCAGCGGCAAAGTCAGGTCAGACAAAATGTGCACCGCCGAGATGACTTCCAGCACCGGCAGGTCGGCGATCGGCGCCAGTGCATGCGAATGCAGGTCCAGCGCGCATTCCAGCTGGCCGGCGGCGCCGGGGATCAGAAAGGCTTGTGTTTGTGCGTTCATGCGTTTATGCGCCCGGGAAGAGGCGTATTCAGATTTTGAGGCGGTCGACGATCTTGCCGCCGACGATGTGCGAATCGATGATTTCATCGATGTCTTCGTTGTCGACGTAGGTGTACCAGGTGCCTTGCGGATAGATGACCACGACCGGGCCTTCTTCGCAGCGTTCCAGGCAGCCGGCCTTGTTGATGCGCACCTTGCCTTCGCCGGCCAGGCCGAGTTGCTTGATGCGCTTCTTGGCATGTTCCTGCGCGGCCTGTGCGCCCTTGTCGGCGCAGCAGGTGCGTTCGCCCGGCTTGCGCTGGTTCAGGCAGAAAAAGACGTGATGTTCGTAGAACGGCTTGTCGGCGGTGTCAGGAGTGTCTGCCATGGCGATGTTCCGAGTAGATCAAAGGCGTCATGATACACCTCGTCATTTGGGTGCGCCTTGGCCGCCGGCCTTGCGATGTACCGGGTGATACAGGAACCACAGCGCCAGGAACGGCCACAGCACCGAGAGGAATTGCGCGGCGCCGTCGAAATTGAGGAATTTTCCCTGTACCCAGGTTTGTAGCGTCGAGACGAAATACGGATTGGCCGGCACCGCATTGGTCGCCAGCAGGCTGAAGATCAGCGCCAGCCCGGCGATGCGTCGTTGCGCCACCGGCGGTGCGAACGACAGGCCGGCCAGCATCAGGCCGCCGACGATCATGCCGCCGGCCGCGCCCGGCGTGAACCAGGCGAAGGCGTTTTCCGGCGCGAAGAACAATGCGCATGAGAGCGACTTGATGAACACCGCACCGAACAGGTAGATCGCCATCAGCATGTTGCGCGGCGCCGGCTTGCGCAGCAGCAGGAGCATGGTCAGTACGGCGCCGGTGAGGCCGCAGGCGGTGACGATGATTTCGGCCAGCCAGTATTGCTCGGCGCTGAGCTGGGCATTGTTGGTCCACCAGGTGGCGAGATCGATCGGCGTGTCGAGCAGGTCCGACAGCAAGCTTGACAGCGGCGGCACCACGTGGCCGAGGCCGAACAGATGGTTTTGCGGATAGATCAGCGCCAGCGGCCACAGCCCGACCACCACCAGACCGCGGCTGGCTTCGCGCGAGAACCAGCTGCGCCGTATTTCCAGCAAGCGGCTCTGGCGCAGAAAGTAGCGACTGGTCCAGGCGCCGATCAGCGCGCCCAGAAAGGTGCCGCAACTGTTGGTGATGAGATCGAGATTGGAGGGAATGCGCGTGGGCAGGTAGGTTTGCACTGCTTCCATCACGGCCGACAAGGCCACGCCGGCCAGCGTGCCAAGCAGCACCGCCCACACGGAACGCACCCGTGGATATAGTGCATACACCACCAGTGCGCCGAATGGCGCATAGCCGATCACATTGGTCCAGAGGTCGAAGCCGGTCCAGTAATACGGCAGGCGCGCCCACAGATAATCGTAGGGCAGCAATCCCATGTCGCGCCAGCCCGAAAAAGGATACCAGCTGGCGTACACGATCAGCAGCGCATAGATCAGCAAACTGACGCGTGCAAACGAGGAAGCCGTCGGCCGGGCGACTGCGGTTGCGATGGAAGCGGAGGCAGGGGCAGAGGCGGGCGGGGCGGCTGGCGCGGGTGATTGTGGCGGTCGGTAAGGAGCGTCCATGCCAGCGAGGGTAACCGATTTCTCCTTCGCTTGCACCTTGCACAACCGTTACAATGTGCGCCATGCACGCCACCGAAACTTCACTCGCCACGACGATTTCCGCCCAGCGCATCGCCGCATTGATCGCCAGTTCCAGCAACGACAACGCCAAGACCGTGGCGGTCGAAGTGGTTGCCGAAACCGGTTCGACCAATGCCGATCTGCTGGCGCGCGTCACCGCTGTCGACGGCGCCAGGCTGGTGGCGCCGGTCCTGCTGGTGGCCGAGTCGCAGACCGCCGGTCGCGGGCGCGCGGGGCGGCCGTGGCAGACCAGCAAAACGTCGGCGCTGACATTCTCGCTGGCGTGGAAATTCGGGCGTCCGCTGCATGCGCTGATCGGCTTGCCGCTGGCCGTCGGCGTTGCGCTGGCCGAGGCGCTCGGCATCTTCGGCATTGATGTCGAATTGAAATGGCCCAACGACGTCCTGCGCGACGGCGCCAAGCTGGCCGGCATCCTGATCGAGACCGCGCAGGATAAAGGCGCGGGTGCGGCCGGTATTGCCGGCACCTGGACCGTCATCGGCATCGGCGTCAACCTGACCATGCCGCCGGATCTGCAGCAGCGCATCGGCCGCGCCGTGGCCGACGTGTCGGAGTTGCTGACGCATGATCGCGAGCGCCTGCTGGCGATTTTGCTGAGCGCCTTGTCGGATGCGCTGGCCGATTTCGATGCGCGCGGATTTACGCATTTCGTGGCGCGCTGGAATCGTTTGCACGCTTATACGGGGCGCGCCGTGCGCATTCTCGACGACGGTCGCATGCTGCACGAGGGCGTTGCCGTCGGCGTCGATGAGCAGGGCTGTTTCCTGATGGACACCGCAAGCGGGCGCGTGGCCGTCACCGCCGGCGATGTGTCCTTGCGTTTGCGGGAGTAGCGACATGTTGCTGCTGATCGATGTCGGCAATACGCTGATCAAATGGGGCGTTCCGGCGGAACAAATTTTCTCGGTTGCCGGCGCGGGCCGCTGGCGTCATGTCGGGGCAGTGGCGCGCGGTGAGGTCGCTGCATTGACACAGGCCTGGCAGGGTTTGCCTGTGGTGCGCGTGCTGGTCTCGAACGTGGCCGGTCCTGCGGTTCGGGAGGCTTTGCAGGCAACGCTGCATGCGGCCTTCGGCAAGGAGTTGCGCATCGATTGGTTCGCATCGCAACCGCAACTGGCGGGTGTGCGCAATCGTTACAAGAATCCCGGCCAGCTCGGCTGCGATCGTTTCGCTTCGGCCATTGGCGCGCATGCGCTGTTTCCGCAGCGTGCGCTGATCGTGGCCACTTGCGGTACCGCTACTACGGTCGACGCGGTCACGTCCGACGGTGTTTTTCTGGGCGGCATGATCTTGCCGGGACTCGGCGTGATGGCGACGTCGCTGGCGCTCAATACCGCGCAGTTGCCGCAGATACAAAGCATCAACGCGGTCGCCACGCCTTTTGCCGACAACACCACCGACGCCATCATCGCCGGCTGTATTGCGGCGCAGACCGGCGCCATCGAGCGCGCCGTCGCTGCGCACCGGCAAACGCATGGCGAGGTGCTGTGCGTGCTGGCGGGCGGCGCCGGGCCGGTGCTGGCGCCGTATTTGTCAATGCCCTGCGAAAAAGTCGATAATCTGGTGCTGATCGGCCTGCATGTGGCGGCGACGGAATGAAGGCGATGAAATCATGTTGAAATTGCTTTTTTGGCTACTGTTGATCGGCAATGCGGCCCTGTTCGCCATGCAACGAGGCTATCTCGGCGCGACAGCCTCCGAGCGCCACGAGCCCAAACGCCTGGCGCAGCAACTGCATCCCGAAACCCTGACCATCCTGCCGGCCAACAGCGAAAAATTGGTGTCGCCGGCCAAGTCCGATGCACCTGCAGGCACGGTCGCGGCGGCCGCGGCGGAGGATGCCGCCAAGGACGCGAAACCAGGCAAGCCGGATGCGACGCCGCCGGAAGCCAAGGCGCCCGCCGATGCTGCTGCTCCTGCAGTCCCGCTCATCGCCTGCACTGAAATCGGCAACTTCAACGCCGTCGAAGTGCGCAAATTCGACGTCCAACTGAGCAGCCTCAACCTGCCGGTCAAGCCCACCACGCGCAGCGTGCAGGAAGCAGCCAGCCACATGGTCTATATCCCCACGCAGGACGGCAAGGAGGGCGCCGACCGCAAGACGGCCGAACTGCGCCGTCTCGGCATCCAGGACTTCTACGTGATGCCCGAATCCCAGCCCAATCCGGCCTTGCGTTGGGCCATTTCGCTGGGCGTATTCAAGACCGAAGAAGCGGCCAAGGCCTACATCGGCCGGCTGATTCCTCAGGGTGTGCGCAGCGCGCGCATCATGGCGCGCAACGTCACGTCGAACAAGCAGGCTTATCAATGGCGCAATGTCGATGCGGCAACCAAGACGGCGCTGGACGGCCTCAAGGCCAAATTCCCCAACCAGGAAATGCGCAGCTGCACGGGCTGAGTCTCGCCCATGCATGGCCGGTGCGGGTTGCCGGGCGCAGGCCGATTTTGCATGGGGGCGATAAAACGTCATATCCGCCACAATCGGATCGCGCTTTCCATGTAAAATCGCGGACATTCCGAATATCTCTCCTGCCCAGGAATTGCACATGACCGATTTGACCGATCTGACCGACGTTGACCCCATCATCAAGGCTGAAATCCTGGCCGAAGCCTTGCCGTACATCCGCAAGTTCCATGGCAAGACCATCGTCGTCAAATACGGCGGCAATGCGATGACGGAAGAGCGCCTCAAGCACGGCTTCGCCCGCGACGTCATCTTGCTGAAACTGGTCGGCATGAATCCGGTGGTGGTGCACGGCGGCGGTCCGCAGATCGACAATGCGCTCAAGAAAATCGGCAAGCAGGGCACCTTCGTGCAGGGCATGCGCATCACCGACGAAGAAACCATGGAAGTGGTGGAGTGGGTGCTGGGCGGTGAAGTGCAGCAGGACATCGTGATGTTGATCAATCACTACGGCGGCCAGGCAGTGGGCCTGACCGGCAAGGACGGCGGTCTGATCCGTGCGCGCAAGATGCAGATGCCGGACAAGGAAAATCCGGGTCAATTCCTCGACATCGGCTTCGTCGGTGAAATCGAGGCAATCAATCCGGCGGTGGTCAAGGCGCTGCAAGACGATGCCTTCATCCCGATCATTTCGCCGATCGGCTTCGGCGACGACGGCCAGGCTTACAACATCAATGCCGATGTCGTGGCCGGCAAGATCGCCGAGATCCTGCATGCCGAAAAGCTGATCATGATGACTAACATTGCCGGCGTGCAAGACAAGAAGGGTAACCTGCTGACCGACCTGTCGGCGCGTGAGATCGACGAAATGTTCGAAGACGGCACCATCTCCGGCGGCATGCTGCCGAAGATTTCCTCGGCCCTGGACGCCGCCAAATCAGGCGTGAACACCGTCCACATCATCGACGGCCGCATCGAGCATTCGCTGCTGCTGGAAGTGCTGACCGAACAGGCGTTCGGCACCATGATCCGCTCGCACTGAACATCGCAAGCGCATCGCGTAAAAAAAGGCGCCCCGGGAAACCGGCGGCGCCTTTTTTATTGCAGCGTGGATGCGTATATGAGGACGGTCAGTAAATCCGTTCGACCTTGAAACCGCGCTGTTGCAGCAACGCCGGCACGCCGGTGGGGCCGACCAGATGCAGGATGCCGATGGCGGCGAAAATGCGATCGCGGCTCTTGAGCAGGCCGCCGATTCGTTCGGCCAGGGCGGGATTGCGCTGGTCCAGCAAGACGTCCTTGGTAAAGCGGCCGACGAAGCTGCCGTCGCCGGCCATTTCATCGAGCAGGCTTTGCAGCCCGGACAGGTTGGCGGTGCGCCAGAACTCGGCCAACTCCACTACGCGCGCTGCGCTGTCGGGATCGTCGAGCTCCTTGAGGGTGTCTTCCAGCAGCAGGGTTTGCTGTTGCCGGCTCAATGCGCCGAACAGCGCCAGCTGTGTTTCGGCGCCTTCCAGTTCGATCACGGGCTTGTTGCGTTTGGTGACGAAATCGGCCAGATGGCCGTCGACGGCAAGGTCGGAACGATAGCCTTTGCTGCCGAACTCCTGCACGGTCAGCAGGCTGGCGATCATCCAGGGGCGAAAGCGCGCGACGGCTTCGGCCGGGACATTGTATTTTTTCAGCGCTGCCTGCACCTGCTGCTGCAGTTGCGGAGTGAGGTCGGTCTGGTAGCTCTGGCCTTCGGGATAGAACCCGTAGCGCAGCACCGCGGCCTGCATGGCGGGCGTTTTCTTCGGATCGATTTCGAGCGCGATTGCCGGGGCCTGTTCCAACGCTTGCATCACGCGCGGTTCCAACGGATAGAAGTTGGCGGCGCCGACATGGATGGTGCCGAACAGATACAGCGTGTGGCGTGCGTCCTGCACCTTGAACAAGGCGCCGCGATGCTCCGTGCGGACAGACGCAGAAGCGGCCTCGGCGGCATTTGCGAGCGGCAGATAAAGGCAGAACAGCCAGCTGAATGTCACTATAATCAGGCGTCGCATCATTGCGCTTTCCATCCATTCACATCAAGTTTTACCGTGCCGAATATTACACCGCTCTGGCTTTTCGATCTCGACAACACCCTGCACAACGCGTCGCACGCGATCTTCCCCGCGATCAACGCCAACATGAACCTGTTCATGGAGCGGGTGCTGAAAGAGCAAGGCTTGCCGGCCGATCAGGACGCCGTCGACGCCATGCGCCAGCGCTACTGGCGCCTGTACGGTGCGACCTTGCTGGGGATGGTGCAGCATCATCAGGTGCGGCCGGAAGACTTCCTGCGCGACGCGCATGACTTCGACGACCTGTTCGGCATGATCCGCGCCGAGCGCGGCTTGCTGAACCTGCTCAAGCGCCTGCCGGGACGCAAGATCCTGCTGACCAATGCGCCGTTGCGTTACTCGCGCGACGTGGTGCGACATCTGGGCCTGCATCGTCATTTCGACAAGCACATCTCCATCGAATCGATGCGCGTGCACGGCAAGCTCAAGCCCAAACCGTCGCGGCAGATGCTGCAACAGTTGCTGGCGCGTGAGCGTGTCCCGGCGCATCGCTGCATCCTGGTGGAAGACACCGTGGTCAATCTGAAGTCGGCCAAGGAGCTGGGCGTGCGCACGGCGTGGATCACCCAATACCTGGTCGGCAATCCGCATTTTTCAGCGGCCGGCGTGCGCAGGATGCAGACAATGCATCCGTCATATGTCGATGTGAAGGTGCGTTCGGTGCGACAGCTGACCAGCCATTTGCGTCGCCTGGCCGGCGCTTACAAGGAATAAGCGGGAATAAGCGCGAATAAGCGCGAATAAGCGGTATTCACCCGTATTCAGCGGCTTCAGTGGCGTCAGCCGAATACTCAATCGTCGGCGCAGTCGGCGCACCAACCCTTGATGGTCAGTTCGATTTCGTGACTGCGAAAGCCCTTGCCGAGGGATTTTTGCAGGGCGGTCTGCAATTGCGCCGCCGTGGTTTGGCGCTTCCCCGATGAAGGCAAAACACTTTCAAGAAACCCGGCTTCGCCGCTGCCGTCCAGGCAAAACACCCGGGCGCAGCGCGTGCATTTGAAATGACCGTGCTGATGCTGGGCATGGCCGTGGGTGTGTTGATGGCCGCCATGGCTGCCGTGATCGTGATGTTCGGCGCCGGTGCCGGCGTTGTAGCGGAAGATGCGGTCATCGCTGGCGATCTTGTGCGCCAGCCCGGCCTCGGTCAGGCAGTCGAGCGCGCGATACAGCGTGACGCGATCCATGTCGACCAGCTTGTCCTGGATATCCTGATGCGACACCGCGCTGCGCGCACTGAGCAGCGCCGCCAGGACGCTGACGCGCGCCTGCGTGACGCGCACCGACGCATCGCGCAATTGCAGCTCGGCCAGAGCCTGCGCAGCGGCGGGATCATGGGGCAGAGCGTTGGCGGTGATGTCGGCTTTGGATTTCATGGCATATCGCTAGAGTGGCTGGTGCGGCTGATGTGAGGGCGGCCCGCAGATGCGGCGCCCGGTCGGTGACCTATCCGAATTATGCCGCAATTCGCCGGCGGCGGCTTTGGCCGGACGTGGGAACGAAGCTTATTTGCCGGCGATTTTCTTGGCGCGCGGATGGGCGGCGTCATAGACCTGCGCCAGGCGCTGGAAGTCGAGCGAGGTGTAGACCTGGGTCGCGGCGATTGACGCATGGCCAAGCATCTCCTGCACTGCACGCAAGTCGCCTGAGCCTTGCAGGACGTGGGAGGCGAAGGAGTGGCGCAACACATGCGGATGGACGTTGGTGGCCAGGCCCAGCGCCTGGCCGTGCGCTTTGAGGCGCAATTGCGCTACCCGCGGCGACATGCGCGCACCGCGCTCGCTCAGGAACAGCGCGCGCCGCTCGGCGTCGGCATGACCCCCCATCACGGTCTCGCGCGCGCTCAACCAGGCTTTGAGCGCTTCCATGGCCGGTTTGCCGACCGGCACGCTGCGCATCTTGTTGCCTTTGCCGGTGACGGTCACTTCATTGCTGTCCATGTCGATCCAGCCGGCCGAGACATAGCCTGCTTCCTGGCGGTACTGCACGTCGAGGCCAACCAGTTCGGAAACCCGCAAGCCGCTGGAGTACAGCAATTCGAACATGGCGCGATTGCATAGCTGGGCAGGTGCGGCGGGGTCCTTGAGCGGATTGGCCTGCGACACCAAATGGACGGCGTCATCGGCGGCCAGCGCCTTGGGCAGCGGCTTGGCTTTCTTGGGTGCTTTGACGCCGTCGACCGGATTCGACTTCAACCGGCCCTGTTCGGACAGCCAGTCGTAGAAGCCGCGCCAAGCCGACAACTTGCGTGCGATGGAGCGGGCATTGAGGCCGCGGCCGTGCAATTGCGCGGCGAACTTGCGTATCTGGAAATGGGAGACTGCGTCCAACTCCGCACTGGCGGCGTGCGCCAGCTCGGATAACTCGGCCAGATCGCGACCGTAATTGCTCACCGTGTGCGGCGACAGCATGCGCTGGCTCAGCAGGGAGTCGAGATAGCGGTCGATTTCGGCTTGATTGGCGTCGGCGCTCACACGGTCTGGAGGGAAGTCGGGATAAATCAGTGTAGCAGGCAGGCCAGCGCTGCGCTGGCGGTTTCGCTGATGCGGCTCAGGAAATCGGTAGCCATGTCGGCGCTGAAGCGGCTTGGGTCGGGGGAGCCGAGTACCAGCAAACCAAAGGCTTCCGGCGCCGCGCCCACGCGCAGCGGCAGCATCGCCAGCGACTTCACGGAAGCGGCGTCTTCCAGCCAGCCGGCGGCTTCGAAATCGTTGTTGGCGCCGCAGAACGGTGTCGTCAGGCCATTGGCAAAAATACGCGCATCTTCCGAGACGGCGGCGGTGTACCAATTGTCGTTGTGGCTTTCGGCGACGTTCCACAGGCGCAACGTGACCTGCGGGACGTTGAAGATTTCCTGCAGCTTGCCGGCCAGCGCCTGCGGCAGGTCGGCGTCATTGCGCGCCAGCAGCAGGGCGCGCGTCCAGGCTTGGAATTTGCCGGTGATCTCGTCGTTTTCCTGGGCGATCCGCATCAGATCGGCCATGTGCAGCTCTTGCACCTTGATCTTTTCACGCAGGATTTCCATCTGGCGTTCCTGCAAGGAGATGGCGCGACCCAGCAAAGGGCTGGTCAACCTGATCCTGCCGAGCAATTCGGCATGCTCTTCGAAGAAGTGCGGATGGTCGAGCAGATAGTCGGCGATCGAATCGGAGTCCAGATGGGTGGTCATGTGCGTTTTTTTGAGTGTGGTTGTTCCGGGAAGTCGCGCCAGGCGCACCGGATTGCATTGCCGCAATATCGCGAGATTATCTACGCTATCGGTAATGCTGACAACTTGAATTCTTGGCGAAGGCGATGAGACCGCTTTCCCAATAAAAACGGGCTTACATGATTGCTCATGTAAGCCCGAATCGTTCAAGCTAAGTTTCTGATTCTGACGTTTGCACGCCAGAGGTTCAGACGCTTAAATTAGAACTTGTGACGGATACCAACAGTCAGAGCTGTTTGGCTCGAGTCGGTACCAGTTGTGTCAGCTGCAACACCTGGGTTCTTCATGTCTTTAGCACGCAGGTTCGACACGAATGCGTACAGGTCAGTACGCTTGGACAGCCAGTAGTCAGCGCCCAGGTTGTACTGAGTCAGCTTACCCTTGCCGTTCAGAGTGTCGAAAGATGCAGTTGTGTACTCAACTGCAGCCAGCAACTTCAACGATGGTGTCAGCGAGTATGCTGTACCCAGTTCAAACATGTCAGCCTTGCGTGCCAGAGCCAAAGTTGCTGTAGTAGCACGTGTTGCTGTCGATGGCAGTGTTGGAGCAATGTTCGCTGCAGTATTCAGGTCTTGCTTGACGCGGGACCAGTTACCATAGACGCGTGCTGGGCCGAACTGGTAGCTAGCAACCAGATTCAGGACCTTGGCAGCTGTGCTACCTTGGACATCGGTGGTTCCGATTGTAGTCAAACCGGCACCTGTGCCAACAACGCCAGTAGCAGGAGTAGTTTGCAACGATGTGTCGCTAGGCGTTGCGCCTTGCTTCGATTGGAAATAGTTGATACCCAGACCCAGTGGGCCGTTGTCGTACTTAGCGCCCAGACCGAACGATTGGCCAGCCGAAGTCTTGCCAGCTGTTTCGCCGAAGCCATAGATCAGGTTACCTGTGAAACCGCTCAGATTAGCTGTTGTATAGTTGATCGAGTTGTTAACACGAGTACCTTGCAAACGGTTCAGAGCCGAACCGGAGTTTGCAATGACGCCACCGAAGTCTGCAACAGCTGTGTAGGCGCTGATGGTATCAGCCCAGTCAGTCTGACGACCCAACAGAACGGAACCGAAGCCACCGGCCAGACCAACAACCGACTTGCGACGGAACAATGTGTTCGATGTCTTGGAGTCATCCAAAGCACCAGTGTCGTTCTTGAAGCCAGTTTCCAGGTTGAACACTGCGCTCAAACCGCCGCCCAGATCTTCAACGCCCTTGAAACCGATGCGCGAACCTTGGATAACGCCGGAGTTCATTGCAAACTTGCTGCCGGTGGTAAGAGGAGCTCCTGCAGCGCTGCTTTGAACTTTGCTTGTGTAAGTAACGCCGGTATCAACGATACCGTAGATAGTGACGGAGCTTTGTGCTTGTGCAGCACCTGCAAACGCGCCGAGAACGGCCAGTGCAAGCAGAGATTTTTTCATTTGACATCCTTCTATAAAAATAGTCTTGAGGATCCGTACATCTAGTCGGATGGTGAGACATTAAGGGTTCTCATTAGCGCTGGCCTCAGATTGGTCGTTTGGCGGACAAAGTTTTGGTTGAAATTCCGAAACTCCGGCACGATTGTTGTTTTTTTCTAACGCTTTCGAGGTGAATCTCCCACAATCGGGATTTTCCGGAGGTAACGAGGGGACTCTGACTATTTGGTTGCCTTTGCGGCAACAAAGACGTTATTAAAGACTTGAATTGTTGTTTTAAAGCTCCAAATTGATCTCTTAAAGCAGGTATTAAAAAAATATCATGATTTATAGGGGATAATTTTTTCCTTCGAAAGAGTGCTTGGATTGATTTATGGCGAGTCGGGAAGATTTGGCAATTATCCGCGCGGCGCGCGCCGGTCAGGCGGAAGCGCAACTGGCGCTGGGCCGGCGCTATTTATTTGGCGGCAACGGATTGCCGCAGAGCTTCGCCACCGCGTTGCATTGGCTTGACCGCGCGGCGCGTCAGGGAATGCCGGATGCCTGGACGCTGATTGGCGAGCATATTCCCTATGAGGTCGTGGCGCAGGCGCCGCGTCCGCTTGACTATGTACTCTGGTATGAACGTGCTTTTGACGCCGGGCGCAAGCTGGCCGGGCTGGCATTTGCACGCATGGTGCTGGCGCATCAGGCGCAGCCCGAAGCGCAGGCAATGTTGGGCAAGGCCGTCAAGGCGCTGGAATCGGAAGCAAATGCCGGCACGGCCGAAGCCCAATGGCTGCTGGCCCAGCAACAGGGAAGGCGACAGGCTGCGGGAGCCGCCATCGCGACCGGCGAGCAACGCGCCGCTGAGCAGGTCATTGCAACGCAATGGGCGCAGAAAGCCGCCGACGCCGGCC
>NZ_AJHH01000472.1 GCF_000256565.1 Herbaspirillum lusitanum P6-12 | reverse complement strand
AACCCCGCCGGCGTCGGTCAGGCGCAGTTGGCGCTGGCGGACGCGGCCTGGTTGCGTCAGGATCGGGCAGATTTCATTCGCCGCGCCTTGCCGCTGGCGCGTTCCCTGCTGGCGCAATACGGCGCCGGTCTGCCGCAACTGAATGCCCCCGCCGAGGGCTTGGTCCGACATCTGGGCGAGGGAAACATCGCTTTGCTATCGCGGCTTGCGCAAGTGCTGGCCGAGATCGGCGACGTTGACGCCGAGGAGGCGCAATCACTGCTGGAACTGGGGGCCTATGCCGATGACAAGATGGCACAACTGTCGCTGGGTCTGTTCTTTGCGCGCATGAACGAGAACGGCGGGCGTGCGTTCCCGGGTTTCGGTTCCGCCAATTACAAAAAGGCGATCCGCTGGCTGACGCTGGCTGGTGAGCGCGGTCTTGCGGCGGCATGGTATGCCTTGTCGCGTATTTACCTCAAGCCTGAGTTCTCCCAGCGCAATCTTGCCGACGCGCAGCATTATCTGGAACGCGCTGCCGAAATGGGGCATGCGTTGGCGCAACTCGAGTGCGGCGGTAGCGCCTGGCGCAACCGCCGCGAAGATCCCGCCAACGACGTGCGCGCGGTCTACTGGCTGCAAAAGGCGGCAGCGCAAGACAGTGCCGATGCGCGCGAATTACTGGCTAAAATTGCTGACCGGCCGGCTGCGGCCGCATGGGCGGTTGCGGCCAAGGGGCACATGACACGCGATTTCCTGAACGCCTATCCGTTCCTGGCGGCGCGGCTGGAGCTGGCGATCCTGTTCGGACTGACCCGGCCCGAGGCTTTGCTGATCGATTTGAAACAAGCTGATTGCGGCCATTGCCTGGCGGTCGACATCCGTGACTACTATGCCCGCAGCAAACGGCGCCTCATATTAATAGAGACCGGTGACGAGCGGCAGGTGCTCAATCGCATCGGTCGCCTGTTCGAAGACGTGGACTGCGGGCCCAGTGGCCCCGAAGGCAACTATCGGCAGCGCCTGTATCGCCTCAAGACGGTCCTGCCGCAGTCGGACGAGGAAGAAGAGCGCGAAGAACGGCAGGATCTGGCCGCCTGAGTCCGAAGGCTGCCGGAAAGAAAAACGGCTTGCTCGGTCATCCGACCAGCAAGCCGTTTCTTATTGCGCCTGCAAGGGCGCTTCAGAGCTGATCAGGCAGCTCGATCTCGCCTTCGTACACCGAGACCGCCGGGCCGGTCATCATGACCGGCTTGTCCGGCCCGGTCCAGCGGATCACCAATTCGCCACCGTGGGTTTGCACCGCGACCGGCGTATCCAGCAGGCCGCGCCGGATGCCCGCGACAACCGCTGCGCACGCTCCAGTACCGCACGCCAGTGTTTCGCCGACGCCGCGCTCGAATACGCGCAGATTGACGTTGTGCCGATCAACCACTTGCATGAAGCCGGCGTTGACGCGCTTGGGGAAGCGCACGTGGCGTTCGATCAGCGGGCCGTCGGTCAATACCGGCGCCGCTTCGGTGTCGGCCACGATTTGAACCGCATGCGGATTGCCCATTGATACCACCGAAATCCAGCGTGTCTTGCCGTCGACGTCGAGCGGCCACAGTGCGTCGTCGCCTTCCGCCTTGCTGTCCAGGCCGGACGGATCGAACGGCACCTGTTCCGGGCTTAGCACTGGCGCGCCCATGTCGACCGTGACGCGTCCGTCGTCTTCGAGCGTGGGTTCGATGATTCCGGACATTGTTTCCACACGGATAACACGTTTGCTGGTCAGGCCTTTGTCGCTGACAAAGCGCGCAAATGCGCGCGCGCCGTTGCCGCATTGTTCGACCTCGCCGCCGTCGGCGTTGTAGATGCGGTAACGAAAATCGATGCCCTCGGATTGCGTCTTTTCCACCACCAGCATCTGGTCGGCGCCGATGCCGAAGCGGCGGTCGGCAATGAACTTCCATTGCGCCGGGGTCAGCGCGATGTCCTGGTGAATGGCGTCAACGACAACGAAGTCGTTGCCGGCGCCGTGCATTTTGGTGAATTTGATCTTCATGGCATCAATTATAGGCGGCCACGCTAATCATGGCCGTATACATTAGGTGTGCCCGGAGGATGCGTTTTAAAGCGCTTGTGCGCCCAAAAATATTCCGCCGGCGCTTCCAGCACGCGCTCTTCGATAAAGGCGTTCATGCGGCGCGTCGCCTCGACGATATCGATTTTGGTGAATTTGATCTTCATGGCATCAATTATAGGCGGCCACGCTAATCATGGCCGTATACATTAGGTGTGCCCGGAGGATGCGTTTTAAAGCGCTTGTGCGCCCAAAAATATTCCGCCGGCGCTTCCAGCACGCGCTCTTCGATAAAGGCGTTCATGCGGCGCGTCGCCTCGACGAGCGATATCGTCGCCGGGATAGTTTTCCCAAGCCGGATAAAACGTGGTTTTCCAGCCCTTGTAGTTCGGCAGAAAGGTGGTGATCATCGGCACCACGTTGGCGCGTGTCGCCGCCGCAATGCGTGCGGTGGCGGTCAGTGTCGCGGCAGGCACGCCGAAGAACGGGACGAATTCAGCGTCGCGCAAGCCGAAGTCCATGTCCGGCAGCATGATGAACGGCAAGCCGTCGCGCATCGCGCGGATGATGGGCTTGACGCCTTTTTCGCGCGACAGAAGGGTTACGGGACGAAAGCGCGAGCGCCCTTTGAGCAGCGCCTGGTCGACGACTTCATTTTGTTGTTTGGAGTAAATGGTGCAAATCGACAAGTCGGAATTGAGCACCAGCGCGATGCCGGGGATTTCCAGGCAGACGAAATGCGGGCAGAGCAGGATGGTCGGGCCGGACTTGATGACTTCGACGGGTACGCGCGGTTCGACCTTGATCAGCCGTTTCAGGCGCGCTTCCGAAGCCCACCACAGGATGCCTCGCTCAAGCGCGCTGCGCGCATACGCCTGGAAATGCCGGCGGGCAAGGGTTTCACGTTCGGCTTCGGTTTTGTCGGGAAAGCACAGGCGCAGATTGGTCAGCGTGATGTGCCGGCGCGGCTTCATGATGATGAACAGCAGGGAACCCAGCGCTTCGCCAAGGCGACCGAGAATCGGCAGCGGCAGCCAGTGCAGCAGCCACATCAATGCGATCAGCGCTTTCATTGCGATGCACCCGGCGCGGTCACGCCGGGCGGCGTCTTGTAGCGGTTATAGCTCCAGATATATTGCGCGGGGCAGCGCGCGATCAGCTTTTCCATTGCCAGGTTGATGGCGCGCGCCTGTTGTTCGGGCGTCTCGCCCAGGGTTTCTTCAAATGCCACGAAGCGGATCACGAAACCGCGGCCCCATGACAAGCGCTCTGCGTACGACAAAATGATCGGTGCGCCGCTCATCTGATGCATCTTGGCGGAGAGCGTCATGGTGTAGGCGGGTTTTCCGAAGAAGTCGGCCCAGACGCCTTCGCCGTGTTGCGGAACCTGGTCCGGCAACAGGCCTATGGCCAGCCCCTTCTTGAGCGCCTTGAGCAAAACCCGCACGCCCGACAGATTGGCCGGCGCCAGATGCAGGTTGGGACGTGAACGCGCGCCTTCGATCAGCGGCTTCAGCGCGGCCTTGCGCGGCGGACGATAGAGCGCAGTCAGGGAGGTTTTCTCGGCGATGGCCTGGGCAATGATTTCGAAGCAGCCAAGATGCGGCGTCAGGAAGACGACGCCGGTTTTTGCCTCCAGGGCCTGTTGGGCCAGTTCCCAGTTTTCGATGCGGGCGGTGCGCAAGACGCGTTGGGGCGCGGCGCACCAGATGAACGGCAATTCAAAGATGCCCTTACCCGCCTCGTTGACGGCGGCCAACAAATGCCGCCCGTGGCCAGCCCGGGTGAGGTTGTCTTTAAGACGCTTCCGATAGGATGGCGAGGCCAGGTAAACAAGCCAGCCCATCACAATCCCGATCAGGTGCAGCAAGGGCAGCGGAAAAAATGACAACAGGCGGAATAAAGAAAAAAGCATATTTGCCGTTACCGTGAATAATGCTGTGAAATTGCCGAATTTTTGCAAGACGCGTAAAATAGCATGAAAGCCGTCGAGTTAATGACAACTTGCGAGACGGGATATAAATTTCGCTAAAGCGTCGCAGGCTAGGGATAAGGCCGCGACACCGGTTAATCTCTATACTGCAGGAGCATGTGATGTCCAATGAATTTCTCTTTACTTCCGAATCCGTCTCGGAAGGTCACCCAGACAAAGTAGCCGACCAGATTTCCGATGCGATTCTGGACGCCATCTTTGAACAGGATCCACTCTCCCGCGTCGCCGCCGAAACCTTGTGCAACACAGGCTTGGTCGTGCTCGCCGGTGAAATCACCACGCGCGCCAACGTCGACTACATCGACGTCGCCCGTCAAACCATCAAGCGCATCGGTTACGACAATGCCGACTACGGCATCGACTACAAGAGCTGCGCCGTGCTGGTCGCCTACGACAAGCAATCTCCGGACATCGCCCAGGGCGTGGACGAAGGCAAGGGCCTGGACCTCGACCAAGGCGCCGGCGACCAAGGCCTGATGTTCGGCTACGCCTGCGACGAAACACCGGAACTGATGCCTGCCGCGATTTACTACGCGCACCGTATCGTCGAGCGCCAGTCGCAACTGCGCAAGGACGGCCGCCTGCCATGGCTGCGTCCTGACGCAAAGTCGCAAGTCACGCTGAAGTACGTCGATGGCCGTCCGGTCGCCATCGACACCATCGTGCTGTCGACCCAGCATGCGCCTGAAATGGAGCACAAGGCCATCGAAGAAGCCGCGATCGAAGAAATCATCCGACCGGTCGTGCCCGCAGAGTGGATCAAGAACACCCGTTATCTGATCAACCCGACCGGTCGTTTCGTCATCGGCGGTCCGCAAGGCGACTGCGGCCTGACCGGTCGCAAGATCATCGTCGACACCTACGGCGGTGCCGCACCGCACGGCGGCGGCGCGTTCTCCGGCAAGGATCCTTCCAAGGTTGACCGTTCGGCAGCCTACGCCGGCCGTTACGTCGCCAAGAACATCGTGGCTGCCGGCCTGGCGTCGCGTTGCCAGATCCAGGTGTCGTACGCCATCGGTATCGCCAAGCCGACCTCGGTCATGGTTACCACTTTCGGCACCGGCAAGATCAGCGACGAAAAGCTGGCGGAACTGGTGCTGGAACATTTCGACTTGCGTCCGAAGGGCATCGTGCAGATGCTTGACCTGCTGCGTCCGATCTATCAGAAGACCGCTGCTTACGGCCACTTCGGCCGCGAAGAGCCGGAATTCTCGTGGGAGCGCACCGACAAGGCTGCCGCACTGAAGGCTGCCGCCGGTCTGTAATACCCCGACGCAATCCGGTCATTGTGGCCGGATTGCTGCGGTGTGCTGGCATTGCGCACCCAAAGGATTTACAATGCCTTTCCGTATCAAGGAGCGTTGCGACAAGACATCGATCTTGCCAGGCTTGATACCGTCAACATGCAACTGCGCTCACGTTACTTTTTTTCTGTTTTCTACGAAAGGAGGGCGTGAACAACGCCGCAGCCATGACTACCAATTCCACAAAAGACTATGTGATCGCTGATATCAGCCTGGCGCAATGGGGCCACAAAGAGATCAAGATCGCTGAAACCGAAATGCCCGGCCTGATGGCCATCCGCGAAGAGTTCGCTGCCGCCCAGCCGTTGAAGGGCGCACGCATCACCGGTTCCATCCACATGACCATCCAGACCGCCGTGCTGATCCAGACGCTGGAAGCGCTGGGCGCCAAGGTCCGTTGGGCATCCTGCAATATCTATTCGACCCAGGACCACGCTGCCGCGGCAATCGCCGACAAGGGTACGCCGGTGTTCGCGTTCAAGGGCGAATCGCTGGACGACTACTGGGAATTCACGCACCGCATTTTCGAATGGCAAGGCGGCGAGAACGAACAAGCCAACATGATCCTCGACGATGGCGGCGATGCAACCTTGCTGCTGCACCTGGGTACACGCGCTGAAAAAGACGCATCGGTGCTGAACAATCCAGGTTCGGAAGAGGAAATCTGCCTGTTCAACTCCATCAAGAAAAAGCTGGCGACATCGTCCAACTGGTATTCCACTCGCCTGGCGCAAATCAAAGGCGTGACCGAAGAAACCACCACCGGCGTGCATCGTCTGTACCAGATGTTCAAGGACGGCAAGCTGGCCTTCCCTGCGATCAACGTCAACGACTCCGTCACCAAGTCCAAGTTCGACAACCTGTACGGCTGCCGTGAATCGCTGGTCGACGGCATCAAGCGCGCCACCGACGTCATGATCGCCGGCAAGGTCGCCGTCATCGCCGGTTACGGCGACGTCGGCAAGGGTTCGGCGCAAGCCATGCGCGCGCTGTCGGCGCAAGTCTGGGTCACTGAAATCGATCCTATCTGCGCACTGCAAGCCGCAATGGAAGGCTATCGCGTCGTCACCATGGATTACGCGGCCGAACACGGCGACATTTTCGTCACCTGCACCGGCAACTACCATGTGATCACGCACGACCACATGAAGAAGATGAAAGACCAGGCCATCGTCTGCAACATCGGTCACTTCGACAACGAAATCGAAGTCGCCGCACTGAAGCAATACAGCTGGGAAAACATCAAGCCGCAAGTCGACCACGTCATCTTCCCTGACGGCAAGCGCATCATCCTGCTGGCCGAAGGCCGCCTGGTCAACCTCGGTTGCGGCACCGGCCATCCGTCCTATGTGATGAGCTCGTCGTTCGCCAACCAGACCATCGCCCAGATCGAGTTGTTCGTGAACACCAAGAACTACCCGGTCGGCGTCTACACGTTGCCCAAGCATCTGGATGAAAAGGTCGCCCGCCTGCAGTTGAAGAAACTCAACGCGCAACTGAGCACCCTGACGGCAGAGCAGGCTTCGTATATCGGCGTGAAGGTCGAAGGCCCCTACAAGCCTGAGCATTACCGTTACTGATCCCTGTGCGGGCCGGCCCTGTGCCGGCCCGGCAGTTTCAGCATCGTCCGCCGCCCGTGCACTTGTGCACTTATGCACTTGCATTGCCGTTGCCGGTGATGCAAGCTCTGCGGGTGGCGTCATCATTCCCCGACGGGGTCGAAAGGATTTTCCGTGCGTCTGCTGCTGACCTGGCTCATCAATGCCCTGGCCTTGCTGGCCGTGCCTTACCTGCTGCATTCGGTGCAAGTCGACAGTTTCGGCGCGGCGCTGATCGCAGCCCTGATCCTCGGCTTTGTCAATACGCTGGTGCGTCCGGTGCTGGTGGTGCTGACTTTGCCGGTGACCTTGCTTACGCTGGGTCTGTTCATCCTCGTGATCAACGGTCTGATGTTCTGGGTGGTGGCGCAACTGGTGGGCGGTTTCCATGTGGGCGGCTTCTGGTCCGCGGTCGGCGGCGCGCTGTTGTACAGCATCGTATCGTGGGCCTTGTCGACGCTGTTGCTGAAATCGGGTCGCAGCTGAACTGTAATGTTCTGATCGCGTCTTGACCGTTTCCGGATCGAATTCTCATGACACAACATAATTTCAGCATCGAGTTTTTCCCGCCCAAGACACCCGAAGGCACGGAAAAACTGCGCGCCACGCGCGCCAAGCTAGCCGCGTTGCAGCCGAAGTATTTTTCGGTCACCTTCGGCGCCGGCGGTTCGACCCAGCAGGGTACGCTCGACACCGTGCTGGAAATCATGCGTGAAGGCCACGTGGCTGCGCCGCATCTGTCTTGCATCGGCAGCTCGCGCGATGCCCTGCGCGACATCCTGACCGAGTACAAGTCGCACGGCATCAAGAAGCTCGTTGCGCTGCGCGGCGATTTGCCGAGCGGCTTCGGCGCTGCTGATTTTTCGTCCGGTGAATTCCGCTATGCCAACGAGCTGGTCGAATTCATTCGCGCCGAAACCGGCGACTGGTTCCACATCGAAGTCGGCGCCTATCCGGAAATGCATCCCCAGGCCAAATCGCCGCAGGACGACGTCCGCAACTTCGCGCGCAAGATCGAGGCCGGCGCCGATGCCGCGATCACGCAGTATTTCTACAACCCCGACGCTTACTTCAACTTCGTCGACGATGCGCAAAAGCTGGGCGTCAACGTACCCATCGTACCGGGCATTATGCCGATCACGAACTACACCCAGTTGATGCGTTTCTCGGACATGTGCGGCACCGAAATCCCGCGCTGGATCCGTCTCAAGCTTGCCAGCTACGGCGACGATGCCGATTCGATCCGCGCGTTCGGCCTCGACGTGGTGACGCAGCTGTGCGAGCAATTGCTGGAAGGGGGCGCGCCGGGTCTGCATTTCTACACGCTGAACCAGCCTGCGGCGACCATGGAAATCTGGCAACGGCTGGTGGATTGAGGTGATATTTCAGCAATAAAAAGCCGGCGCTTGCCGGTTTTTTATTGCCCGGCATTTCACCCGTTGGTGAGGATCAGGTCCAGCGCAATATCATGCGGCTGTCCTGCAAATTCGGCCAGCGCTTCCGCATAAGCGATACCGATGGCCAACGGACGCGGCTCCTGCGCCAGCGTACGGTCGTAAAAGCCGCCGCCGTAGCCCAGCCGCAGGCGCGCCGCGTTGAATCCCAGGCAAGGGATCAGCAAGGCCTGCGGACGCATGGTCTCTCCATGCGCCGGCGCCGAGGTGCCCATGGCGTCTTTCACCAATGTTTCTCCCGGCGTCCAGCGGACAAATTCCAGTGGCGCCTCTTTTCCTCGAATTATCGGCAAGGACAGGTGCACGCCTTGCGCCGCCAGCGCGTTATAGGCCGGATGCAGGTCCGGTTCCTGACGGATCGGGTGGTACACGCCGAGGCTGGCGACCGGATTGTTTTGCAGCCAGTCCAGCAGGCGGCTGCAGATCATCGCTTCAGCCGCGGCTTTGGCTGCCGGTGTCATGGCCTTGCGGGCGGCGAGCAAACGCGTGCGCAGGACTGATTTTTCCGCTGTTGCCGCTATTTGCGGCGTGCTCCCGGCAGCGTCAGTGTGCGCAGAACCGCGTGCTATCCTTGAAGTCGTCATTTGTTTCAATCGAAGGTTGTATAAGAATGCAATTAAAGAAATGCGTGGTCGTGATCACATGCGCTGCTGCGGCGGCAATCAGTTTTTCGCTGCCGGCCCAGGCGCAAAAACGTCCTTCAGCCAATGCCTCGCAGGATGACGTTTTCCTTGCGCTGCGCGACGCCTCACGGGTCGACGATTCGGCCACGGCGCTCAACCTGGCGGCGCGTTTGCCCGATTATGTCATTCCTTCCTACGTCGACTATTATCGGCTGAAACCGCGCGTGCGCGACTTCACCGCGCCGGTGTCGGAAATCCGCGATTTCCTGAGCCGCTACGACGGCACGGCGATCGGCGACCGCCTGCGCAACGACTGGTTGTTGGCGCTGGGCAAGACCGGCGACTGGGCCACCTTCGATGAACAATATCCGCTGTTCGTGCTGAACGACGACGTGCAGGTCAAATGCTTCGCGCTGAATTCGCGCGCGCTCAAGGGCCAGAACGTCGCCGACGAAGCACGCGCCTTGCTCACCAGCCCCAAGGACTACGGCCAGGGTTGCAGTGACCTGATCGGCACGCTGGCGCAAAACCATCAGTTCGGCGAAGGCGATGTCTGGGCGCAGATCCGCCAGGCGGTCGAAGCCGGCAGCATCATGGTGGCGCGCCGCGCCGCGATCTTCACCGACAACGGCGACGTCACCCTGCAGCAGGTGATCGACAAGCCGGCGCCGCTGCTGGCGCGCGGACCGGGACAGGGCCGCACCGCGCATGAGCTGTACATCATCGCCATCGGCCGCGCCGCCAAGAGCAATCCGCAGCAGGCCGCCGCTTTCCTGAGCGGCGCTTCCGGCCTGACCGCGCAGGAGCAAGCCATCGCCTGGGCGCAGATCGCCTTGCCGGCCTCGATGAAGCTGATGCCGGAAGCGATCGACTACTGGCGCAAGACCAAGGACGCGCCGCTGTCCTACGAAGCGTATCAATGGAAAGTGCGCATCGCCCTGCGCGCCGGCGACTGGAAGCTGGTGAAGTCCACAATCGAAGCCATGCCGGCCTCGCTGCGCAGCGACATCACCTGGACCTACTGGCTGGCGCGCGCGCAAAAGGAAGACGGGCAGGCCGAATCGGCCCAGCGCCTGTTCCAGTCGATTGCCTCGAACGTCAGCTTCTACGGCCAGCTCGCCACCGAAGAACTGGGCCAGAAAATCGTGATTCCCGCCGGCCCGACGCCGCCGACGCCGGCAGAGATCGCACCGATGGCGCAGAACAGCGGCTTCAAGCGCGCGCTCAAGTTCTATGACCTCAACATGCGCTACGAAGGCATTCGCGAATGGAACTGGGAACTGCGCCGCATGAGCGACCGCCAGTTGCTGGCTGCCGCCGAGTTCGCACGCCAGAGCGATGTGCTCGATCGCATGGTGAACACCTCTGACCGCACCAAGCAGGAAATGGATTTCACCCAGCGCTTCCCGGCGCCGCATCTGAGCGAAATGACCGCCAACACGCGACCGCTCGGGCTGGAAAACGCCTGGGTCTACGGCCTGATCCGCCAGGAGTCGCGTTTCATCAAGAACGCCAAATCCTATGTCGGCGCCTCCGGCCTGATGCAGTTGATGCCGTCGACCGCGAAATACGTCGCCAAGAAGATCGGCCTGACCGAGTTCACGCAAGACCAGATCAACGACATCAACACCAACCTGCTGCTCGGCACCAGCTATCTGAACATGGTGCTCGGCAATCTGGACGGTTCGCAGGCATTGGCGACGGCTGCCTATAACGCCGGCCCGGGGCGTCCGCGCACCTGGCGTTCGACGCTGAACCGCAGCGTTGAAGGCGCGATCTTTGCCGAATCGATTCCGTTCAACGAGACGCGCGGCTACGTCAAGAACGTGATGTCCAACGCCACTTATTACGCCGCCCTGTTCGAGAACAAGCCGCAGTCGCTCAAGCAGCGCCTCGGCGTGGTGGCGCCGCGCACCAATATCCCGACCGACCTGCCTTGACGCGACACGATGACGCTGCGTCGAGGACCTGAAGCAAGAAAGCGATGACGGCCATGGCGTACAGAAACATACTGATAATCGGCGGCTCCGGATTCATCGGCAGCCAATTGGTGGCGCAGCTGGCGCGCAGCACGGCGGCCGGGATCACGGTGCCGACCCGGCGCTATGAACGCAGCAAGCATCTGCTGGTGATGCCGACGGTGCGCACGACGATCGCCGACGTGCACGACGAGGCCGTACTTGATCGCCTGGTGCCTCAAGCCGACGTCGTCATCAATCTGGTCGGCACCCTGCATTCACGCAGCGGACCGCGTGGCAGCGCCTGGGGCCCCGATTTCGAGCGGGCCCATGTCGAACTGCCGCGCAAGATCGTGGCCGCCTGCGCCAGGCATGGCGTGCGGCGTTACCTGCACATGAGCGCGCTGGGCGCATCGGCGCAGGCGCCGTCGATGTACCTGCGCTCCAAGGCGGCGGGAGAAGTTGCCGCGTTCTCGGACGCCACTGTCGCCGCCACGGTGTTCCGGCCTTCGGTGGTGTTCGGCGAGCACGACAACTTCCTCAACCTGTTCGCCGCGCTGCAAAAGCGTTTCCCCGTCATGCCGCTGGGCGGCGCCGAGGCGCGTTTCCAGCCGGTGTACGTGGGCGATGTGGCGCAGGCTTTCGTCAGCGCATTGCAGAATGAGTCCACGCAGGGCCGCAGCTACGAGCTGGCCGGGCCGCAGGTCTATACGCTGCGTCAATTGGTGCAACTGGCCGGCGCATGTTCCGGCCATCCACGCCCGGTGTTTGGATTGCCGCCGGCATTGGCGTCCTTGCAAGCTTTTTTGCTGGAACATTTGCCAGGACGCATGATGAGTCGCGATAATCTGGCTTCCATGCAGGTGGATAATGTTGCAAGCGGGCCGATGGCGCCGGAACTGGACATTGCGCCGACCGCGCTGGAAGCGATTGCGCCGCGTTACCTCGCCGGCGTGCACATGCAGCAGCAAATGGACGCCCATCGCCGCGGCGCACGGCGCTGAACACAATCATTTTTAAGGACCGCCATGCAGAACACCGAACTTGATCCGACCCTGTCGGCGACGTTGGAAAAAGCCGGCAAGAACGCTATCACGCTGGTCATCGGCAACAAGAATTACTCCTCCTGGTCGATGCGCCCGTGGGTGGTGCTGACCGCGTTCGACATTCCTTTCCGCGAAATCCGCATCTGCCTCGACCAGCCCGACACCGCCGGCAAGATCGCCGAATATTCCGCTGCCGGACGCGTGCCGGTGCTGCTCGACGGCCAGACGCATATCTGGGATTCGCTGGCCATCTGCGAATACCTGGCCGAACAATTCCCCGACCGTAAGCTGTGGCCGCAAGAAACCGCCGCCCGCGCCGTCGCGCGCAGCATCACGGCTGAAATGCATTCCGGTTTTACCGGCCTGCGCAGCGCCATGAGCATGGACATCCGCGGCAGCTATCCAGGCAAGGGCCGCACGGCCGAAGCGCAGGGCGACATCGGTCGCATCTGTGAAATCTGGGAAGACTGCCTGTCGCAGTTCGGCCATCACGAATTCCTGTTCGGCGACTTCTCGATCGCCGACGCCTTCTATGCGCCGGTGGTGATGCGTTTCCGCAGCTACCATGCATCGCTGGCGCCGGCCTTGCAGGCTTACGTCGATCGCGTGGCGGCGCATCCGGCTGTGGCCAAGTGGATCGCCGAAGCGCTGGTCGAAAAAGAAGTCTTGCCCGACCATTGACCATTGACCATTGAGCCACTAATGAAGATCTACGTCGTCGGCGGCGCGGTGCGCGATGAACTGCTCGGTTTACCCGTGCAGGATCACGACTACGTGGTCGTCGGCGCCACGCCGGAAGACATGCTGGCGCGCGGCTTCCGTCCGGTCGGCAAGGACTTCCCGGTGTTCCTGCATCCCGACACGCAGGAGGAATACGCACTGGCGCGCACCGAACGCAAGACGGCGCCTGGCTACAAGGGTTTCGTGTTCCATACCGACAGCGCCGTCACGCTCGAGCAGGACCTGGCGCGGCGCGACCTCACCATCAACGCCATCGCCAAAGGCGAGGACGGCGTATTGGTCGATCCCTATCACGGTCAAGAAGATATCCGGCGACGCGTATTTCGCCACGTCTCCGACGCCTTCATCGAAGACCCGGTGCGCATCCTGCGCCTGGCGCGCTTCGCGGCGCGCTTTCCCGGTTTCACCGTCGCGCCTGAAACCAATGCGCTGATGCAGAAGATGGTCGCCGCCGGCGAGGTCGATGCGCTGGTGCCCGAGCGTGTGTGGCAGGAATTGGCGCGCGGCATGATGGAGCAGATGCCCTCGCGCATGTTCAACGTGCTGCGCGACTGCGGCGCGCTGGCGCGCATCCTGCCGGAGCTGGATGCGCTGTGGGGCGTACCGCAACCGGCCAAATACCATCCCGAAATCGACACCGGCGTGCACGTCATGATGGTGCTCGACTATGCCGCCGGCCGCGGCTATTCTCTGGGCGTGCGTTTCGCCGCGCTCATGCACGATCTCGGCAAGGGCACCACGCCGCCCGATCTGTGGCCCAGCCATCATGGTCATGAAGGCCGCAGCGTCGAGCTGGTGCAAGGCATCTGTGATCGTCTTAAAGTGCCCAACGATTGCCGCGACCTGGCCGTGATCACCGCGCGCGAACATGGCAACGTCGGCCGCGCCTTCGAGTTGCGCCCGGCCACCATCGTCAATCTGCTGGCGCGTTGCGACGGCTTCCGCAAGCCGGAGCGCTTCCACGACATGTTGCAGGCGTCCGAATGCGACCGCCGCGGCCGCACCGGTTTCGAGGACGTCGCGTTCCCGCAGCTGGAGTACCTCATGGGCGCGCTCAAGGCCGCCCAGGGCGTGGATGCCGGCGCCATCGCCGCCAAGCACCGGGAGCAGCCGCAACGCATCCCGGAGGCGATCCTGGCGGCGCGCACGGCAGCGGTGGCAGAATATGCCGCCAACGCCGCTTAATTCATTTCCACGCCCATGCCGACATTCGCCACGCAACTGCGCGCCAGGCTGGACCGCCTGAAGCAGGCGCTCATTGCCCTCGCCGAGGCATCGGACAAACCGATGATCCTGGTCAAGGAGCTGTCGCCGCGCGTCGGCATCTGCTGCGGCATTTCCTGGCGTTGGAAGAAAAAGACCGGCTGCTGCGTTTCGGCAGCAAGCTATCCGATGAGCTGGTGACGCGCTACGTCGAGGGCATCAATTTCGAGCGCGATACCGTCTTTGGCGTCTACGACCGTCGCCTGCGCCTCTTGGGCGTGGGACATCTGGCCTTTGCGCCCAAGGAAGCCACGCGCATCAGCGGTGCGACCATCAAGCCGGTGGTGGCCGAGTTCGGCGTGTCGGTCTCGGCGGCGGCGCGCGGACTGGGTGTAGGCACGCGCCTGTTCATGCGCGCCGCGATCCGCTGCCGCAACGCCGACGTCGACACGCTGTACATGCATTGCCTGTCCTCCAACAAAGTCATGATGCACATCGCCAAGAAAGCCGGCATGGAAATCCATCGCGACTACGGCGAAGCGGACGCTTACCTGAAGCTGCAGCCGGCCAATCCGGTCACGCTGTTCCAGGAAGCCATGGAAGAGCAGGCGGCCATGCTCGACTACATCATCAAGGCCAACATGCGCGCGCTGTTCAAATGGATCAGCAGGGTCTTCGGCATCGGCAAACCGAAGGCCTGAACGCAGGCCTGAACCTTGCCGCAAGCCTTGCCGCCGCGCAGCTCCCGGACCGAAATCGGCGATAATGGCGGCTTACAGGCATTTTCCAGCAGAACTATGAACAACTCCGCCAGCACCGACGATTTTTTTGCCAGCGTGGCCGCCAAGTCGGACAGCGGCGCCTTGCGCGGCGACTACAGCAACGCCGACAAGAACTTCGTCGTCGACCAGAACTGGGCCGCTTATACGCCCGCCCAGCACGCACTGTGGCGACGCCTCTACGAGCGCCAGGCCAGGCTGATCCCGGGCCGCGCCTGCGACGTCTTCCTCGACAGCATCAAGGCGCTCGACGTCTCGCAGGGCATCCCGCAATTCGACCGCACCACCGAGGCGTTGTACAAGGCCACCGGCTGGCAACTGGTCGCCGTGCCCGGACTGGTGCCGGACCATACGTTCTTCGAACACCTTGCCAACCGCCGTTTCCCGGTCACGGTCTGGCTGCGCGAAGAGAGCGAGTTCGACTACATTGTCGAACCGGACGTGTTCCACGATTTCTTCGGCCATGTGCCGCTGCTGTTCAATCCTGTCTTTGCCGAACATTTGCAGGAGTACGGCAAGGGCGGCCTCAAGGCGCTCAAGCTCGACGGCCTGGCTTTCCTTGCGCGCCTGTATTGGTACACCATCGAGTTCGGTCTGATCCAGAGTCCCGAGGGTTTGCGCATCTACGGCGCCGGCATCCTGTCGTCGGGCGGCGAAGTCGAATACTCCCTGCGTGGTTCACAGCAGAATCAGCAGCCGAACCGCATCCCGTTCCAGGTCGAGCGCGTCATGCGCACGCTGTACAAGATCGATTCGTACCAGGAAACCTATTTCGTCATCCGCGATTTCCAGCAGCTGTTCGACGACACCGCGCCCGATTTCACCGCGCTGTACGAGCAACTGAAGGCGCAGGACGCCTTGCCGGCCAACACGCTGCTGCCGGGTGAGCGAAACCTTCCCATCGCCTGATCCGTGGCGACTGCGCACCGGCCCCTGCCTTAACCGCAGGTTTTTTTTTCGTTGTCAGCGCATTGTCAGTCCGGCCACCCGCCATGCTGCGCCGTGCGTAGCGGCGATACGCGGCTTGTGCTACTGTAGCCGCATCAAAAGAACGAAACCATTCGCCCACAAGGCGGACGAGTTTCAGGCAGGATCTCGAACAGATCCATGTGCAAACAAAGACACGATTTTTGGCACGGAGACAATGCATGAACGCACCCCTACCTTCCAGTGAACGCCTGCTGCTGGATGACATTTCCCTGGACGACAAATATTCGCTGGAGCGCGGTCGCGTTTTCATGACCGGCATCCAGGCGCTGATACGGCTGCCGATGCTGCAGCGGCAGCACGACCTCCAGGCGGGATTGAACACCGCCGGTTACGTCACCGGCTATCGCGGCTCGCCGTTGGGCACGGTCGATCAGACCGCCGCCAAGGCCAGGAAATATCTCGACGCCGCCCACGTCAAATTCCATCCCGGCATGAACGAAGACCTGGCCGCCACCGCCGTGTGGGGCACGCAGCAGGTCAACCTGTTCCCGGGCGCGCAATACGACGGCGTGTTTTCGCTGTGGTACGGCAAGGGCCCCGGCGTTGATCGCTGCGGCGACGTCTTCAAGCACGCCAACATGGCCGGCACCTCGCAACACGGCGGCGTGCTGGTGATCGCCGGCGACGACCACGCCGCCAAGTCATCCACCACCGCGCACCAGAGCGAACACATCCTCAAGGCCTGCGGCATCCCGGTGCTGTATCCGTCGTCGGTGCAGGAATACCTCGACTACGGCCTGCACGGCTGGGCCATGAGCCGCTATACCGGCCTGTGGGTGTCGCTCAAGTGCGTGACCGACATCGTCGAATCGGGCATGTCGGTGGAGATCGATCCGCAGCGCGTGCAGCCGATCATCCCCACCGATTTCGAATTGCCCCTGGATGGCCTCAACATCCGCCAACCCGACACCGTGCTCGAGCAAGAGACGCGCATGAATGTCTACAAGTGGTACGCCGCGCTGGCCTATGCACGCGTCAACAAGCTCAACCAGATCATCTGGGACAGCCCGCGTGCGCGCATCGGCATCGTCACCGCCGGCAAGTCCTATCTCGACACGCGCCAGGCGCTCTACGATCTTGGCATCGACGAGCAAGTCGCCGCGACATCGGCATCCGTCTCTACAAGATCGGCATGACCTGGCCGCTGGAAGCCGAAGGCGTGCGCGAGTTCGCGCAAGGCCTCGATGAAATCCTGGTGGTCGAAGAGAAGCGCCAGATCCTCGAATACCAGATCAAGGAAGAACTCTACAACTGGCGCGACGACGTGCGTCCGCGCGTGGTCGGCAAGTTCGACGACACCGGCGAATGGAGCGGCTCGCCGCGCGAAGGCCACGGCAACTGGCTGCTGCCGGCCACCTATGAACTGAGCCCGGCGCAGATCGCGCGCGCCATCGCCACGCGTATTTCCAAGTACTACGCCGGCCATCCGATCGAGCAGCGCGTCAAGGCGCGCATCGCCTTCCTCGAAGCCAAGGAAGCCACGCTCAACGTCAGCACCAAGCCAGATCCGAACAAGGACCGCATCCCGCATTTCTGCTCGGGTTGCCCGCACAACACGTCGACCAAACTTCCCGACGGCAGCCGTGCGCTGGCCGGCATCGGCTGCCACTACATGGTGACCTGGATGGATCGCGAATCGACCATCTTTTCACACATGGGCGGCGAGGGCGTAACCTGGGTCGGACAGGCGCCGTTCACCAGCGAGAAGCACGTGTTCTCCAATCTCGGCGACGGCACGTATTTCCATTCGGGTTTGCTGGCCGTGCGCGCGGCCGTGGCGGGCAAGGTCAACATGACCTACAAGATTCTGTACAACGACGCGGTCGCCATGACCGGCGGGCAAGAGTTCGACGGCCCGCTCGACCCGGCCATGATTTCGCGCCAGTTGGCGGCCGAGAACGTGCGTCCCATCATCGTCGTCACCGACGAGCCGGACAAGTACCCGGCCGGCACGCCGTGGGCCGAAGGCGTGACCATCCGCCATCGCAGCGAACTCGACGCCGTGCAGCGCGAACTGCGCGAAGTGCCGGGCGTGTCCGCCATGATCTACGACCAGACCTGCGCCTCGGAAAAACGCCGCCGCCGCAAACGCGACGCCTATCCCGATCCGGCCAAGCGCGCGGTCATCAACGAGGCGGTGTGCGAAGGCTGCGGCGATTGCAGCGTGCAGTCCAACTGCCTGTCGGTGGAACCGCTGGAAACCGAGTTCGGTCGCAAGCGCCAGATCAATCAATCGTCGTGCAACAATGATTACTCCTGCGTGAACGGGTTCTGCCCGAGCTTCGTCACGGTGGAAGGCGGCAAGCTCAAAAAGGCCAAGCGCGTCGCCGTTGAAAAGACCGAAGCCGCAGCGCAGGGACCATTACTGCCGGAACCGCAATTGCCCGCCATGGGCGACACCTACGGCATCGTCGTCACCGGCATCGGCGGCACCGGCGTGATCACCATCGGCCAGATCCTGGCGATGGCGGCGCACGTCGAAGGCAAGGCTTGCTCGGTGCTCGACATGAGCGGCCTGGCGCAAAAGGGCGGACCGGTGATGTCGCATGTGCGGTTGTCCGAACGTCCCGATGACCTGTATTCGACGCGGGTGGGCACCGGTGCGGCGGACCTGGTGATCGGCTGCGACGTGATTGTCACCGCCAGCCGCGATGCCTTGTCGCGCATGGGCGAGGGACGCACGCATGCAGCGGTCAATGCGACCCGCATGCCGACCGCGGCCTTCGTGCGCAATCCGGACTGGCAGTTCCCGGCGGAGTCCGCCGAAGGCAGCATCCAGAGCGCCTGCGGCAAGGACCGCGTGGCCCTGATCGACGCCGGCAACATCGCCACCGCGTTGATGGGCGACGCCATCGCGACCAATATGTTCATGCTCGGTTATGCATGGCAACGCGGCTGGGTGCCATTGTCGGAAGGCGCGCTGCTCAAGGCCATCGAGCTCAACGCCTTGTCGGTCGAGTTCAACAAGCAAGCCTTCGGCTGGGGCCGCGCTGCCGCGCACGATGCCGACATGGTGGCGCAAGCCGCGCGTCGCAACGGCATGACGGCGCAGGTGATCGACTTCAAGCGTCCGCCATCGCTGGAAGAAGTGCTGGCCAAGCGGGTCGACTTCCTCACGCAATACCAGAATGCCGCTTACGCGCGCCGGTACAGCGACTTCGTTGCGCAGGCGCAGCATGCGGAAGCTGCATTGGGTGAAGCCGGCAAGGCGATGAAGCTCAGCACGGCGGTGGCGACGTACCTGTTCAAGCTGATGGCGTACAAGGACGAATATGAAGTTGCGCGCCTCTATACCGCGCCGGCCTTCCGCGAAAAGATCGCCGGCATGTTCGAGGGCGACTACCAGCTGAAATTCCACCTGGCGCCGCCGCTGCTGGCCAAGCATGACAGCAAGGGCCACCTGATCAAGAAGGAATACGGCCCGTGGATGATGCGCGCCTTCGGCGTGCTGGCCAAGCTGCGTTTCTTGCGCAACACCCCGCTGGATGTATTCGGCTACACCGACGAGCGCAAGCAGGAACGCGCGCTGATCGGCGAATACTGCAAGACGGTCGGCGGTTTGTTAAGCAGGCTCAACGCCGACAATCTTGCTCAGGCAACGGCGATTGCACGCATTCCGGAAGATATTCGCGGCTATGGCCATGTCAAGGAACGCCACCTGAAAGCGGCCAAGCAGAAGGAAGCGGATTTGCTGCGGATGTTCGACGCAGGCCAGAAGCCGCATGTGCCGGAAGGCGGAAAACAGGCCGCCTGATTTACTTGCAGGAGGAGTCAACAAGCACCGTCGTCTTGATGAAAATCGGGACGACGGTGTTTTGTTTTGGAGGTGGGAAATCTATTGCGAAGCGGCAGCAAGCTTGCCGCCGCTGACACGTTCAATCCCCGCCAGGTCACGCCAGCTTTGCACTTCGGCGAAACCGCGCTGCTCCAGCAGCTTGCGCACGGCGCCAGACTGATCGTAGCCGTGCTCCATCAACAGCCAGCCGCCCGGTTTCAGATAAGTCGCCGCACCGTCGACGATGATGCGCAGCGCCGACAAGCCGTCGGCGTGATCGGTCAACGCGCCGATCGGTTCGAAGCGCAAATCGCCCTGCGACAGATGCATGTCGCCGGCGACGATGTAAGGTGGGTTGGAAACGATCAGGTCGAGGTACGGCTGATTGGCGTTGCCCATGTCATTCAGCGCGGCGTACCAGTCGCTGCGCAAGAACTCCACCTTCGCGCCATGCCGCTGCGCGTTGCCGGCGGCGACCTTCAGCGCGCCTTCACTGACATCGAGCGCCGTCATGGCGACATCCGGCCGCGTGTGTGCGATGGCCACCGCGATGGCGCCTGATCCGGTGCCCATGTCGAGCGCCTTGCCGTGTTGCGGCAGCCGCTCCAGCGCCAGCTCCACCAGCAATTCGGTGTCGGGGCGCGGGATTAGGACATCCGGTGTGACTTGCATCGCCAGGCCGAAGAACTCGCGCTCGCCGACGATGTAGGCAATCGGCTCGCCCTGCAGGCGGCGACGGAACAGCGCGCTCAGTTGCGCCGCTTCATCGGCCGTAAGCTGACGTTCGGATTGGGTGATCAGCTGGATGCGCGTCAGTTGCAGTGCATGGCCGATCAGGATGCGATTTTCCAGCGTGTCGAGCGGCGCGTTCTTGAGCGCGTCGCCCAGACTCGCACCTGCGGCAATACCGGGAAAATCACGCACCGGAAATCTTCTTCAGCCGCGCTTGAAGGCGCGGGACGCCAGTACGGCGGCGATCAGCACGAAGCAGATCAGCGACCATTGCGGAATCGACAGGCCGAGGAAAGGATACGGATTGGCGCACAGGCCGTCGGCCTTGAACAGCGTCGGGAACAGCGTCGCGGTCGGGATGGTGTTGAGGGAAGTTTCCAGCGGATCGATGCCGCAGGAAGTACCCGGATGCGCCTGCACCCACAGGTGCCAGCCGGCGGTGGCGATGCCGCCCAATGCAGCCAGTGCGCCGAGGCCGGCGCCAAGCTTGGCGGAGCCCGGCGGCAGGAAGGCGAAGATGATGCAGATGATGGCGATGGCGACGAAGATGTAGCGCTGGATGATGCACAGCGGGCACGGCATCATCTCTTCGACGATCTGCAGATACAGAGCGACGCCGAGCAGGGCGACGCACAACAGGGCGACGGACAGGAACAGGGATTTGGACGATTTCATGGGCGTTGGATTTTGATGTTGTTCGGAATTGGCTAGCCTAAGCTGTACCCTCAGAGAGGTCCGTTTGCAATTGGTTCCGGCGTCGCTGCATTGTGCCACAGGCCGCGACAATGCTGGGTTACTGGCCGGTCGCACTGAACAATCGCCACTCTTTATTCGTCGCCCAGCTGCGCCAGCAACTCCGCCTGGTGCTCGGTGATCAACGCATTGGTCAGTTCTTCCAGATCGCCGTCCATGATGAAATCCAGCTTGTACAGCGTCAGGTTGATGCGGTGATCCGTCATGCGGCCCTGCGGGAAATTGTAGGTGCGGATGCGTTCGCTGCGGTCGCCCGAGCCGATCAGCGATTTGCGCGTGGCGGCTTCCTTGGATTGCTGTTCGCGCAGTTGCACGTCCTTGATGCGCGCCGCCAGCACCTTCAGCGCCGAGGCCTTGTTCTTGTGCTGGCTGCGGTCGTCCTGGCATTCCACCACGATGCCGGTCGGCATATGCGTGATGCGCACCGCCGAGTCGGTCTTGTTGATGTGCTGGCCGCCCGCGCCCGAGGCGCGGTAGGTGTCGATGCGGATATCGGCCGGGTTGATGTCGACGTCTTCGACTTCGTCGGCTTCCGGCATCACGGCCACGGTGCAGGCCGAGGTGTGGATGCGGCCCTGGGTTTCGGTGGCCGGCACGCGCTGCACGCGATGCCCGCCGGATTCGAACTTCAGGCGTGAATACGCGCCGAAGCCGGCGATGCGCACGATCACTTCCTTGTAGCCGCCGACTTCCGAATCGGAGGCCGACATCATTTCCACCTGCCAGCGATTGCGTTCGGCGAAGCGGGTGTACATGCGCAGCAGGTCGCCGGCGAACAGCGCCGATTCGTCGCCGCCGGTGCCGGCGCGGATTTCCAGGAAGATGTTGCGCTCGTCGTTGGGATCCTTCGGCAGCAGCATCTTTTGCAGGTCGGCTTCCAGCGTTTCCATGCGCGCCTTGGCGCCGTTGATTTCTTCCTGCGCGAATTCCTTCATGTCGGGATCCGACAGCAGCTCCTGCGCAGTCGTGATGTCGTTCGCCGCCTGTACATAAGTGTGGTACAGCGCCACCAGCGGACCGAGCTCGGCGTGTTCGCGCGTCATCTTGCGATAGTTGTCCATGTCGGACGTGGCTTCCTGCTGCATCAGCAGGTTATTGAGTTCTTCCAGCCGTTCGGCGAGCTGGTCGAGTTTGGCGAGCATGGATGGTTTCATGGACTGACTTTACTAAATGAGGGGGTGATGCGATGCCCGCGTTACAAGCATGAGGCAGAGAGTGCCGGCGATCGCAAGGATGCCGGCCGGCGAACGGAGTCGCTAACGTTTGGTGCGGAACAGTTGCGGCAGCAGCTGGACCAATTGCGCGCGCTCGTCGCCTTGCGCGTGATGCAGGGCCTGTTGCGGGCCGTGCAGGAATTTGGCGGTGAGTCCCCTGGACAAGGCGTCGAGCACGGCGTCAATGTCTTCGCCCTTGGCCAGCAGCTTGCGGGCGCGTTCCAGCTCGGCCATGCGCAGCGATTCGCCGGCATCGTGCAGGTCCTGGATCACCGGCACCACGGCGCGGCTGTCGATCCAGTGCATGAAGGACTGCACGCGGGTTTCGATGATGGCTTCGGCCTGCGCGACGGCGGCCTGGCGGTTTTCGACGCCGCTCTGCACGACTGACGCGAGATCGTCGACGGTGTACAGGAAGACATCGTCGAGACGGCCGACTTCGGATTCGATATCGCGCGGCACGGCCAGGTCGACCATGAAAATCGGTTTGTGGCGACGTGCCTTGACGGCGCGCTCGACCAGGCCGAGGCCGATGATCGGCAGCGACGAGGCGGTACAGGACACCACGATGTCGAACTTCGACAACTGCGTCGGCAGATCGGCCAGGCGCAGTGCCGCGCCGTTGAAGCGATGCGCCAGCGTTTCGCCGCGTTCCAGCGTGCGGTTGGCGACGGTCAGCGATTTTGGATTCTGCGCAGCAAAATGGGTGGCGCACAACTCGATCATTTCACCGGCGCCGATGAACAGCACGTTCTGGCCCGAGATCGAATCGAAGATGCGTTGCGACAAGCGCACCGCAGCGGCCGCCATCGACACGCTGTGCGCGCCGATTTCAGTGGTGCTGCGGACTTCCTTGGCGACCGCGAAGGTGCGCTGGAACAACTGATGCAAATAGGTGCCGAGACCGCCGGCGGCATCCGCCTGGCGCACGGCGTCCTTCATCTGTCCGAGGATCTGCGGTTCGCCCAGCACCATCGAGTCCAGCCCGGAGGCGACGCGGAAGGCGTGACGCACGGCATTGTCCTGCGGCAAGGCGTAAAGGAAAGGACGCAGTTCGGCGTAGGAAAGCTTGTGATAGTCAGCCAGGAAATGCGCGGTGCTGTCGATGGCGACATCGACGCGACGCCACCGCCTGGCCGATCTGGTCGGCCGGGAATGCCACTTTTTCGCGCAGGGAAACCGGCGCGGTAGTGTGGTTCAGTCCGACGGCAAGCAAGTGCATGGCGACTCTGTGGTTTACGAGCGAAGTGCTGCGAAAAAATGGGGAAATATCAACTCGGTATTATACCCGCTGCAGGTAAAGGGGTTTTGAAGTGTATCAATAATGACTATTTATGCAGGCTATGAGGCGACACCGCACGCGGAGGAAGTTTTTCCATATGGACAATAATTTCTCGTGCGTAACGTTCTGGTTGCTCCAGATCGGGAAAATGCCCGCAGTCGTCGAACTGCACGATGTCCGCCTGCGGCAGGCAATCTTGCAGCGATGCCGGCGGCGTGGCCCGGTGCGAACGGTCCAGATTGCCCCAGATCAGCGTGCAAGGAATGTCCGATAACGTGGACAGGGAGGTTTCGCGCAACAGCCCCTGCACCACGCCTCCCAGGCAGAAGCAGCCACCGGCATCAAAAGCGCGGCGTGCGGTTTCCTGAAATGCGCCAGTATCCGTGCTTGCCGGCAAGGCGTTGCGATACCAGAGCTGCGCCAGTTTGCGGCGGGCCAGCCAAGTGATCAGCTGGCCCGCCACCGGCACGCGCAACGGTCGCGGAATCATCTTGTACGCCCACGCCTGCATCGCCGCCAGCGCCGGCGTTTGCGTCAGCATCAAGCTGTCGATGCGGGCCGGCGCCAGTTGCGCCGCGCGGATCGCATACAGGCCGTTGGCGCAGCTGAACGCCAGCGTGGCGCGCCCGATTTGCAGTTGATCCAGTACGGCCAGCACCACACCTGCGCCTTGCTCCAGCGAGTGGGCGTAATCCGCCGCCGGCAATGAAAAACCGAATCCCGGCATGTCAAAGCAGACCACGCGGAAGCGCGGCGCCAGCAAAGCGATCAAGTGTTGATAGTGGGCCACCACGTTGGGGCCGTCAGGCGTGAAGACGATGCAGGGGCGGTCATCGTCGCCCGCGGCAGAGTCGGTCACGTGCACGCGTCCGGCGGCGGTGTCGACAAAGCGGCCCTGGCGCAGGG
>NZ_AJHH01000471.1 GCF_000256565.1 Herbaspirillum lusitanum P6-12 | reverse complement strand
GCGTCCGGCGGCGGTGTCGACAAAGCGGCCCTGGGCCGTTACCGATTTCCAGAATTTAACTGAAAACAACTTATGTCGAACAACGAATCCTCCAAGTCAAACAAGCAGGGCAAACCTGAAGGCAAGCCGGCCGGCAAGTATCCGGTCAACATGACCGAGACTGCCTTCCCGATGCGCGGCGACCTCGCCAAGCGCGAGCCCCAATGGGTCAAGGAATGGCAAAGCAAGAAGCTCTATCAGCGCATCCGCCAGGCATCGGCCGGCCGCCCGAAGTTCATCCTGCATGACGGTCCGCCGTATGCCAACGGTGAGATCCATCTGGGCCACGCCGTCAACAAGATCCTGAAAGACATGATCGTCAAGGCCCGCAACATGGCCGGCTTCGACGCGCAATACGTACCGGGCTGGGATTGCCACGGCATGCCCATCGAAATCCAGATCGAGAAGAAATACGGCAAGAACCTGCCGGTGGCCGAAGTGCAAGCCAAGGCGCGCGCTTACGCCAACGAACAGATCGAGCTGCAAAAGAAGGATTTCATCCGTCTGGGCGTGCTGGGCGAATGGGACAATCCTTACAAGACCATGAATTTCTCCAACGAAGCCGATGAGCTGCGCGCACTCGGCACGATTTTGGAGAAGGGTTACGTCTATCGCGGCCTGAAGCCGGTCAACTGGTGTTTCGACTGCGGCTCCGCATTGGCGGAAGCGGAAGTGGAATACCAGGACAAGCGCGACCCGGCCATCGACGTCGGCTTTCCCTTCGCGGAACACGACAAGATCGCCAAGGCTTTCGGCCTGAGCAAGCTGCCAACGGATAAAGGCTACGTCGTCATCTGGACCACCACGCCATGGACCATCCCGTCCAACCAGGCGCTGAACGTGCATCCGGAGTTCGATTACGCGCTGGTGCAGACCGAGCGCAATGGCAAGCCGACGCTGCTGATCCTGGCCAACGACCTGGTCGAATCCTGCCTGCAACGCTTTGGACTGGAAGGCAAGATCATCGCCACCGCCAAGGGCGAGGCGTTGTCGCTGATCGCCTTCCATCATCCGCTGGCGACCGCCGACAAGCCGATGCTGGCGAACAGCAGCAACGCCAGCGCGAATTCCTTTTGCGTCAGCGTGACCGGCACGCCCGCATGAGTGACCACGTGCGCGGGCGTTTCAAAACGATAGTCGCCGAATTGCTGCACCTGCCGCGCATCGTGGTCGGGATAGGCGCGCTGCAGCAGCAAGGCCACGCGCGCGGCAAGGGCCTGGCGACGCAAGGGTTTGAACTCGCTCTCGACCAGGCGCCGGCCGGCGTAGTCCGACAACGCCGCCAGTTCGGCAGCCGTGTCGTCCGCCAGCAGCAGCACCGGCAGCGTCGCCGTCGCTTGCAGGATTTCAGCGAGGTATTCACCGGCGTCGGCCACATCCAC
>NZ_AJHH01000470.1 GCF_000256565.1 Herbaspirillum lusitanum P6-12 | reverse complement strand
AGGATTTCAGCGAGGTATTCACCGGCGTCGGCCACATCGGCGCGCTGCTGCACGGCTTCGCAGTCGTGCGCGGGCAGGCTGCGTGCGATCAGGGCAAGGTCGTCGGCGGAGCGGCTGAAGATGGAAATGTGCATGGCATGCAGAGAGCAGTTTTCGGAGCGTCGAATGAATCCGGGCTCCAAAAAGCACTGCGCCGGATTTAGTGCGCCATTCCGCAAATTTGCATCGTAAAAGATGTCGAAAATCGGAGCGAATACAGCGTCAAAAATGCTCGCAAGGCCTCAGCCTTGCTGCGCTTTTTTCCTTGTCTCGCCCCGTTTTCGCCACTTTTACTATGCTGCAAATTTACGGAATGGCGCACTAATCCGGCGCAGTGATGAGAAGCTTAAGGCGCGTCGGCGTCCGGCAGCACCACGTTCACGTCGAGCACTTCCAGGTTGCCCTGGCGGTCGAGCGAGATCTTGATGTCGTCGGCGTTGACCTTGGTGTACTTGGAGATCACCTCGATCAGTTCCTTGTGCAGCGCCGGCAGGAAGTCATACCCCTGGCCCTGGCGACCGCCGCGCTCGATCATCTATCGCGCTACTTCGCAGTGGTTCGCGAGCATGGACAACACGCCGAAGGACGGCGGCAAGAGCTTGCGCGAAACCGCGCTGCAAGGCATCGAAGACACCGCCTTCTTCCCGGCCTGGGGCAAGGCGGGGGGATTTTAAGTCGCCGATCTATCTCGGCGACTACGTGACCGCCGACAGCGGCACCGGCATCGTCCACTCGGCGCCTGCCTACGGTATCGAAGACTTTATCTCGTGCAAGGCGCACGGCATGAAGGACGACGACATCATCAGCCCGGTCATGGGCGATGGCCGCTACGCGTCGTCGCTGCCGCTGTTTGCCGGCCTGACGATCTGGGAAGCGTCGAAGCCGATCTGCGCCAAGCTGGAAGAAGTCGGCTCGCTGTTCAAGCTGGTGATGTTCGATCACAGCTACATGCACTGCTGGCGCCACAAGACGCCGATCATCTATCGCGCTACTTCGCAGTGGTTCGCGAGCATGGACAACACGCCGAAGGACGGCGGCAAGAGCTTGCGCGAAACCGCGCTGCAAGGCATCGAAGACACCGCCTTCTTCCCGGCCTGGGGCAATCTATCTCGGCGACTACGTGACCGCCGACAGCGGCACCGGCATCGTCCACTCGGCGCCTGCCTACGGTATCGAAGACTTTATCTCGTGCAAGGCGCACGGCATGAAGGACGACGACATCATCAGCCCGGTCATGGGCGATGGCCGCTACGCGTCGTCGCTGCCGCTGTTTGCCGGCCTGACGATCTGGGAAGCGTCGAAGCCGATCTGCGCCAAGCTGGAAGAAGTCGGCTCGCTGTTCAAGCTGGTGATGTTCGACCATAGCTACATGCATTGCTGGCGCCACAAGACGCCGATCATCTATCGCCGGATCGCGCGCCAGCGTTGCCGCGATACGGCTGAGAAAATGGTCGGTGCGTGCGCCTGACACGTCGTCTACTTTTTCGCAGCGGGGCCGTCCAGCCGCTCCAGCTGGTAGCCGTAGCCGTACACGGTGCTGAGCCGATAGCCGTTCTCGGGCTTGAGCGCGAGCTTGCTGCGCACGCGCGAGATGTGGGTGTCGATGGTGCGGGTCGGCACGGCGTTGTCGTCTTCCGCGCCCCATACGCTTTCCTGCAGCGTGACGCGCGACAGCGGC
>NZ_AJHH01000469.1 GCF_000256565.1 Herbaspirillum lusitanum P6-12 | reverse complement strand
GCGGGGTATGCGAAAGGACGTCGCACTGCGCGCGCGCGATGATGATCTGCAGGCGTTCCTTGGCAGCGGTGGCGCTTTTTGCCTTGGGCGGAAACAGGAAGGAAAGCAAAGCCATGTCATTTACCTCCGAAAATACGCTGGAGCAGGCCCGGCTTTTCATAGCTGGTAAAGCGCAGCGGCAGGTCTTCGCCGAGGAAGCGGCTGACCAGGTCCTGGTAGGCCTCAGACACGTCGGTCTCCTTCAGGTGGATCGCAGGATTGCCCTGGTTGGACGCGTGCAGCACCGATTCCGATTCAGGGATGATGCCGATCAGCGGGATGCGCAGGATTTCCTGAACGTCGGCGTACGACAGCATTTCGCCGGCTTCGACGCGCTTGGGCGAATAGCGGGTGATCAGCAGATGTTCCTTGACCGGTTCGCCGCCGCTCAGGGCGCGACGCGACTTGGCCTGGATGATGCCGAGGATGCGGTCCGAATCGCGCACCGAGGAAACTTCCGGATTGGTCACGATGATCGCTTCGTCGGCGAAGGTCCCTGGCGACCGCCGCGCTCGCGCGCGATGATGATCTGCAGGCGTTCCTTGGCAGCGGTGGCGCTTTTTGCCTTGGGCGGAAACAGGAAGGAAAGCAAAGCCATGTCATTTACCTCCGAAAATACGCTGGAGCAGGCCCGGCTTTTCATAGCTGGTAAAGCGCAGCGGCAGGTCTTCGCCGAGGAAGCGGCTGACCAGGTCCTGGTAGGCCTCAGACACGTCGGTCTCCTTCAGGTGGATCGCAGGATTGCCCTGGTTGGACGCGTGCAGCACCGATTCCGATTCAGGGATGATGCCGATCAGCGGGATGCGCAGGATTTCCTGAACGTCGGCGTACGACAGCATTTCGCCGGCTTCGACGCGCTTGGGCGAATAGCGGGTGATCAGCAGATGTTCCTTGACCGGTTCGCCGCCGCTCAGGGCGCGACGCGACTTGGCCTGGATGATGCCGAGGATGCGGTCCGAATCGCGCACCGAGGAAACTTCCGGATTGGTCACGATGATCGCTTCGTCGGCGAAGGTTCGATGCCGGCCGGCGAATCGCAGATGATGTATTCGAAGTCCATCTTTTGCAGGTCGCCCAGCACGCGTTCCACGCCTTCTTCCGACAGCGCGTCCTTGTCGCGGGTTTGCGAGGCCGGCAGGATGAACAGGTTGTCGCAATGCTTGTCCTTGATCAGCGCCTGGTTCAGCGTTGCTTCCTGATTGACGACATTGATCAGGTCGTACACCACGCGGCGTTCGCAGCCCATGATCAGATCGAGGTTGCGCAGGCCGACGTCGAAGTCGATGACGACGGTCTTGTGTCCGCGCAGAGCCAGACCCGATGCGAAACTGGCGCTCGACGTCGTTTTGCCGACGCCGCCTTTACCGGATGTCACAACGATGATTTTTGCCACAAAAGACTCCTTAGAAGATTGAATACTTGATGATGCGAATACTAAATTACCGAATTATTTGCTGGTGTTGATCGGCAGCACGTCGATACGGTCGCCGGTCAGGCGCACCTGCACCTGTTTTTGCGCCAGTTCGGGCGGATGACTGTTCTCAAAGGTACGGTAGACGCCGGCAATCGACACCAGTTCCGCTTCCAGGCTCGCCGCGAAGATACGGGCGCCGGTATTGCCGCTGGCGCCGGC
>NZ_AJHH01000468.1 GCF_000256565.1 Herbaspirillum lusitanum P6-12 | reverse complement strand
GCCGCGAAGATACGGGCGCCGGTATTGCCGCTGGCGCGGCCGGCTTCGGCGCTTCCTCTGCAGCAACGGCGGTTTCGGCTTCCTGTTGTTGCGGACGAGGCGCGCCGCCGTCGATGGACAGTCCTTGCGCAGCGATCTCGGCGTGCAGTTCTTCCGGCGCATTACGCACGGCGACCGCATTCAGGCGATAGCGCTTGAACAAGGTGACCAGCGCAGCCCAGTCGATGCCGGCGCCTTTTGGGT
>NZ_AJHH01000467.1 GCF_000256565.1 Herbaspirillum lusitanum P6-12 | reverse complement strand
AGTTGATATGATTTGACTAGCATCACCCAGGCGCTGCTGCGCCTGATGGCGCCGACGCTGTCGTTCACGGCGGAAGAAGCCTGGAGCTTCTTCGCCGGCAAGGAAGCGTTTGCCGACAGCAGCGAAACCATCTTCACGCAGACCTATTACACGCTGCCGGAAGTGGCGCAAGCCGAGGCGCTGGTGGCCAAGTTCAACGTGCTGCACGAAGTGCGCGCGACCGTGACCAAGCAACTGGAAGAAGTCCGCATCGCCGGCAACATCGGTTCGTCGTTGCAGGCGGAAGTCGAACTCAAGGTCAGCGGCGACAAGGTGGCTTTGCTGCAAAGCCTGGGCGACGATCTGAAGTTCGTGCTGATCACTTCGGCAGCCAAGGTCACTGCGGTGGCGACGGAAGCCGACGAAGCCATCGTCGTCACGCCGTCGGCCAATCAGAAATGCGAACGCTGCTGGCACTATCGCGCGGACGTCGTTCCGCACGGCCAGCATGCCGAGCACGAAGGCCTGTGCGGCCGTTGCATCGCCAATCTGTTCGGCGGCGGTGAAGACCGCCATTTCGCTTAATCGTCAGACCACTCAATCCGGCACGCGACGAAAAACGCATGCCGGATTTCTTCAATGACATCATCCACGTCCGCATTCATCTTCCATGGCTTCCAATAAAAAACGCCTCATGCCCAGCTCCAGCAACAACAACAGCCTGCTGCCATGGTTGGGCATTTCGCTGATCATATTGCTGCTGGATCAGCTGTCCAAGATCACCATCGTCAAACTGTTCCACTACGGCGAATCGCGTCCGGTCACCGGCTTCTTCAACCTGGTGCTGGTCTATAACAAGGGCGCGGCATTCAGCTTCCTGGCGGCTGAGTCGGGCTGGCAGCGTCACCTGTTCACCGCCATCGGCATCGCCGCCGCGATCTACATCGTCTACCTGCTGCGCAAGCACGCCGGCCAACGCATGTTTTGCTGGGCGCTGGCGCTGATCCTGGGCGGCGCCGTGGGCAATGTGATCGACCGCATCCTGTACGGCCACGTGATCGATTTCCTCGACGTTTTCATCGGCAACTGGCATTGGCCGGCCTTCAACATCGCCGATAGTGCGATCTGCGTGGGTGCGGTATTGTTCGTGCTGGATGAATTGCGCCGCGTCGGCAAATAGTGTCGGACGGCAAGGCTGCGAATGATTGTGATCGCGCAGTCGTCATGATTGAGTTCTATAAGGAGTAAGGCAATGGATCTCGCTGGCAAAAAAATCCTTCTCGGGCTGACCGGCGGCGTGGCCTGCTACAAGGCTGCCGAACTGGCGCGCGGTCTCGGCAAGGCAGGCGCTTCGGTGCAGGTCGTCATGACGCAGGCGGCGACGCAGTTCATCACGACCGTCACCATGCAGGCGCTGACCGGCAACACGGTCTACACCGATCAATGGGATGCGCGCATCGGGAACAACATGCCGCACATCGATCTCACGCGCGGCATCGACGCAATCGTGATCGTGCCCTGCTCCACCGATTTCATTTTCAAACTGGCCCACGGCGCTTGCGACGACCTGCTGTCGACGCTGTGCGTGGCGCGTCCGCATGGCGTGCCGCTGCTGATCGCCCCGGCCATGAACGTCGAGATGTGGCAAAACCCGGCGACCCAGCGCAACATCGCGCGGGTGCAGCAGGACGGCATCAAGCTGCTCGGTCCCGATTCGGGCGACCAAGCTTGCGGCGAAGTCGGCTATGGCCGCATGCTGGAGCCGGAACAACTGCTGGAAGAAATCATTGCGGCGTTCCAGCCGAAGTTGCTGGCCGGGCGTCGCGTACTGCTGACCGCCGGCCCGACGTTCGAGCCGATTGATCCGGTGCGCGGCATCACCAATCTGTCATCGGGCAAGATGGGTTATGCCCTCGCCCGCGCTGCACGCGAAGCCGGGGCCGAGGTAGTGTTGGTATCCGGTCCGACGGCTTTGGACGCACCGTATGGCGTGCGTCGCATCGATGTACGGACCGCGCAACAAATGCATGACGCGGTGTTTGCCAACGTGTCGGGACAGGATATCTTCGTGGCTGTCGCTGCGGTGGCCGACTGGCGCGTTGCCAACGTCAGCGATCGGAAGCTCAAGAAAAGCGCCGACGACGACAGCCTCAAACTGGCTTTCGAACAAAATGCCGACATCCTCGCCGACGTCGCCGCCTTGCCCAAACGTCCGTATTGCGTCGGCTTCGCCGCCGAGTCCGAAAACCTCGAACAATACGGCGCTGCTAAACGCGTGAAGAAAAATATTCCCCTGCTGGTCGGCAACATCGGCCACGAGACTTTCGGCAAGGACGAAAACGCGCTGACGCTGTTCGACGACAAGGGCCATACCAGCCTGCCGCGCGCCGACAAGCAGACGCTGGCGCGGCAACTGGTGCGCGAGATCGCGTATCGCTTGTCCGCAGCAAGCACGCACTGATTTTTAATTTTCACTATTTTGGTTCCCATGAAAACTATCGACGTCAAAATCCTCGACCCGCGCATGAAAGACCAACTTCCCGCCTACGCCACCGCCGGCAGCGCCGGTCTGGACCTGCGCGCCTGCCTGGACGCGCCGCTGACGATCGCCCCGGGAACCACGCATCTGATCCCGACCGGCCTGGCGATCCACGTGGCCGATCCCGGCTATGCCGCGCTCATCCTGCCGCGCAGCGGTCTCGGCCACAAGCACGGCATCGTGCTGGGCAATCTGGTGGGGCTGATCGACTCCGACTATCAGGGACAGTTGATGGTCTCGACATGGAACCGCGGCCAGACCGAGTTTGTCCTAAACCCGATGGAGCGCCTGGCGCAACTTGTGATCGTTCCGGTCATGCAAGTGGGCTTCAATGTCGTTGAAGAATTCGACAGCAGCGAACGCGGCGCAGGCGGCTTCGGCAGTACCGGCAAACACTAAGGAGATCACTGGATGCACGCTCGACACCTGGCTTATTGGGGAAAAATAAAAATCGCGCTGGCAGTCATGCCGGCGGCATTGCTCGCAGCATGTGTAACACCGCAAGACAACACTGCCCTCAATAAACCTGCGCAATCCGCCACGGCGCCGGTCGCCCAGTTTTAC
>NZ_AJHH01000466.1 GCF_000256565.1 Herbaspirillum lusitanum P6-12 | reverse complement strand
AACCTGCTACCGAATAACATTATAATTGATATGTCCCTGAGGGCCTGGTCCAGCGCTGCCGGATCGGTTTCGTGCAGGATCGCGGAAATGGCGACCACCGTGGATATCTTGATGTCGATCGGTTTGCGAGCTTTTTGCATAAGTTGTTCAGTGCCCGCGTTTTCCCGGTGGGAAAACGGCAGGTTCATTGCGTTCGGGGGGATTCCGTCTGGCGCGGGGCCGGTGTTGGATTGGCATTATACAGTCAGCGCGGCGGCCGGATAAAGGCTTTAGGCTTCCAGCAAGGCCTTGAGCGCTTCAAGGTCGCGCGTCACCCAGGCGGTGTCTTCGTTGAATTTGTCATCGCTCATCCCGGGCTGACGGAACAGGGTGAAGGTCAGCTCGCAGCCGTCGCCGTTGGCCACTGCGCGCATGGGGATGACGACGCCGGCGCCCGACGCCAGGATCACCTCGTGGTCAAGCACGCCGAAGTCGTTGGCCGGCGCAAAACGGACTTCCAGCTTGCCTTCCGGCGTATCGGCGAACCATTTGCCGTCGACTTGATGAATGCCCTTGCCCAGGCCGGAAGCCCATTTCGGCATGTTTTCAGGATTGGCGACGAAGCGATACACGTCCTGTACGACGCGTTCGATGGTGACGTGCAGGAGACGGGTGGGAAGCGGCTTGGGCATGGCGGATCTCCTTGGGCAAGGAAGCCATTATGCCGCCGCGCAGGCAAAGCGGGTGCACAAAAAAATGCCGGAGACGCAGAGGCCTCCGGCAGATTGCTACATTGGCAAGTCGGATGAATCCGAAGAATCGGACGATCAGCCCGGTACCTTGCCTTCCACGCCTTCGACGTAGAACTTGACGCCATGCAGGAAGCCGTCATCGGCAACCGCATCCTTGGCGACCTGTTCCTTGCCGGTGTTGTCCTTGATCGGACCTTTCCAGATCGGCGCGGAACCGTCGGCGATGCCCTTCTTGCGCTCTTCGACCAGCGCCTTGACGTCGGCCGGCAGTTCAGGATTGAAGCCGCCCAGGTCGATGCCGTTTTCCTTCAGGCCGAGCCAGGTGGTGTCGGTCTTCCACGAACCGTCGAGCACCGCCTGGACGCGCGCCGTGTAGTACACGCCCCAGTTGATCATCGACGCCGCCAGGTGAGCCTTCGGGCCGAAGCTGGTCATGTCGCTGTCCCAGCCGAATGCGTAGACGCCTTTTTCTTGCGCAGTCTGGACGACGGCGGCGGAATCGGTGTTTTGCATCAGCACGTCGACGCCCTGGCCGATCAGCGTGGTGGCGGCCTCACGTTCCTTGCCCGGATCGAACCACTTGTTGACCCAGACCACGCGCGCGTGGTGGCTTTCGGATTGATCGAGCGCGCGCCCAGCGTGAAGGCGTCGATGTTGCGGACCACTTCAGGAATCGGCACCGAAGCGACCACGCCCAGCTTGCCCGACTTGCTCATCTTGCCGGCGACCACGCCTGCCAGGTAAGCGCCTTCATAGGTGCGCACGTCGTATTGCGCCAGGTTGTCGGCGGTCTTGAAGCCGGTGGCGTGTTCGAATTTGACGTCCGGGAATTCCTTGGCGACCTTCAGCATCGCTTCCATGTAGCCGAAGGTAGTGCCGAAGATCAGCTTGTTGCCGTCGGTGGCCAGCTGGCGCATTACGCGCTCGGCGTCGGCCGCCGACTCGGGGACGTTTTCGACGAAGGTGGTCTTGACCTTGTCGCCGAACTTGGCCTCGACCGCCTTGCGGCCGTTGTCGTGGGCGAAGGTCCAGCCGGCGTCGCCGACCGGGCCGATGTAGACGAAGGCAACCTTCAGCGGTTCGGCTGCGGCCGGCGCTGCAGCAGCAGGCGCAGGTGCGGCGGCGGGAGTTGCTTCTTCTTTTTTGCCGCAGCCGATCAAGGTGGCGGCGGCCAGCGTGGCGAGCATCGCAATCGATGCCCTGCGCGAAATCTTCATACTTTCTCTCCCTGGTGAAAAATCAATCGAATCAATTAAAAAAATAATGTGCAAAAACGAGCAGGCAAAAACAAGAAACAAACAACGAAATCAGGATGCGCCCGGGCGGAACGGCTTGCCCAGCGAAGCCGGCATGTTCAGGCGAATCCAGTCCGGATTGCGCGAGATCAGCGCCAGCACCACGATGGTGGCGACGTAGGGCAGCATCGACAGGATCTGCGACGGAATCGTCACGCCGACGCCCTGCAGATAGAACTGCAGAATCGTCACGCCGCCGAACAGCAGCGAACCCAGCAAGACCCGTGCCGGACGCCAGGTGGCGAAGGCCGTCAAGGCCAGCGCGATCCAGCCGCGCCCGGACACCAGACCCTCCACCCACATCGGCGTATAGACCAGCGACAGGTAAGCGCCGGCCAGGCCGCAGCAGGCGCCGCCGAACAGCAGCGCGAGGAAGCGGATGCCGCGTACCGAATAGCCCAGCGCATGCGCCGACTCGGGCGACTCGCCGACTGCGCGCAGGATCAGGCCGGCGCGCGTGCGGTACAGGAACCAGGCAATCGCCGCGCACAGCAGCAGCGCGACATAGGCCATCCAGTGCTGGGTGAAGAAGGCCGGGCCGACGAAGGGAAGATTGTTCAGGCCGGGAACACCGGTGCTTTGCGACGGCAGCGCCAGGCCGACGAAACGCTGGCCGATGAACGCCGACAAGCCGGCGCCGAAGATCGACAGCGCCAGTCCGGTGGCGACCTGGTTGGTCGCCAGGACCAACGCCAGCCACGAGAACAGCGTCGCCATCAGCATGCCGCACAGCGCGCCGGCGAGGAAGCCCAGCAGCGGGCTCCTGGTGGTGTAGCCGACCGCGAAACCGGCGATGGCGGCGACCAGCATCATGCCTTCCGCGCCGAGGTTGAGCACGCCGGCGCGTTCGTTGATCAGCAGGCCGATGGCCGCCAGCAGCAACGGCGTGCCGGCGTTGATCGAGGCCGCGATGAGGGGAGCGAGTTGGTCCATGTGTCGTATTCCTTAAGCTTGCTGTTTCCAGCGCAAGCGATAGTCGATCAGCGTGTCGCACGCCAGCAGCAGGAACAGCAGCATGCCCTGGAACACGCCCGTGATCGCCGACGGCAGGCCCAGGCGCGATTGCGCCAGCTCGCCGCCCAGGTACAGCAGCGACATGATCAGTCCGCCGAACACCGCGCCGATCGGATGCAGGCGGCCGATGAAGGCGACGATGATTGCCGCGAAGCCATAGCCCGGCGACACCGACGGCAACAGCTGGCCGATCGGCCCGGCGATTTCAAACGCTCCCGCCAAGCCGGCGAAGCCGCCCGAAATCAGCAGCGACACCCATAGCGCATTGCGGCTGGAAAAACCGGCGTAGCGCGCGGCGTGAGGGGCGACGCCGCCGACCATCAGCGAGAAGCCGCGGAAGCTGCGCATCATGAACACCGCCATCACGATCGCCGCCACGATGGTCACGGCAAAGCCGATGTGCAGGCGCGTTCCGCTCATCAGCATCGGCAGCATGAATTCGCTGGAGAAAACTTTCGACTGCGGGAAGTTCATGCCGTTGGGATCCTTCAACGGACCGTTGACGGCATACATCAGCAACAGTTGCGCGACATAGGTCAGCATCAGCGACACCAGGATTTCATTGGCGTTGAACTTGTCGCGCAAGAGCGCCGTGATGCCGGCCCAGAATGCGCCGCCGATCACGCCGGCGACGATCATCAGGATCAGTCCGAGACCGCCCGGAATCGCGTGGTCGGGCACGTCGATCCACACCAGCATGGCGCCCGCGCACAAGGCGCCGACGGTGAACTGGCCTTCGGCGCCGATGTTCCAGATGCTGGCGCGGAAGCACACGGCAAGGCCCAGCGCGCACAGGATCAGCGGAACCGATTTCAGCAGCAGTTCGCTGATGGCGCGCCTGCTGCTGAACGGATCCACCAGGAAGACCTTGAGCCCGGCAATCGGATCCTTGCCCAGCGCCATGAACAGCAACGCGCCGAGCAACAGCGTCAGGATGATGGCGATGACCGGCGACAGATAGGTCATGCGGCGCGACGGGACGCCGCGCAGTTCGAGCCGGAACGGAAGCGAGGTGAACATTGCCTTAGCCATGTGCAGCCTCCGCAGCGGCGTTCGGTGCAGGCGGCGCATCATCGTTCCACAAGCCGCTCATCCACAAGCCGACCTGCTCGCGCGTAGCCTGTTCAATCGGGATGGAAGGCGACAAGCGTCCCTTGGCGATCACATGCAGGCGGTCGCACAGGACGAACAATTCGTCGAGTTCTTCGGAGATCACCAGCACGGCACAGCCTTCTTGTTTGAGCGCCAGGATTTCGGCATGGATTTGCGCGGCGGCGCCGACGTCGACGCCCCAAGTCGGTTGCGCGACGATGAAGACACCGGGTTTGCGCTCCATCTCGCGGCCGACGATGAACTTCTGCAGGTTGCCGCCGGACAGGCTTTTCGCCAGCGCATCGGGACCGCCGGCCTTGACCTTGAAGCGCTCGATGATGGCGGCGGCGACCTTGCGCGTGTAGGCGAAGTCGATCATGCCGTGTTTCACGTACGGGACTTTCTGATGCGACAGCAGCATGTTGGCCGACAGGCTCAGTGTCGGCACGGCGCCGCGACCGAGGCGTTCTTCCGGCACCAGGCCGAGGCCCTTGGCGCGGCGCGGATTCGGCGCCAGGTGACCGACGGCGCTGCCGCCCAGCATGATCATGTTGGGCGCGGCGCGCTGGTCTTCGCCGGACAGCGCCGCCAGCAGTTCCTGCTGGCCGTTGCCGGACACGCCGGCGATGCCGACGATCTCGCCGGCGCGCACTTCGCATTCGATGTCTTTGAGTTCGGTGGCGAACAGATGCGCCTTGGGCAGGCACAGGCGATTGACGTGCAGCTTGCGCTCGTTGCGTTGCGACTCTGGATTCCGTTCACGGCGCAGACGCACCAGTTCTTCGCCGATCATCATGCGCGACAGGCCGGCGCTGGTTTCATTGCGCGGGTCGCAGGTGCCGGTCACGCGGCCGCCGCGCATCACGGTGGCGCTGTGGCACAGCGCGCGGATCTCGTCGAGCTTGTGGCTGATGTAGAGGATGCTGCAGCCTTCGTCGGCCAGCAAGCGCAGCGTGACGAACAGTTTCTCGACCGCCTGCGGCGTCAGCACCGAAGTCGGTTCGTCGAGGATCAGCAATTGCGGGTTGGTGAGCAGCGCGCGCACGATTTCCACGCGCTGGCGTTCGCCCACCGACAGCGTGTGGACGTGGCGATTGGGTTCCAGCTCGAGGCCGTATTTTTCACCGGTCTGGCGGATGCGCGCGACCAGATCCTGCATGTCGGTGTCGGCGTCGAGGCCGAGCGCGATGTTTTCCGCCACGGTCAGCGTGTCGAACAGCGAGAAGTGCTGGAACACCATGGCGATGCCGAGCTTGCGCGCGATCTGCGGATTGGCGATGTGCGCCAGTGCGCCGTTCCAGTAGATTTCGCCGGCGTCGGGCTTGACGGTGCCGAAGATGATCTTCATCAGGGTCGACTTGCCGGCGCCGTTCTCGCCGAGCACGGCATGGATCTCGCCGGGCGCGACGCTCAGGTTGATGTCGTCGTTGGCCAGCACTCCCGGGTAGGTCTTGCGGATATGCGCTATTTGCAGGCGCGCAGGCGACGTTGCGGTCACGGTTTTCCCCTAGCAGAAACGGCGCGGCGTGGCGCGCGTTTCAGGTTATTCAAATGATCTGCGGAATTTACCATAGCCAAATAAGCCGGATTGTCGACAATCGGAGAAATTGCAAAAATATCACGCGCGGTTGCCGCCGTCGCGACCCCGATGCGCCCAGCGCGTGGTGCGTTTTTCGATGATCGCGAACAGCTCGTACATGGCCATCGCCATCGCGCCGATGACAACCAGCCCGGCAAAGGCCAGCGGCATCTTCATCGACGAGCCGGCCGAGACCAGCAGGTAGCCGATGCCTTCGTTGGAGGCGTTCATCTCCGACACGGTCGAGCCGACGAAAGCCAGCGTGATGGCGACCTTCAACGACGCGAAGAAATACGGCAGCGAGCGCGGCATGCCGACCTTGAGCAGGATGTCCATGCGTTTGGCGCCGAGCACGCGCAGCACGTCTTCCAGTTCCGGCTCCAGGGTCGCCAGACCGGTGGCGATGTTGACCATGATCGGGAAGAAGGAAATCAGGAAAGCCGTCAGGATCGCCGGGCCGGCGCCGATGCCGAACCACACTACCAGCACCGGCACGAAGGCGGCTTTGGGAAGTGCATTGAACGCCGTCATCAATGGATAGGCTGCGGCATACAGCAGCGGCGACGAGCCGATCAGGAAGCCCAGCGACACGCCGACCGCGACCGCGATGGCGAAGCCCACCATGGTGACCCAGAAAGTCGACAGTGCGTGATGCGCAATCGGACCGGCGAATTCGATCATGGCCTCGATGATCGCCATCGGGCTCGGGAAGATGAACTCGGACACGTCCAGCGCGCTGCAGACGATTTGCCAGACCACCAGGATCGCCAGCAGCAATATCCACGGCGCCATCGTGCGCGCGGCCTGGTTCAGGGAAGAAGTTTTTTTCATGGTCGCCTCGGCTTAAGTATTTCTGACGCGGCCGATATGCTCGCGCAACTCGTGCACCAGGGCGTTGAAGGGATCGGTGTAGGTGAGCTCCAGTTCGCGCGGACGCGGCAGCGGATTTTCCTTGCGCGCCACGATGCGGCCGGGGCGTTTGCTCATCACATAAATGGTGTCGGCCAGGAAGGCGGCTTCGCGCAGATCGTGGGTCACCAGGATGACGTTGAATTTGCGCTCGGTCCACAGGTCGCGCAGCACGCACCACAGCTCTTCGCGCGTGAAGGCGTCGAGCGCGCCGAACGGTTCGTCCAGCAGCAGCATCCTCGGTTCGTGGATCAGTGCGCGGCAGATCGACGCGCGTTGCTGCATGCCGCCCGACAGTTCCCACGGGAACTTGTCGGCATAGCCGTCGAGGCCGACCGTCTTGAGCAACTTGAGCGCACGCTCGGCGTACTGCGCCTTGTTCTTCTTGAAGTCGCGCCGATACGGTTCGACGATTTCCAGCGGCAGCAGCACGTTGTCGAGCGTGGTGCGCCACGGCAGCAGCGTCGGCGCCTGGAAGGCCATGCCGACGAATTTGAGCGGACCGGTGACGTCGGCGCCGGCGATGGAGATGCTGCCGCGCGTGGGACGTTTCAGGCCGGTCGCCAGCTTCATGAAGGTCGACTTGCCGCAGCCGGACGGGCCGACGATGGCGATGAATTCTCCCTGTTTGGTTTGCAGGGAAATGTCTTCGACCGCGAATTCGTCGGAGCCGTCGTAGGACAGGAAGACGCGGCGGAAGTCGATGAAAGTGTCGGCCGAAGCGTCCACAGCTGCTTCAATAGTGTCGGCGTGCAAGGTCATTTCCCGAACACGTTGAGCAGTTCTTTGGATGGCAGGTAAGCCGGGGTCCAGATCTTTTCCGCATTGACGCGGGTCTTGGTGCCGTAGGCGTCCGACACTTGCGAGGCCATCAGCGTCAGGCGCGGCAGGAACACCTGGCCGTAACCTTCGGCCTTGGCGTGCGGCGTGGCGATGGCGCTGGAGATGGCCAGCTTGAGGCGGCGCAGTTCCAGCTTCGCGTCGATCAGGCCGTCGCGTTCCTTGAGCACCTTGATGGCGGCTTCGGGATCGGCCAGCACGTCCTTGGTGGCCTTGGCGAAGGCGCGCAGGAAACCCCTGAGCGCTTCCGGATTGGTCTTCATCAGGCTTTCATTGGCGATGATGGCGTTGCCGTACAGCTTGACGCCATAGTCGGGATACATCATCACATTGATGTCCGCATCCTTGATGCCGCGAGCGTTCAGGTTCAGCAGCGAGGTGAAATAGAAGCCGGTGATGGCGTCGACGTCGCCGCGCGCCAGCATGGTTTCACGCAGCGGCGGATCCATGCTGATCCAATTGGCCTTGGAGGCGTCCAGGCCGTTGGCCTTGGCGAAGATCGGATAGCCGCGGCGGCCGGCGTCGAACACCGGCGAGCCCAGCTTCTTGCCAGCCAGGTCGGCCGGCGTCTTGATGCCGGTTTTCTTGAGCGAGAAAATCGCTGCGGGCGTGTCGTTGTAGACCATCATCACGGCCATCGGCTTGCCCGGCGAACCCGGGTTGTTGGCGGTGAATTCCATCAGCGCCGCCATGTCGGCAAAGCCCATGTCGTAAGTGCCCGACGCCACGCGATTGACGGCGTTGCCCGAGCCGCTGCCGGCGTCGATGACGACGTCCAGTTTCTCCTGCGCGAAATAACCCTTGGACTTGGCCACCAGGAACAGCGCCGACGGACCTTCAAAGCGCCAGTCGAGCTGGAACTTGATCTTGGTTTCCTGCGCAAAAGAGGCCGAACAGGCGGCGCTGAGCAGCAGTGCGGCGGTGAACTTGAAGAGCTTGTTGGCATGCATGGCGGGCTTCCCGTTGGTTATTCAGTGGATGACTCAGTTGGTCGGTCGATCGAGGCACAGGTGAAGAGATGTCGCCAATGCGCTTCGATTTTGTTATCAGGTTTCTACAAACGATGTCTCGTTGAAAAGCATTTACTGTGCCAAGAACCTCGCACGGCAGCGACAGCGAAGGCAGCGCTGCGGCCGGCCCGCGGCCGGGCTTTATTTTGTCGACAATCCAAAATTTCATTTGCGACAATTTGGTGCTTTGCTGCACCGCTCTAGCAAGAGCTGCACTAAAAACAGTATTCTTACGCCCCCGTAAGCCTTGTAAACAGCGGTGTTTGTCGATAAACAGGTTTAGTACTGTCGTTCTATATTTTGTCGACAATCTTCCGTTGCAACCATCTCAAGGGCATGCCGGGGCGGGCTGTTTTCCACTCTGCGCAGCGACTCAGGCCGCTGCGGGGACGTCTTCTTCTCCGGGTTCATTTTTTTGCCTGGCTGTCGCGTCCGCGGCCGCATTGTCGACAGTTTTGCGCCGTCTTGTTTTCGGCTGGCATGGCGTTTGCATTGATGGACCCGGCGGATTGCGCATCGGTGTTTGCCGGGTGCGATGCCAGACCAGTTGGACATGGGTGAGCAAATGAAGGAGCGCGCGTTACCTCCGTGACGAGCGATGGGATCCGGATTTATTTTTCAATGAAACGCAAAGGGAGAAAACGTATGAAGAAGAGTGCAATGGGGATGTGCTTGACTACCGCAGCGCTGGCTGTGTCGGCCATGGGCAGCATGTCGGCCAACGCCGCCGAATGGGCCGACAATTCGATCGGTATTCGCTACGGTACGCAATTTGCCGAGCCGTTCAATTCGCAAGACATCGCAAAAAAAATCGTCAACTTTACGCATGCCAGCGGCTACAAATACGGCACCAACTACCTGAACGTCGATTTGCTGATGTCGGATAGCAAAGACGCCGAATCGCAAGAAGCCTATATTGTTTATCGCCATACGCTGGATATCGGCAAGGTCGCCGGCAAGGATCTCTCTTTCGGCCCTGCGCGGGGTTTTGGCCTGACCGCAGGTTTTGACTGGAACACTAAAAACGATCCCGGCTACAGCTCGCGCAAGCGCATGATCGTTGCCGGTCCGACGGTGATGCTGGATGTTCCGGGCTTCCTCAACATCAGCCTGCTGGCGCTGTGGGAAAGCAATCAGCCGCTCAACAACGGCGTGCGCATGAGCAGCCGTTACTCCTATGACACGCATCCAATGCTGAACGCCGCCTGGGGTATCCCGTTCGGCACCAGCGGTTTCGCCTTTGAAGGCTACGTGAACTACATCGCCGCCAAGGGCAAGAACGAATTCGGCGGCGGCACTGCGCCCGAGCTGAACTTCGACGGCCAGATCATGTACGACGTCGGCATGCCTATGGGCATGGGCAAGAACACCTTCCGCGTCGGTCTGGAATATCAATACTGGCGCAACAAGTTCGGCAACCCGCACAACGTCCCGGGTTCCCTGGCCAAGACGCCGATGATCCGCGCCGAATACCACTTCTAAGCGTTTCTGCGGGCATGCCGATGTGGGCGTCACTTCGGCATGCCCAGTTCCTTCGGTGCCGGGTCCTTGGATCCGGCATTTTTTTCGACGTCAGTAATGGTATAAACAATTCCGGTATCGACTCACTACGCGGGGCGCAATGGAAGCATACATTTTCGACTGGCTCAATCTCTTGCTGCGCTGGCTGCACGTCATCACGGCGATTGCCTGGATCGGCTCATCGTTCTACTTCGTCTGGCTCGACAACAGCCTGACCCGGCCGGACGATCCCGCGCTGCTCGGGAAAGGCGTCGGCGGCGAGCTATGGGCGGTGCACGGCGGCGGTTTCTACAATCCACAGAAATACCTGCTGGCGCCGAAGACGCTGCCGCAAAACCTGCACTGGTTTTTCTGGGAGTCGTACAGCACCTGGCTGTCCGGCTTCGCGCTGTTCTCGGTGCTGTATCTGTTCAATGCTGGCACCTTCCTGGTCGACAAGCACGTGCTCGACATGACTGCGACCACCGCGGTGCTGGCGGCGCTGGCCAACCTGATTGCGGGCTGGCTGGTGTATGACGCCATCTGCCGTGTGTTCGGCGACAAGCCGGGCGGCGACCGCGTGGTCGGCGTGCTGGTCACGCTCTATGTCGTCGCTGCGGTCTGGGTGGCGTGCCATGTGTTTTCGGGACGCGCGGCCTTCCTCATGACCGGCGCCTCGCTGGCCACCGTGATGAGCGCCAACGTGCTGTTCTGGATCATCCCCGGCCAGCGCAAGATGGTGGCGTCGATGCGTGCGGGGCAGAGTCCGGACCCCATCCACGGCAAGCGCGGCAAGCAGCGCAGCGTGCACAACACGTACTTCACGCTGCCGGTGATCTTCGCGATGCTGTCGAATCACTACAGCATGACTTACAGCGCCGGCAACAACTGGCTGGTGCTGCTGCTGATCATGCTGGCCGGCGTGCTGATCCGGCAGTTCTTTGTGTTGCGGCACAAGGGGGTCTATAACTGGTGGTATCCGGGGATTGCTGTGGGCTTGCTGCTGGCGGTGATTGTCTGGATGAGTCCTTTGATGCAGGCTAGGCCGGTTGTGGTTGCTGCTTCCTCTTCCTCTTCCTCTTCCTCTTCTTCCTCCGAGGGAGGGGCGTTTGCTCAGGTGCAGCAGGTCATTCAGGCGCGCTGCATCCAATGCCACGCGGCCAAACCGACGCTGATGCCGGTGCCGGGCAAGGGCATCCTGCTCGACAGCAAGGACGGCGTGTTGCAGCATGCGCAGCAGATCTACCAGCAAGCCGTGGTGCAAAAGGCCATGCCGCTGGGGAACATGACCAACATCACCGACGACGAACGGGCCCTGTTGGGCAAGTGGTTCGAGGCAGGCGCCAAGGGCGAATGATCAGGTGGCAGGCGTAGGAAAGTAAAAAGGCTGAACGCGGTGTTCAGCCTTTTTTGATTCTCCGGAAATCCGTTCAGCCGGCGTAAGGATGCTGCTCGCGCCAATGGTTGGCGATGTCGATGCGGCGACAGATCCACACGCGCTCATGCGACTGCACGTAGTCGAGGAAACGCTGCAACGCGGCAAAGCGGCCCGGTCGGCCGAGCAGGCGGCAATGCATGCCGACCGACAGCATCTTTGGGGCTTCCTCGCCCTCCGCGTACAGTACGTCGAAGCTGTCCTTCAGGTATTGGAAGAACTGCTCGCCGGTGTTGAAGCCCTGCGGCGTGGCGAAGCGCATGTCGTTGCTGTCGAGCGTGTAGGGCACGACCAGATGCGCTTGCTCGCTGCCGTCGGCCAGCGCCACCCGGGTCCAGAACGGCAGGTCGTCGCCGTAGTAATCGGAGTCGTAGGCGAAGCCGCCGTGCTCGACCACCAGCCGGCGTGTATTGGGCGAATCGCGGCCGGTGTACCAGCCTTGCGGATGCATGCCGGTCAGCTCGCGGAAAATCTCGACCGCAGCACGCATGTGTTCGCGCTCGGTCTCGATATCCATGTTCTGATAGTGGATCCAGCGCAGACCGTGGCAGGCGATCTCGTGACCCAGTTCGACGAAGGCCCGGGTCACTTCCGGATGGCGTTGCAGCGCCATGGCGATGCCGAATACCGTGAGCGGCAGCCGGCGCTTTTCGAATTCGCGCAGGATGCGCCAGACGCCGACGCGCGAGCCGTATTCATAGATCGACTCCATCGACAGGTGGCGCGCCGGATAGGCGGCCGCGCCGATGATTTCAGACAGGAATTGCTCCGAGGCCGGGTCGCCGTGCAGCACGGAATTCTCGCCGCCTTCTTCATAGTTCAGCACAAACTGCACTGCGATCCGGGCGCGGCCCGGCCAGTTGGCGTGAGGGACGTTGCGGCCGTAGCCGATCAGGTCGCGCGGATAATTGCCTGCTGCTGGTATGTGTTGCATGTGTTCTTTTGAAATGAAGAAGACGGTGTTCAGGTGCTCTTGCCCAGCACCGATCGCAAATCGAAGTGATCGTCGTCGCTGGGGCGGACCCTGTCTTCACACAAGTGCAAATGGTGTGCCATGTGTTCCTGCGCCTGGGCGATGTCGCCGTTTTCGAGCGCCGCCAGCACGGTGTCGTGTTCGTCGAAGGAGCAGGCATTGTGTCCAGGCGCCTCGGTCTTGGCGATCATCAGCGTGGTGCGCGAGACCAGCTTGCGCAACGTGTCGACCAGCAGCGCATTGCCGGTCAGCTCGGCCAGTGCCAGGTGGAACTGCGCCGACAGGCGGATCCAGCGCGGCCGGTCGCCGGTCAGGTAGGAGTTGCGCTCTTCCTCGACCATCTTGCGCAGGCCGGCGATCTGGCGCGTGCTGGCTTCGCGGCCGACCTTGTCGAGCACCGCGTATTCGATGATATTGCGCAGCTCGAACATGTCCTTGACCTCGGCATGCGAAGGGCTGGCGATGAAGGCGCCGCGGTTGGCTTCGAGGTCGACCATGCCTTCGGTGGCCAGGCGCGACAGCACCTTGCGCACGGTGTGCCGGGCGGTATCGTAAATCTGGCACAGGACCTGCTCAGTGAGCTTGGTGCGCGGCGGCAGGCGATGTTCCATGATGGCGTCGTAGATGTCCTGGTAGAGGCGCTCCTCGACGGCCGGCGAATGATCGCGGACCGCGGGATGCGAAGCCAGGGGCGAGCGGGATGTCTTGCTTGGTTTGGTCATGGCAGGAATAGACGGCATCAAGGGTTGAACGGAAGCGACGGCTTGTTTGCGACGATGCAGGAGTCATACCGGCGGCCGGCATTGTCGACAATGGGAAAAACGATCTGCAACAATTTGGTGAGATTGCGCACCAAAATCGACGCGGCGGCGCGCGACATGCACCACCGGTAACGCGCTGCAGTGATTGTTCCGTCGCACTTTGCGGGCGTCATTGCCGCAGCAACCGCGCGATGGCAATTGTCGACAATCATTTGTGTATTTTTCATCGGATATTGCCCATGCATTTTGACAACGACATTCCTTCCCATGCAAGAAGCGTACTTGCTGCCCGTTTTTGCCGGACGCGGGCGATGGCCAAAGAATAAACAGGGACTGAACAAAGATTGAACGCCCGCGGCGCAAGTCTTCTACATCTACAATCACGTATGCGGTTTTTACAGCAGTCTCCGGTACTTCTCAGTTTTCTTTTACAGGTCATCTCATGCCGTCTTCATTGCAACAATCCGTAGTTACCTTCCTTGATGCGGAACACGCCGCGCAAACACGTTTCCTGCAGGAACTGGTGCGGGTGCCGTCCGACAATCCGCCCGGCGATTGCGCTGCGCACGCCGCACGCGCCCAAGTCTTGCTGGAGCAACTGGGTTTCGACGTGGAAGTGCACGTGGTGCCGGATGAGCTGGTCAAGGCCAACGGCATGATCTCGGCCGCCAACCTGATCGTGCGCAAGCGCTTCGGCAGCGGCGGCCCGACCATCGCGCTGAACGCCCATGGCGACGTGGTGCCGCCCGGCCTCGGCTGGAGCAAGGATCCCTACGGCGGCGAAATCGTCCAGGACGCCGAACACGGTCCCGTCATGTACGGCCGCGGCGTGGCGGTGTCGAAGTCGGATTTCGCCACGTACACCTGGGCGCTGCTGGCGCTGATCGCGGCGGAGAAAAATGGCGCTGCGCTCAACGGCGCCATCGAACTGCAATTTACTCATGACGAAGAAGCCGGTGGCGACATCGGTCCCAAATGGATTCTCGAGCAAGGCCTGAGCAAGCCCGACTACGCGGTCTCGGCCGGCTTTGCCTACGGCATCACCTCCGCGCACAACGGCTGTCTGCATCTGGAAGTTACCGTCAAGGGCAAGCAGGCGCACGCCGCGATGCCGCACACCGGCATCGACGCCATCGAAGCGGCGACCGGCATCCTGCAGGCGCTGTACGCCTATCGTGCGGAACTGGCGGAAAAGAAATCGGCCGTCGCCGGCATTGATCACGCCACGCTCAACGTCGGCCTGATCAAGGGCGGGATCAATACCAACGTGGTGCCGGATCTGGCGAGCTTCCGGCTCGATCGCCGCATGATTCCGGAAGAAGCGGGCTTCGACGCCGAAGGCGATCTGCGCCGCGTGGTCGACGCCGCTGCGGCGCGTTATCCGGGCATCGAAGCCGGCGTGCAGCGCATCCTGCTGGCCGAGCCCCTGGCCGAACTGCCGGGTGTGGAAAAGCTGATCGGCGCCTTCAGCCGCAATGCCGAAGCCATCCTGGGCGAGCCGGTCAAGGCCCACGGCGTGCCGCTGTACACCGACGCGCGTCATTACACCAGGCAAGGTGTTCCGACGATCCTGTACGGCGCCGGTCCGCGCACGCTGATGGAGGCGCGCGGTCACAATTCGGATGAAAACCTGCGCCTCAATGATTTGTTGAAAGCCACCAAGGTGGTGACGCTGGCGCTGGCGGAGTTGCTGCAATAATCTTTCGCTGAAAAGAAAAACGGCGCCGCGATCATCTGGTCGCT
>NZ_AJHH01000465.1 GCF_000256565.1 Herbaspirillum lusitanum P6-12 | reverse complement strand
GACGGGGGCCCCCGACAGGAAGCTGGCATCGATGCCGTTGCGCGCCAATTGCACGATTTCTGCACGGGAGAGATCCAGCGCCGCCACGACGGCCAGGTAGTTGTCGTTCATGTAGCCGCCGAAGTAAGCCGGATCGTCGGAATTGACCGTCACCGCGAGGCCCGCGCGCAGCAGTCGCGCCAGATTGTGCCTGGCCATGTCGTCGACCACGCAGAGTTTGAGGTTGGACAGCGGGCATACCGTCAGCGGCATTTTTTCACGCACCAGGCGTGCCATCAGGGCGGGGTCTTCTTCGCTGCGCACGCCGTGGTCGATGCGTTCCACCTTGAGCACGTCGAGCGCGCCGATGATGTACGCCGGCGGACCTTCTTCGCCGGCGTGGGCCACCAGGTGGAAGCCGAGCTCCTTGCAGCGCGCAAAAACCTTGGCGAATTTCTCCGGCGGGTTGCCGCGCTCGGACGAGTCCAGGCCGATGCCGTTCCACAGGTCGCGGTATTGCTCGCGCAGCGGTAGCGCCGCTTCGAGCGTGACGAAGGCGTCTTCTTCGGAAAGATGGCGCAGGAAGGACATGATCATGGCGCTGGAGAAGCCATGTTCATCGCGTGCCTCGCGCAGCGCACGGGCGATGCCGGCGAACACCACGTCAATGCCGATGCCGCGTTCGGTGTGGGTCTGCGGATCGAAGAAGATCTCGGCATGGCGCACGTTGTCGGCGCGCGCACGCGCGATGTAGGCGGCGGTCATGTCGTGGAAGTCCTGTTCGGTCTGCAGCACGTTGGCGCCGGCGTAGTAGAGATCGAGGAAGGACTGCAGGTCGGTGAAGTCGTAGGCTGCACGCAGCGCATCAACCGAAGCATAGGGCAGCGCGACCTTGTTGCGCTGCGCCAGGGCGAATAGCAATTCAGGTTCCAGCGTGCCTTCGATGTGCAGGTGCAGCTCGGTCTTGGGCAGGGCTTCGACGAAGGAGCGCATTGCTGCGGGCAGGGCGGGGGGAGCTGAGGTGGCGGAGGTAGTCATGGCTGGCCTTTGGTATTGAACTGGAACGATGGCGTATTTTCTCAGAAAGCGTCGTCGGGCTTCGAAAAACGTTCGTGAATTCTTGTCATTCAGGAAAACTAAATCACCTCAGTGCGGACTAAGAGGCAGCGCCGTCTCGAAGAAGGGGCTGGAATAATGTAAAGTTTTCGAGAAATGCGGCGTATCCGCGGTAATGCATGTTTTAATGCTGTGCCGTCAGGCGGACCAAAAGAAATTGCACAAGCAAAACAGGAGCGGTCGGATCAGGTATGAAGAAGATTATTGCGACGACAATGACATGCAGCATGCTGGCGGGAGCAAGCGTAGCACTCACCGGCTGTTCGCTGTTTTTCTGGAAGAAGAAGGAAGACGCCAGCCTGGTGCCGTTCTCGACCATTCCGAGCAGCGCGTACCAGAGTTTTGTCAAAAACTGGGACAACAAGGCGCAACCGGTGCTGTGTGCGTTGATTCGCTCCCAGGCCGACTGGAATTACTGGTTCCAACCGGCGGCGACGATGCGCTCCCAGCGCGCGTTGACGCCCTCTGAAGAATACTTCGAGACGCGCCAGTTGTTGCTCGCCACGCGCGTGATCCAGGCGCCCGACGCCGCCGAGCGCAGCCAGATCTTCAGCGCCGACAAGGTCACCATGCGGAACGGCGTGCTGAAGCTGGAATACCGCTTCGTCAAGCCGGTTTCCGGCGCAACCTATCAGGTCAAGGATTTCCTGCTGGTGGAAATTCCCAAGGAGCGCTACACCACCGGTCCGGTGGAGTTCATCGAAAACGGTTCCAAGGTGTGCCAGATCGCGCGCTGACGCTCTTGCCGCACTCTGCGCGACATCGACAAAAAGCCTGAGCCCTTGCTCAGGTTTTTTTCGTTTTGGCGGGACGCTGGTTGCCAGTCGCCAAAAAAATCCCCTGCCGGTGTAATGACGTGCAGGGGAGGTGCAGAAAGGAACAGTATTGCCTTTGTTGTCGTCTTGTTGTCTTGTTGTTTTGACTATCAGTGCGTCATGCCAAGGAACTGTTGCAACTCCGGTGTCTTCGGATTGGCGAACAACTCTTCCGGCGGTCCGATCTCGTGGACCTTGCCCTGATGCATGAACACCACGCGGTCGCACACTTCGCGCGCGAAGCGCATTTCGTGCGTGACCATGAGCAGGGTCATGCCGTCGTCAGCCAGGCTGCGCACCACGGCCAGCACTTCATTGACCAGTTCGGGATCGAGCGCCGAAGTGATTTCGTCGCACAACAGCGCCTGCGGCTGCATGCTCAGTGCTCGCGCAATCGCCACGCGCTGTTGCTGGCCGCCTGAGAGCTGATCGGGAAAGGCATCGAACTTCATGCCCAGGCCGACGCGCTCCAGGTTTTTCTTGGCCAGCTCGCGCGCTTCGGCTTCCGGCGTGCCCTTGACAATCATCGGCGAGATCATCACGTTGCGGCCCACGCTCAGGTGCGGGAACAGGTTGAACTGCTGGAAGATCATGCCGACCTTCAGGCGCAGCGTCTTCAGTTCCAGTTCGCTGGTGCCGAGATAGGCGCCGGCCACGCTGATCGAACCTTCGTCGATGGTTTCGAGGCCGTTGATACAGCGCAGCAGCGTGCTCTTGCCGGAGCCGCTCTTGCCGATGATGGCGATGACTTCACCGGCATCCACGGACAGGCGGATGCCCTTGAGCACTTCGTTGTCGCCGTAGCGTTTTTTGACATCCTCAATGGCGATGAGCGGCATTGAATTTCCTTTCCAAGAATTGGCTGTACTTCGACAGCGGCCAGCACAGGGCAAAGTAAAAAAGTCCGACGACGGCAAACACGGTGAACGGCATGAAGGTCGCGTTGGTGATCACGGTGCCGGCCTTCGACAGTTCGACGAAGCCGATGATCGAAGTCACGGCAGTGCCCTTGATGATCTGTACGCCGAAGCCGACGGTAGGCGGAATCGCGATACGCAACGCCTGCGGCAGGATGATGTGGCGCATCTGTTGCAGGTGACCCATGGCCAGCACCGAAGAGGCCTCCCACTGGCCGCGCGGAATCGCGTCGACGCAGCCGCGCCAGATTTCGGCGAGGAAGGACGCGCTCCACAAGGTCAGCGCCAGTCCCGCCGCCAGCCAGGCCGGCACTTCCAGTCCGAACAGCGCGAGCCCGAAGAAGATCAGGAACAGCTGCATTAGCAGCGGCGTGCCCTGGAACACTTCGATGTACAGCCTGGCGGCGCGTTGCAGGGCGCGGCGTTTGGAAATGCGCGCGAACAGGATCATCATGCCGACCACGCTGCCCAGCAGGAAGGTCGCCAGCGACAGCAGTACGGTCCAGCGACCCGCCAGCAGCAGGTTGCGGACGATGTCCCACAGGGAAAAGGAGATCATGAAGCCCTCCGCGCAAAGATGAACTTGTCGCCGATCAGGCGCAGCAACTGCCGCAGCAGGATCGCCATCGCCAGGTAGATGGCGGTGGCCAGCAGATAGGCTTCGAAGGCGCGGAAGTTGCGGCCCTGGATGAAGTTGGCGGCGAACGACAACTCTTCCACGGCGATCTGCGAACACACCGCCGAACCCAGCATGACGATCACGATCTGGCTCGACAGCGCCGGCCAGATCTTTTGCAGCGCCGGACGCAGGATGATGTGGCGGAACGCCTGCACGCGCGACATCGACAGGCTCAGTGCCGCCTCCATCTGGCCGCGTGAAATCGCATTGACGCCGGCGCGGATGATTTCCGTGCTGTAGGCGCCGAGGTTGATGACCATGGTCAGGATGGCCGCCTGCATTTCGCTGATCTGTATGCCGAGGCTGGGCAGGCCGAAGAAGATGAAGAACAGCTGCACCAGGAAGGGCGTATTGCGGATCAGCTCGACGTAGCCGCTGACGATGGGCTTGAGCCAGCGCGGTCCCTGCGTGCGCGCCCAGGCGCCGAAGATGCCGACGGCGATGCCGACGACGCCGCCGACTGCGATCAGCTCGACCGTGGTCAGCACGCCCTTGACCAGCACGTCGGTGTAATCGAACGCCGCGAGGAAATCAAAGTGATAGGCCATGTGGATGCATTTTCCGAGTATGGGTGGTGTGAATCACTTCCGCATGCAGGTCATCCGGACCCCTTCACGGGATCCGGTTCGTTGTGCGGATCAGAGCGTGGCCGGCAGCGGCAGACCCAGCCACTTGACGGTCAGCGCGCTCAGCTCGCCGTTCTTCTTGATCTCGGCGAGGACGGCATTGACCTTGTCCTGCAGCTTCTTCTCGTCCTTGTTCAGGCCGATGAAGCAAGGCGAATCCTTGATCAGGAATTTGGTTTCAGGCTTCTTCGGCGGGTTCTTGGCGATGATGGCGGCGGCGATCACGTTGCCGGTCGCGACCAGTTGCACCTGGTTCGACAGGAACGAACTGATGGTGCCGTTGTTGTCTTCATAGCGCTTCACGGTGGCGCTGGCCGGCACGATCTTCGACAGTTCCAGGTCTTCCACCGAACCGCGCGTGACGCCGATGGTCTTGCCCGCCAGATCGGCAGGACCGCTGACCTTCTGGTCGGCCGGACCGAACACGCCGTTGAAGAACGGTGCGTAGGCGGCGGTGAAGTCGATCACTTTTTCACGCTCGGCGTTCTTGCCCATGCTGGAGATGACCAGGTCGACCTTCCTGGTTTGCAGGTAAGGCACGCGGTTGGCGCTGGTGACCGGGATCAGTTCGACCTTCACGCCGAGCTTCTTGGCGATCAGCGAGGCGACGTCGATGTCCAGGCCTTGCGGTTTCAGGTCGGCAGTGACCGAGCCGAACGGCGGGAAATCCTGCGGTACGGCGACGCGCAGCACGCCGGCCTTCTGGATGTCGTCGAGCGCGTCGGCGCGGGCAACGGAAGTGGAAATCAGCAGCGCGCCAGCCATCAGGCCAAGCAACAGTGTCGAGAGTTTCATCATGATTCTCCAAGTTGAGATGAAGTGAGGGAAATGGCTGAAGTAGCCTGCTTTTTGACGGAGCGCGAAGTCGTCTTTTTGCGCTTCGCGGGTGCTGCAAAAGCGTTGCCGACCACCGATGCGGCCGACACTGCGGACACCGGCGCCAGCGCCTGGCGCAGCGGCGCCAGCGGGTCGTTGACTTCGGCCTTGTTGAGGCCGGCTTCGACGTGCTGCAAATGGTCGTGCATCAGTTGCTCGGCTGCGGCCAGGTCGCCGCGTTCGAGCGCCGCGACGATGTGGACGTGTTCGGCGCAGGAGTCTTCGGCCTGTTCGGAAGACTGGTGCAGCATCGCGGTCAGCGTGGTGCGTGCGGTGAGGTCGCGCAGCGTGTCCGACAGCAGCGTGTTGCCCAGGCATTCGCACAGGGCCACATGGAAGTCGCCGAGCAGATAGCGCCGACGTCGTCGCCTTCGATCGCGGCCTGTTCGCGGTTGATGTGGTCGCGCAGTTGCCCGATGGCGCTTTTGGTAATCGGTCGTGCGTGGCGCAGCAGCCCGAGTTCGATCACGCGACGCGCCTCGAAGGCTTCACGCGCGTCGCTCGGCGACGGTTCGATGACGAACCAGCCGCGCCGCGCGCTGACGGTGACGATGCCGCGCGTGACCAGGCGCGTCAGCGCTTCGCGCACCAGCGTGCGGCTGACGCCGAACAATTCGGACAATTGCTGCTCGCCCAGGCGCGTGCCGGGGGCAAGCTGCTTGGCAAGGATCGCTTCCATGATGCGGTTGGCGATCTGGATCGAGGATTTGATGGCGTCGGTGCTCATATCCATCATCTGAGCAATATGCATGCCAATCTTGTATACCAGATTGACGTACAGAAAGAATGCGCCGGGCGGGAAGGTGGCGCCAGCTGCAAAGCCTTTGCTGTCATGGCATTGAGCGGCTGAACCAGGCCGCGGCAGGGGAGGTGATGATTCGATTTGGCGCATTGCCCATCCCTGCCTTGGTGCATTTTTGGCGAGGTCTTGTATATCAGTTCACGGCGGCTCACTACTGCGGCGCAAAAAAAAGCCGCTGGTGCAATCCGGCGGCTTGGTGTTTTGCCTTTAAGGCTGCGCTTCAGTTTTTTGAAGTTTCCAGCGAAACATCGCTGTCGGAGGGCGGCGGCGTCAGCAATATCGGCTTGGGGCTCTTGCGCGCGCTGCGGACACCGAGCGCGCCGCCTTCATACGGCACCCGACCTGACGGCACCACGGCCGATGCCAGCTCGACATGGCCTTCCTGGTCGTCGAAGAACATGTGGGCGCCGAACGCGTGCAGTACGTCCGCCTTGGGCAGGCCGCCGAGGAAGAAGGCCTCGTCGACGGTGACGTTCCAGGTGCGCAGCGTGTGGATCACGCGTTTGTGCGCCGGGCTGTTGCGCGCGGTGACGATGGCGATGCGCACCGGGCAGGTCTCCGGCGTGAACTGCTTCTGGATTTCGGCCAGGGCGAACAACAGCTTGGCCAGCGGGCCTTCCTTCATGGCCTTCTTGCGGTGCCGCTGTTCGTGGCGGGCAAACGCTTCCAGTCCCTTCTCCGCAAAGATGCGCTCGGACTCCGCCGAGAACAGCACGGCGTCGCCGTCGAAGGCGATGCGGATCTGCTTGTCCGGCGCGCTGTAGTCCAGCGGGGCGGCGTACAGCTGCGCAGCGGCCACGCCGGCGTCGATGGCTTCCTGCACGTCGCCGGTATCGCGGGAGAGGAACAGGTCGATCTTGAAGGCTTGCAGATAGGGCGCGGTGGGCCCGCCACCGGTGAAGGCGGCGCGGCTGATGTCGAGCTTGTGCGCCTCGATGGCGTTGAAGGCGCGCAGGCCGGTGTCGGGCGAATTGCGCGAGATTACTACCACTTCGACCAGGCGGCGGTCGGGGATCAGCGTATTGAGACGGAGCAGGGCCTTGACCAGCGGGAAGGCCGTACCCGGTTCAAGCGGATCGTTTTCATGCTGGCGCTGGTAATCGCTGTAGGCGGTCACGCCCTCGGTGTCGTAGATGGCGTTTTCGTGTTCGAGGTCGAAAGCGGGAAGCGACGCCGCCGTCGATGGCGGCCTGGACGTCGCTCTTGTCGCGCGAGAGGAAAAGATCGATCTTGAATGCTTCGAGGTAATGCACGATAGGTTCGCCGCCGGTGAAGGCCGCGCGGCTGATGTCGAGCTTGTGCGCCTCGATGGCGTTGAAGGCGCGCAGGCCGGTGTCGGGCGAATTGCGCGAGATTACTACCACTTCGACCAGGCGGCGGTCGGGGATCAGCGTATTGAGACGGAGCAGGGCCTTGACCAGCGGGAAGGCCGTACCCGGTTCAAGCGGATCGTTTTCATGCTGGCGCTGGTAATCGCTGTAGGCGGTCACGCCCTCGGTGTCGTAGATGGCGTTTTCGTGTTCGAGGTCGAACATATATAGCGCGCGCGAGGAAATGCCGATGACCAGCATGCCGGAAAGATCGTAAGCCATGTCTTATATAAGCAATTGATGAGCGATGAGGAATGTTTGTGTCGCAAAACTGATCTGCGCAGTGTGCCACAGATGGAATTCGGTCCCCAGTTTTGTAGCGATTTGGCCGCATGCAACATCGGCATGGGATCTGGAGCGGCAGCTTTTCTCGCTATTTGTTCACTTTGTCTGGCAACATCACGCATATTGCCTGCTTCTTTGTCGCATGTTGTCAAAAAGTATTTTTCGGTCGCGGATTGCATCGCGTTGCAGAAATTTGTATGATGACCGTATAACTTATTTAAAAGACCCAGAGACAAGCATGTTTCAGAAGATCCCGGTACAGGCGCTCAGCGACACGGTAGCGCGGCAATTGCTGGAGAACATCGATGCCGGTGCTTTCCCCCGAGGCAGCAAGCTTCCCACCGAAGCGGTGCTGGCCCAGCAATTCGGAGTGAGCCGCACGGTAGTGCGCGAAGCCATCGCCCGACTGAAGCATGAAGGCCTGGTCGAGCCGCGCCAGGGTAGCGGCGTATTCGTCACGGAGCAGGCCGGTATCAAGCCGCTGCGCATCGATTACACGGAGGTCAGTTCTCCCGAAGCAGTCTTGCAGATCGTTGAATTGCGTCGCGCCATTGAAGCCGAGGTTGCCGCGCAGGCTGCCAAGCGCCGTACCGACGCCGACATGGCGGCGATTGACGCCGCGCTCGCGCGC
>NZ_AJHH01000464.1 GCF_000256565.1 Herbaspirillum lusitanum P6-12 | reverse complement strand
CCGACGCCGACATGGCGGCGATTGACGCCGCGCCGGTCGCCGTCAAGGCACAGGTGTTGACGCCAGAGCAGAGCGCATTGCGTGTGCTGACTGCGCAGCAGGACCGGCTGTACAACGTTGCCGCGCCGCTGTTGACCGCCAATGCGCAGCTGTGCCGCGGCAACGCGCGCAACCTGCTCGGTTTCACCGCCAAGAACAAGTATTCCTATCCGAGCGAGTTCGCCGATGCGGCGCAGTCGCTGGGCTTCGACGATCGCCTGCAAGTCACCGGCGTGCTGCCCGGCAGCGG
>NZ_AJHH01000463.1 GCF_000256565.1 Herbaspirillum lusitanum P6-12 | reverse complement strand
GACGATCGCCTGCAAGTCACCGGCGTGCTGCCCGGCAGGCCGCCAAGAGCGGCGTGCAACGCGGCGATGTGCTGATGGCGGTGGCCGACAAGCCGCTGCAGCAAGGCCCCGACGCCGAACGTCAAGCCGCCAATCTGCTGGGGCCGCTCGTCACCGGCCGTGCGCCGGTCAAGCTGACCCTGTTGCGCAACAAGGCGCAGCAGACCGCCATCGTGCCGCTGACGCTGGCCTGCGCCTTCAGCATCGAGCTGGGCAACGCCGACAACGTCAACACCTACGCCGACGGCCGTCGTGTGCTGATCACGCGCGGCATGATGAATTTCGCCAGGACCGATGAAGAGCTGGCCTACCTGATCGCCAAGGACATGGCCCACAATTCGCTGGGCCATGCAATTCGCCAGCGCATGGTGGCGACCACCGGCAGCGTCATCGACAACCTGATGCGCGCACGCCCTGATCCGACTGCTGCTGCGGGCACCGGCGGCATTCGCCCGTATCCGCAGGATCTCGACGCGGCAGCCGACAACCTGGCCTTGTACATGCTGGTGCGCGCCGGCTATGGCATCGACGGCTATGCGGCGTTCTGGCAGCGGCTGGCGACGCAGTATCCGGTCAGCGTGCCAAGCGGCTATACCGCGCTGCATCCCGGTACAGCCTATCGCATGACGGCGATCGACAAGTCTGTGCAGGCGCTCAAGGCCAAGCAGGCGGCAGGCAAGCCGCTGACGCCGTGATGTGAGGGCGCGCGTGGACTCCTGACGTCCTGTGCTTGCCACGGAGCGTCTGCGTGACCCACGGATGCCTCCGGCTGCAACGGCAAATTACCGTCTCAGCGCCAAGCGACATCAGAACACACCGCAAAAACAAAAAGGCCGGAACGATCAAACGTTCCGGCCTTTTTGCTTGCCCGCTCCCGACACCTCTTGCGACGCGTCGGGATTGCTTGCGGCTTACTCGACTTCCAGCTTCTCTTGCGGCTCTTCCGGCGGCGGCGTCGGATCGTCGCCTTCGGGGAATTCCAGCTTGACCTGATCCTTGTCGTCCAGCTCGACGGTGACACGACCGCCCGTCACCAGACGGCCGAACAGCAGTTCGTCGGCCAGCGCCTTGCGGATCATGTCCTGGATCAGACGCGACATCGGACGCGCACCCATCAGCGGATCGAAGCCCTTCTTGCTCAGGAACTTGCGCAATGCATCCGAGAATACGGCTTCCACCTTCTTCTCGTGCAATTGCTCTTCCAATTGCATCAGGAACTTGTCGACCACGCGCAGGATGATTTCTTCATTCAACGCGCCGAAGCTGATGATTGCATCCAGACGGTTGCGGAATTCAGGCGTGAACATACGCTTGATATCCGCCATCTCGTCGCCGGCTTCCTTCTTGTCGGTGAAACCGATCGAACGCTTTTGCAGGCTTTCTGCGCCGGCATTCGTGGTCATCACGATGATGACATTGCGGAAGTCGGTCTTGCGGCCGTTGTTGTCGGTCAGCGTGCCGTGATCCATCACCTGCAGCAGGATATTGAAGATATCCGGATGCGCCTTTTCGATTTCATCGAGCAGCAGCACGGCGTGCGGCTTCTTGGTGATCGCTTCGGTCAGCAGACCGCCCTGGTCGAAACCGACGTAGCCCGGAGGCGCGCCGATCAGGCGGCTGACTGCATGACGCTCCATGTATTCGGACATGTCGAAACGGATCAGCTCGATGCCGAGGATGAACGCCAGTTGCTTGGCCACTTCGGTCTTGCCCACGCCGGTAGGACCGGAGAACAGGAAGGAGCCGATCGGCTTGTCGGTCTTGCCAAGGCCGGCGCGCGCCATCTTGATCGCCGACGCCAATGCTTCAATCGCCGGATCCTGACCGAACACGACGTTCTTGAGGTCGCGATCAATCGTTTGCAGCTTGGTGCGGTCATCCTGGTTGACCGATTGCGGCGGAATGCGCGCGATCTTGGAAATGATTTCCTCAATCTCGGACTTGCCGATGGTCTTCTTCTGCTTCGACTTCGGCAGGATCCGTTGCGCTGCACCGGCTTCGTCGATGACGTCAATCGCCTTGTCGGGCAGATGACGGTCATTGATGAAGCGTGCGGCCAATTCGGCTGCCGAGGTCAGCGCCGAAGCGGAATACTTGACGCCGTGATGCTCTTCGAACTTCGACTTCAGGCCGCGCAAAATCTGAATGGTCTGTTCGACGGTCGGTTCGTTGACGTCGATCTTCTGGAAGCGACGCGACAAGGCGTGGTCTTTTTCAAAGACGCCGCGGAATTCGGTATAGGTGGTCGCGCCGATGCATTTCAGCTGGCCGCTCGACAACGCAGGCTTGAGCAGATTCGATGCATCCAGCGTACCGCCCGAGGCCGAACCGGCGCCGATGATGGTGTGGATTTCGTCAATGAACAGAATGCCGTTGGGCGCATCCTTCAATTGCTTGAGGACAGCCTTCAGACGCTGCTCGAAGTCGCCGCGATACTTCGTGCCGGCCAGCAGTGCGCCCATGTCGAGCGAATACACGACGGCGTTCTTGAGGATTTCCGGTACATCGTTTTGCGTGATGCGCCATGCCAGGCCTTCAGCGATGGCAGTCTTGCCCACGCCGGCCTCGCCGACCAGCAGCGGGTTGTTCTTGCGGCGACGGCACAGGGTCTGGATCACGCGCTCGACTTCGGCGTCGCGGCCGATCAGCGGATCGATCTTGCCTTCTGCGGCCGCCTTGTTCAGATTCTGGGTGAACTGATCGAGAGGACTTTCCTTTTGCTGGCCTTCGGTCTGCACGTCTTCCGCTCCTTCAGGCGCTTTTTGCGAATCGATCTGCTGATCCTTGCGCACACCATGAGAAATGAAATTGACTACGTCCAGGCGGGTTACGCCCTGTTGGTGCAGATAATAAACGGCATGCGAATCCTTCTCGCCGAAGATCGCCACCAGCACGTTGGCGCCGGTCACTTCCTTCTTGCCGTTGGATGCCGACTGCACGTGCATGATCGCACGCTGGATCACGCGCTGGAATCCCAGCGTCGGCTGGGTGTCGACCTCGTTCGTGCCGGGCACGGTCGGGGTGTTGTCCGTAATGAAATTGGTCAGCGTCTTGCGCAGATCGTCGATATTGACCGAGCACGCACGCAGCACTTCCGCAGCCGATGGGTTGTCCAGCAGGGCGAGGAGCAAATGTTCCACGGTGATAAATTCATGACGGGATTGTCGGGCTTCGACAAAGGCCATGTGCAAACTGACTTCCAATTCCTGCGCAATCATGCTTCCTCCATCACGCATTGCAGGGGGTGCCCTGCTTTTCGAGCGTGGGTTAAAACGAGTTCGACTTTTGTGGATGCGATATCTTTGGGATACACACCACACATACCTTTCCCATCGCGGTGAACGCTGAGCATAATCTGCGTCGCAGTTTCACGGTCTTTGTTGAAGTATTCCTGAATGACTGCGACGACGAATTCCATCGGCGTATAGTCATCATTCAACAACAATACCAGGTACATAGGAGGCGGCTTGAGCTTCTGCTCCTGCCGCGCCAGGACTGTACCGCTATCATTATCGTGCTTGGTTGCCATGCATTTATTCTAAAACCATCAATCCAATGTGCACTGCACAACATGAAGAAAATACCTAATTAGATTAGATATTACGCGTTTTCCTGATAGTGCGCAGATAACGCTCATTTATCCTAAATCAAGAGGGTTCGATTCAATTCATGGAACAAAAGCTTAATAATTCCATTGAAAACGACTTGACTTTTGTATTTTTAACGAGAACAATGGAATTTATTGATAAGTAGTTACTGCTTGTTAATACGAAGGGGGCAAGTTTAAGGAGGGCTGCGGAAGATTCAATCTCGCGAGGCTTCTTGCTTTTACGGCTCGTGTGATTTTTTTTAATTGAAAGATGCTTTTATGGCAACAGGTACAGTCAAGTGGTTCAACGATTCTAAAGGCTTCGGCTTTATCACTCCGGATGACGGCGGTGAAGATTTGTTCGCACACTTCTCGGCAATTCAAATGAACGGCTTCAAGACCCTCAAAGAAGGTCAAAAAGTACAGTTCGAAGTCACGCAAGGCCCCAAAGGCAAGCAAGCTTCCAACATCCAGGCTCCTTAATTCGTATTAAGTCGCTTTTGTAAAAAGCTCCTGTTCCGACAGGAGCTTTTTTTACGCCCGCGCCATTTGCGGACAATATCTGGATCGGACAGTAAAAAAGGCCGGCACTCGGCACGGCCTTTCTTCAGCATAAATCGGCTGTCGAATTGAGAGTTACAGATTCTCGATCACCGCATCGCCGAAGCCCGAACACGAAACCTGCGTCGCGCCTTCCATCAGGCGCGCAAAGTCGTAGGTCACCTTCTTCGACGAAATCGTTTTCTGCATCGCCTCGATGATCAAGGCCGCCGCTTCGGTCCAGCCGATGTGGCGCAGCATCATTTCGGCCGACAGGATCAGCGAACCCGGATTGACGTAATCCTTGCCGGCATAGCGCGGCGAGGTGCCATGCGTGGCTTCGAACATCGCCACGGAATCGGACATGTTGGCTCCCGGGGCAATCCCGATGCCGCCCACTTGCGCCGCCAGTGCGTCCGAGATGTAGTCGCCGTTCAGATTCAGCGTCGCAATCACGCTGTATTCAGCGGGACGCAGCAGGATCTGCTGCATGAAGGCGTCGGCGATCACGTCCTTGACGATGATGTCGCGGCCGGTCTTCGGATTCTTGATCCTGACCCATGGGCCGTCATCGATCACCACGCCGCCGAACTCCTTCTGCGCCAGGGCATAGGCCCAGTCGCGGAAGCTGCCTTCGGTGAACTTCATGATGTTGCCCTTGTGGACGATCGTCACCGATGGCTTGTCGTGGTCGATGGCGTACTGGATCGCCTTGCGCACCAGGCGCTCGGTGCCTTCCTGCGACACCGGCTTGATGCCCAAGCTGGAGGTTTCCGGGAAGCGCAGCTTCTTGACGCCCATTTCCTTGACCAGGAAGTCGATCAGCTTCTTGGCGCCATCGGTGCCGGCCTGCCATTCGATGCCGGCGTAGATGTCTTCCGAGTTTTCACGGAAGATGACCATGTTGGTCTTTTCCGGCTCGCGCAGCGGCGACGGCACAGCCTTGAAATAGCGCACAGGGCGCAGGCAGACGTACAGATCCAGTTGCTGGCGCAGCGACACGTTCAGGGAACGGATGCCGCCGCCGACAGGCGTCGTCAGCGGCCCCTTGATGGACACCACGAACTCCTTGACGGCCGCAACGGTCTCTTCCGGCAGCCAGACGTCGGGGGGGCGAAAATTTCCATCCAGTTGATCTTGCGCTGGTCGCCGTAAGCTTTGGCGACGGCGGCATCCACTACCTTGAGCATGACTGGCGTCACATCGCGACCGGTGCCGTCGCCCTGGATGAACGGAATGATCGGATTGTCCGGGACGTTGAGGGAAAAGTCGGCGTTGACGGTAATCTTCTTACCTTCGGCCGGCACCTGAATGTGTTGATACATTACGGTCTCCGAGAATAGTGCGGAAAAGAGGGGAATCTGACTCGCTGCGGACGCGGATGGAGGCGAACTGATCGCGCGCAACATCGCAGCCGAGGTGATTAAATTCAGGATCGGGTCTCATATAAGACATAAGACACTGATTTATATTATGCACGAGTATTTTACTGGACGTCATGTTTTTGCGACACTGACGCATGCCTCTCATTTTATTCAACAAACCCTATCAGGTAATGTGCCAGTTTTCGGCGCAGGATGACCGCGAAACGCTCGCCGACTACCTCGACATTCCCGACATCTACCCCGCCGGCCGCCTCGATGCCGACAGCGAAGGCCTGATGCTGCTGACCGACGACGGCGAACTCCAGCACGCCATCAGCCACCCCAAACGCAAGCAACCCAAGGTCTACCTGGTGCAGGTGGAGGGCACACCCGATGCGAACAGCCTGGAGCGGCTGCGCAACCCGCTTGACCTGGGCGATTTCGTGACCCGGAAAAGCGAAGTCCGCCACGTGCAGGAGCCGGCCTGGCTATGGCCGCGCAATCCGCCCATTCGCGAGCGCAAGAATCACCCGACCAGCTGGCTGACGATACAAATATCGGAAGGGAAAAATCGCCAGGTGCGCCGCATGACGGCCGCGGTCGGGCTACCCACCTTGCGACTGGTCCGAATCGCAATCGGCCCGTTTGCGCTGGCGACCGATCCGCTGCTGCCGGGAGAGTGGAAAACCGTCGATCCGCAGGAATTTCATCGCGATAACTGACAAAAAACTGACAAAACCAGCTTTTCAAGACAGTCCCGCAAAGAAATTTTGTTTTTTGGAATTTTTTGTCAACCAAGCCTTCGGCACGTCGTTATTGGCAATGATTCATGAGAATCACCGTCTTCTTAACATGTTAAATTGAAGGACTGCAAAATGAAAAAATTGATCGCCGCTCTGATCGCTGGTCTGTTCGCCACTTCCGTGTTCGCACAAGCTGCAGCTCCTGCTGCTGCACCTGCTGATGCTCCTAAGGCTGAAGCTGCTGCACCGAAGGCTAAGAAGGCCAAGAAGGGCCACAAGGCCAAGAAGGCTAAGAAGGCTGCTGCTGCTGACGCTGCCAAGTAATCTTGCTTTCGCATGACTAAAAGGCAGGCTAGTCCTGCCTTTTTTCATGTCCGCTGCATTTGTCGGCTTCCCTTATAATCGCCGAATTCCGGCAGATTTCGGATCTGCAGTCGATTTCTCATACAGCCACGTACATCCCATCATGCGTCGTTTCCGCCCCCTCGTTACCCTGCTCGCCACCCTTGCCACCGTTGCGGCCGCCCTGCCCGGCCAGGCCCAGCAGCTTCAGAAATTTCCGACCACCACGCTCAATGCCGGCCTGTACCTGATCAAGGCCGAAGTCGCCTCGACTGAAGCGCAGCGCGAGCAAGGCCTGATGTTCCGCGACAAGATGGGCGCCAATGACGGCATGGTGTTCGCCTTCGGCGCACCGGCCGGCGTATGCATGTGGATGAAGAATACGCTGATCCCGCTGTCGGTCGCCTTCATGGATGAGAGCGGCAAGATCATCAATATCGAGGAAATGAAGGAACAGACGCTGGATTCGCATTGCGCGGCCAAACCGGCCACCTACGCCCTGGAAATGAACAAGGGCTGGTTCAAGCAAAAGAACATCAAGCCAGGCACGGTCATTGAAGGCTTGCCGCGTTAAACGCCTGACAACCAGCCTGTGACGCCCGGAGCCGGCGTCAAGGCGGCGGCTACAAGCCCCCCCCTTAACTTCTACATGGCACCCAAGTCAGTAATTTCTCGCTGAACAACACCTGAAATGCAAAAACCCGCCAAATCGCTTGGGCGGGTTGATGTTTTCGAACCGACATCACTATCGATTCAGCATTGCGCAGATCTTTGCCTGAGCAAAGATCCGGTCAGCAACAAGATTAAGCAGCCAGTGCCTTCAGGGCAGCAGCCAGACGGCTCTTATGGCGAGCAGCCTTGTTCTTGTGAATGATTTTCTTGTCAGCGATGCTGTCGATAGTCGAGACCGAAGCCTGGAACACGGTAGTCGCAGCAGCCTTGTCGCCTGCTTCGATCGCCTTGCGGACAGCCTTGATTGCTGTACGCAGCGTCGAACGCTGGCTGGAGTTGTGCGCGTTTTGCTTAACAGCTTGACGAGCACGTTTGCGTGCTTGTGCGGTATTTGCCATGAATAATTATCCTAAATCGAGATCGAGAGCATCGCAATCTTGATAACTTGCGAGGCGGAATTCTGTAAAGCCACGGATTATAACCATTTTTCCTCAAACTGGCAAATGCAACCTGACTATCGCCGCCAGCCTGTTGCAAAAGCGACTTAATTACCAGTATGCAAGATTTAAGGCGAACGTTCCTTGCATGCTCGCCTCCAACCGCGTCAGTGCTGCGGGAATCCCCTGCAAACCCGCAGCTCCCCCGAAAACGAAAGCTATAATGCCGTCCCATGAACTTGCATAAAACGCTTGCCACCGTTTCTGGCATGACGATGCTCTCCCGCATTACCGGTCTCGCAAGAGAAATCCTGTTCGCACGCGCATTCGGCGCCTCGGCCTACACCGACGCCTTCAACGTCGCCTTCCGCATTCCCAACCTGTTGCGCCGGCTGTTTGCTGAAGGCGCCTTTTCGCAGGCCTTCGTACCGATCCTCGCCGAATACAAGAACCAGAAAGGCGACATCGCCACCAAGCACCTGGTCGACCATGTGGCGACGGTGCTGATCTGGGTAATGGTCGCCACCAGCATTGCCGGCATCCTGGCTACGCCGCTGATCGTGTACTTCATCGCCACCGGGCTCAAATACAACCAGGATGCCTTCGATGCCTCGGTGATCATGACCCGCATCATGTTCCCGTACATCGGCTTCATGTCCTTCGTGGCGCTGGCCGGCGGCATCCTCAACACGTGGCGCGAATTCAAGATCCCGGCATTCACGTCGGTATTGCTGAACGTTTCCTTCATCGTCGCCTCCCTGTTCGTGGCGCCTTACCTCGACCAGCCCATCTACGCGATGGCGTTTGCGGTATTCGTCGGCGGCGTGTTGCAAGTCGCCTTGCAGATTCCCGCGCTGATCAAGATCGGCATGCTGCCGCGCCTGTACCTCAATCCAATGATCGGCTTGTCCGACGAGGGCGTCAGGCGCGTGCTCAAGAAAATGGGCCCGGCAGTGTTTGCGGTCTCGGCCGCGCAGATCAGCCTGATGATCAACACCAACATCGCCTCGCGCCTGGCGCATGGCAGCGTGTCCTGGCTGTCGTACGCCGACCGCCTGATGGAATTCCCGACCGCGCTGCTCGGCGTGGCGCTAGGCACCATCCTGTTGCCCAGCCTGTCGAACGCGCACGCCGAAAACGACATGGCCGAATATTCGGCGCTACTGGACTGGGGCCTGCGCCTGACCTTCCTGCTGGCGCTGCCCTGTGCGGTGGGTCTGGCGACGCTGTCGGAGCCGCTGACTGCCACCCTGTTCCATTACGGTAAATTCGACACGGTCTCGGTCGACATGACAGGCCGGGCACTAATCGCCTACGGCGTCGGCCTGATCGGCCTGATCCTGGTGAAAATCCTGGCGCCCGGCTTCTACGCCAAACAAGACATCCGCACGCCGGTCAAGATCGCCGTCGGCGTGCTGATCGCGACACAGTTGATGAACTACATTTTCGTGCCGTTGATCGCGCATGCCGGCCTGGCCTTGTCGATCGGGCTGGGCGCCTGCCTGAATGCGGCATTCCTGTTCTGGGGCCTGCGCCGCCGCAACATCTACACGCCGCAACCGGGCTGGCGCATGTTCCTGATCAAACTGACCGGTGCGCTGTTCCTGCTCGGCGGTGTGGCGCTGGCAGTGGCGCGGCATTTCGACTGGATCGCCATGCGCGCCCATCCGGCCGAGCGCATCGGCGCGTTGCTGCTGGTGTTTGCGGCATGTGGGGTAACGTATTTCGGCGCCTTGATGGCGATGGGATTCCGATTCCGCGACTTCAAGCGCATCGGCCGTTGAAAGCTTGCCTGGACGAGGCAATGTTGCGTTGATGCTCCATTGCCAGCCAAACATTTCACAAGCGCGCATATTTTGATAGCATGTTCAATATATGACGCTTACACCGCTCGAATATTTTTCTTCGCTGGTTCGTCAAGACGATTCGATTCCGCTTTTTGAATCGGCTCTGGCGCTGGGGCAAGATGCGCATCCCGACCTGGATTTGTCCGCATGCCAGATCGAGATGGATACCCTGGCGCTCAAGTTGAAGCAGCGTCTGTCCCCGGATGCATCGCATATCCAAAAATTGCGAATGCTCAACCACTTCTTTTTCCAGGAGCTGGCGTTCGCCGGCAACATCAACAATTATTACGATCCCGACAACAGCTACATCCATCGTGTGCTGACCTCGCGCCGCGGCATTCCGATTTCGCTGGCGGTGGTGTACATGGAGTTAGGACAGCAGATCGGCTTGAACATGAAGGGCATTTCCTTCCCCGGCCATTTCCTGATGAAGCTGTCGGTGCAATCGGGCGACATCGTGCTCGACCCGATGAACGGCGCCAGCCTGTCGCGCGAAGAGCTCGAAGAGCGCCTCGAACCTTATCTCGAACAGCAGGAATACGGCGACGAATTGCCGCTGGCGGCGTATCTGCGCGCCGCCCATCCGCGCGAAATCCTGACCCGCATGCTGCGCAACCTGAAAGCCATCTACACCGACTCGCAACGCTGGCAAGGTGTGCTGGAGGTGCAGGAGCGCCTGGTGATTTTATTGCCCGATGAAATTACCGAACGCCGCGATCGCGGCCTGGCATACGCCAACCTGGCTGAACCGCAGGCGGCGCTGGACGACCTGGAGGCCTACCTGGCCTTGCGTCCCGATGCAGAAGACGCCGACAGCATGCGTGAGAGGCTGCCGGAGTTACGTCATGCAAGCCGGCGTCCCAACTGAAGTTGAAGACGCCGGTCCTGCACTACTGCTGCTAATCAGCCTTTCGAACGCGCTTCAATCACTTCCCAGCGTTCCAGATTTTCCAGCAACAAACCGTCGATCTCGGCGAAGCGCGCATTCAGGCGCCCCGCTTCGTCCCCGCCCGCCTTGTACAGATCCGGATCAGCCAGCTTGGCGGAAATCGCCGCCTGTTCTTCTTCCAGTTGCGCAATCAGCTTCGGCAAGTCTTCGAGCTCGCGCTGCTCCTTGTAGCTGAGCTTCTTCGGCTTGGCGACGGCAGGCGCCGCCACCGGCAGTTCGGCCGGCTTGGATTCGCTCTTGCCGTCCGACTTCTTCGCGCTGGCCTGCGAGCTGGCGCGCACGCGCTCCCAGTCGCTGTAGCCGCCGACATATTCCTTCCACACGCCGTCGCCTTCGGAGGCGATCACCTGCGTGACGACGTTGTCGAGGAAGGTCCGGTCATGGCTCACCAGGAACACGGTGCCTTCGTAATCCTCCAGCAATTCTTCCAGCAGTTCGAGCGTGTCGATGTCGAGATCGTTGGTCGGTTCATCGAGCACCAGCACGTTGGCCGGTTTGGCAAACAGGCGCGCCAGCAACAAGCGATTGCGCTCGCCGCCGGACAAGGTGCGCACCGGTGAACGCGCGCGTTCCGGCGCGAACAGGAAGTCGCCCAGGTACGTCATCACGTGCCGGCGCTGGCCGTTGACTTCCACCCAGTCGCTGCCCGGCGCGATGGTGTCGGCCAGGGTGGCTTCTTCGTTGAGCTGGGTGCGCATCTGGTCGAAGTACGCGACCTGCAATTTGGTGCCCTGGCGGACGGTGCCGGCGTCGGCGGTTTCTTCACCGAGAATCAGCTTCAGCAGCGTGGTCTTGCCGGCGCCGTTCTGGCCGATCAGGCCGATCTTGTCGCCGCGCATGAGGATGCCGCTGAAATCGCGCACGATGGTCTTGCCGCCGTACGACTTGCTGACGTTCTCGAGTTCCGCCACGATCTTGCCGGAACGTTCGCCGGACGATACTTCCAGCTTGACCTGGCCCTGGCGATCACGGCGCGCGCTGCGCTCGAGGCGCAGTGATTCAAGGCGGCGCACGCGGCCTTCGTCGCGCGTGCGGCGCGCCTTGACGCCCTTGCGGATCCAGACTTCTTCCTGCGCCAGGAATTTGTCGAACTTGGCGTTCTCGACTTCTTCGTTGTCCAGCAACTCTTCCTTGCGCGCCTGATAGGTGCTGAAATTGCCCGGGAAGGACAACAGCTTGCCGCGGTCGAGTTCGATGATGCGCGTGGCGACATTGTCGAGGAAGCTGCGGTCATGGGTGACGAACAGCACGCTGCCCTTGTAGTCGCGCAGCAGGCCTTCAAGCCACAGGATGGAGCCGAAATCCAGATGGTTGGTCGGCTCGTCCAGCAGCAGTACGTCAGGCGCGCCGACCAGGCCGCAGGCCAGCGCCACGCGCTTTTGCATGCCGCCCGACAGTTCGCCGATGAGGGCTTCGCCCTTGAGGTTGAGCTTGTCGAGCGTGGTCTCGACCTTGTTGTTCAGGCTCCAGGCATCGGCCGCGTCAAGGATCAGCTGGATGTCGTGCATGCGCTCCATGAGCGCTTCGTCGTTGTCGCCGCCGAACTGGCCGGTCAGCGATTCGTATTCGGCCAACAGCGCCGGCAATTCGCCGAGGCCGGAAGCGACCGCGTTGAAGATCGTCATCTCGGCAGGGAAATGCGGCTCCTGATCAACGTAGGCGATTTTCAGGCCCTGCTGCATGACCAGCAAACCGTCGTCCAGCTTGGAAACGGCGGCGATGATTTTCAGCAAGGACGACTTGCCGGTGCCGTTGCGGCCGATCAGGCCGACGCGCTCGCCGGTTTCCAGCGAAAATTCCGCATGATCGAGAAGCGGGACGTGTCCGAATGCGAGCTGCGCATTGGAGAGGGAAATGACTGCCATAAGTATGCCGAGGGATAAGATCGAAGGTCGGGGCGGGAATGCCTTTGCCGCGACTCAATTAAAGAAGAAAGACCGCATTGTACCGATTGCGCGCGGCGATGGTGTATCTATGCTGCTTCCGGGCGGTATTCGAGCGATATCTAACCACGACCGGCTGTCGCGGCCGGTGCGATCCATTACCTTTGAACAACAAACAATGCCGGTCTGGCTCCCGTTTGATGTTCTTTTATTACGACCTCGCACCGAAACAGGCCCCCGCATACATTTGGAAACACAATCGTGGCCATGATAGTCCGCAGATCGGCTGTTGCGCCCGGCCCATGTTGTAAGATACGGCACGCCCTTCACTACGAGGCCGTTTCAAGATCAAGCTGGCGCACACCACACTGCCCTGACTTTGCGACGGTTTCCTACAATAACCATGCGCTTCAATTCTCGCTTGCACCACCTTTCGCGTCAACGCGGCTTCCTCAATCCCAACATCGCCAAGTTCCTTGCCTTCTCGGTGCTCGGCCTCGCCGTCATCGGCGCGCTGATCATCGCCTATGCGCTGATCTTCATCAATCCGCGCCTGCCGTCGCTGGACGTGATCACCGATTACCGGCCGAAGATCCCGTTGCGCATCTACTCCGCAGACAACGTGCTGCTCGGCGAATTCGGCGAGGAAAAGCGCAGCCTGGTCAAGCTCGACGACATCCCCGCCAATATGAAGAACGCGGTGCTGGCGATCGAAGACAACCGTTTCTACCAGCACGGCGGCATCGACTATATCGGCATCGCGCGCGCCATCGCCACCGACGTGGTGCGCGGCCACGCCAGCCAGGGCGCCAGCACGATCACCATGCAGGTGGCGCGCAACGTCTTCCTGACCAAGGAAAAAACCGTCTCGCGCAAGCTGTATGAAGTGCTGCTGGCCAACAAGATCGAACATGCCTTGACCAAGGACCAGATCCTGGAGGTCTACATGAACCAGATCTACCTGGGCCAGCGCGCCTTCGGCTTCGCCGCCGCCGCCCGCACCTACTTCGGCAAGGACCTCAAGGACGTCACCCTGGCCGAAGCGGCCATGCTGGCCGGCCTGCCCAAGGCGCCCTCGGCCTACAACCCCATCGTCAATCCCAAGCGCGCCCATATCCGCCAGCAGTACATCCTGCAGCGCATGCTGGACGTGGGCTTCATCACCAAGGCGCAATATGAAAAGGCCGCCAAGGAAGAACTGAAGGTGCGCGCACCGGGCAACCAGTACAACGTGCATGCCGAATACGTCAATGAAATGGTGCGCCAGATGGTGTACGCCCAGTACAAGGAAGACACCTATACCCACGGCATCACCGTCACCACGACCATCAATGCCGCCGACCAGAAGGCGGCCTACGATGCGGTGCGCAAGGGTGTGATGGACTACGACCGTCGCCACGGCTATCGCGGTCCGGAAGAAACCATCGATTTGCCGTCGAAGGACGAAGACCGCGCCCAGGCCATTGACGACGCCATGGATGACTACCCCGACAACGACGATATCCTTGCCGCCGTCGTGCTGTCGGCCGATCCGAAACAGATCCAGGCGGTGATCCGCAGCGGCGACAAGATCACGCTGTCAGGCGACACGCTGAAGTTCGGCGCGGTGATCCGCGTCATGCAGGACGGCAAGAAGAATTGGCAAATCGTGCAGTTGCCCGAAGTGGAAGCCACGCTGGTGTCGGTGACGCCGCAGAACGGCGCCATCCGCGCGCTGGTGGGCGGCTTCGATTTCACGCAGAACAACTTCAACCACGTAACGCAAGCGTGGCGCCAGCCCGGCTCGACGTTCAAGCCCTTCATCTATTCGGCGGCGCTGGAAAAAGGTTTTGCGCCTGCGTCCATCATCAATGACGCGCCGGTGTCCTATCCGGCCGGCAACGGCCAGCCGAACTGGGAGCCCAGGGATGACGAGACCCCGGCCGGCCCCATCACCGTGCGCACTGCCCTGCAGAAGTCGGTGAACCTGGTGGCCATCCGTACGCTGGACTACATCGGCGTGCCCTATGCCAAGGACTTCATCACCGGTACCTACGGTTTCGATGCCGACAAAGTGCCGCCCTACCTGCCGATGGCGCTGGGTGCGGGCCAGACCAATCCGCTGCAGCTCTCGGCGGCCTACTCGGTGTTTGCCAACGGCGGCTACAAGGTCCAGCCCTACCTGATCTCCCAGATCACCGATGCGCGTGGCCAGGCGCTGTCCAAGGCCGAGCCGCTGATCGTGGGCAATGGCGCACCGCGTGTGGTGTCGGAGCGCAACAGCTACATGATGACCAGCATGCTCAAGTCGGTGGCCCAGGGGGGTACGGGTGCGCGCAGCAACAGCATCGGCCGCAGCGACCTGGCCGGCAAGACCGGTACCACCAATGACGCCGTCGATGGCTGGTTCGCCGGCTACCAGCGCACCCTGGCGACGGTCGTCTGGATGGGCTATGACCAGCCCAAGAGCCTGGGCAGCAAGGAATTCGGCGCACAGCTGGCGCTGCCGATCTGGGTCGACTACATGGCCAAGGCCTTGAAGGGTGTGCCGCAATTCGACTTGCCAGTGCCTGAAGGCATCCGCTTCATCGACGGCGAGCCGTACTATGAAAACTTCACGCCGGGCAACGGTTTCGTGGCCTCGCTGGGTGTGGACGGCGGCGGCGTGGTCGATGCGCTGTCGAACTTCTTCGGCTGGTCGAAGAATCCGAATTCGGAAACGCAGGCGGCGCCATCGTCCGGCCCCGCCCCGTCTTCGCAGGCGCCCGGCAGGGACAACCTGTATCAGGGACATTGACCGGCAACTGATCCGGCCGCAAAAAGAAAAAAGCGCAGAAGATTTCTCTTCTGCGCTTTTTTTTGTCTGGCGCCCCCGACACGGATCGAACGTGTGACCTATCCCTTCGTACCACCATGGCTTTCGCCACCAGGAAACCTGTTTGTGGTCTGGACTATACCTTGGCCATGGACTTGCAACTTGCAGTCTGCAGGCCGGAGCCGTCTAGTCTCTACACCTTCCGCATCATGAGGTTCGATGCGGCTTGGCTCGGTATTGCCAGCAGCCGCTTGCAGCATAAGCACTGCGGGCGCTGTCAGGGTTCACCGAATTTGACTCCATTCACGCGGCGCCTTTCGGATGCCGGTGCCCAATTGTATTTAGGAGGGGATCGCTCTATCCACTGAGCTACGGGGGCGTGGGCGCTATTGTAACGGCTGCGGAGGTGGAAGGAAAGTTCGGCAGGCAGGATCAGGCCTTGCGGCCTTCAAACCAGTTCTGGTCCAGGCACAAGCGCAGCTGCATGCGCGCGCGGTATAGCAGGACGCTGCAGTTGCCGGCGGTGATCTTCAGTTCCTTGCAGATTTCGGCAATCTCGAACTCGAACAGCTCGCGCATGGAAAACACGCGCGCCATCACCGGCGTCAGCTTGTTGAGGCAAAAATCCATGATGTCGAAGAACTGCGCCTGCTGCAGTGTTTCGGCCGGATTGCCCCAGTCAGCGGGCGCTTCCGCCCAGTGACCGGTGTCGTCGAAGAGGACATCGAAGTCGCCCGGGTCGCCGATTTCAGCCGGGCCGGCCTGGACGTATTTCTTTTCCTTGCGCAACACATCGACGATCTTGTGCTTGAGGATGCCCACCAGCCAGGTGCGCAGCGCGGACTTGCCCGAATAGCCTGCCGGGTTCTGCAAGGCCGCCAACAGGGCTTCCTGGGCCGCGTCTTCGGCCGCATCTTCCTGCAAATGCAGGCGCGCGAACCGCACCAGCATGCCGCGCTCGGCAACGACGGCCTGCTCGAAGGACTTGTCGTTCATGATTGGATTTTGCCTTTGGTCATTGCCTGGTCATTTATCTGTACTGCAACAGCCCATACTGTACTTCGATTTTTGCGCAACGGGTGTGCAGGCATGAAGAAGGGCCGCTCCGTTACAATGCAAACACCACGCGATCATTCGACTCCGTCGCCCGATCAGCTCGCCTCATATAACTTACAACGAGACTATATGGCCAGCCTTATGTTTTCATCTGTCGCTTCACGTACTGCACGCACTGCAAGCGCTGCACTATTGGCGCTGTCGACGCTCTGGATTGCCGCCGCTGCCCCTGTCCACGCACAGCAATTGCCCGACACCATCGCTCAACGCGTCGCCGCCTGTACCGCCTGCCACGGCAAGGAAGGCCGCGCCTCCAGCGACGGCTACTATCCGCGCATCGCCGGCAAACCGGAAGGCTATCTCTACAACCAGCTGACCAACTTCCGCGACGGCAATCGCCAGTATCCGCTGATGACTTACCTGCTCGATCATCTGTCGGATGCTTATCTGCACGAAATCGCCGCCTACTTTTCCGCCCAGCATCCGCCCTACCCGGCGCCGCAGCCGGTTGAAGCGACACCCGCCGTGCTGGAGCGCGGGCGCGCGCTGGTCATGAACGGCGACAGCAGCAAGAAAGTACCGGCCTGCATCGCCTGCCATGGACAGGCCCTGACCGGCGTCGCGCCTGCGGTGCCCGGCCTGATCGGTTTGCCGCGCGACTATATCAATTCGCAATTCGGGGCATGGAGGAATGGCGTGCGCAGAGCCAGGGCGCCGGATTGCATGGCCCAGATCACGCAACGTCTGTCGCTGGAAGACATCAACGCCGCCAGCAGCTGGCTTGCCGCACAAACCGTTCCGGAAGGCGCTCGTCCGGCCGCCGCGACGACCGTCAAGTTACCGTTGCCTTGCGGCAGCGTGGCGCAATAAGGAACACGCCATGACATCCCTCAAACGTATCCTGCTGGCGCTGCTGCTGTTGATCATAGCGGTGCCGGCTGTCATGATCGGCAGCGAATTCATCGATCACGAGGACGCCGAAAGCGCAGCGGCCG
>NZ_AJHH01000462.1 GCF_000256565.1 Herbaspirillum lusitanum P6-12 | reverse complement strand
AGGAAACCGGCCTCGGCTCCTGGAGCGCCAACGATTTCTGGCGCGCCTTGCATCACGGCAAATCGAAGGACGGCAGCTTCCTTTACCCGGCTTTCCCATACACGAACTACACCAAGGTCACCCGCGAAGATTCCAACGCACTGTTCGCTTATATGCAAACCGTGACGCCGGTGCGCCAGCCTAGCCAGGAACATGCGCTGCGCTTCCCGTATAACAATCGCATCCTGCTGGCCGGCTGGCGTGCGCTGTACTTCACGCCCGGCGCCTATCGCGCCGACAGCAAACAATCGGTCGAATGGAACCGCGGCGCCTACCTGGTGCAGGGCCTGGGCCATTGCAGCGCCTGCCACACCACGCGCAACGCCTTCGGTGCAACGGTGGCCAAATCCGACCTGGGCGGCGGCCTGATTCCGATCATGAACTGGTACGCGCCGTCATTGACCTCGGACGCCGAAGCCGGTCTCGGCAACTGGGAACTGCAACACATCACGGCGCTGCTGAAAACCGGCGTATCGCCGCGCAGCACCGTATTCGGACCGATGGCGGAAGTCGTCAGCCGCAGCTTGCAGCATCTCAACGACAGCGACATCCAGGCCATGGCGGTCTATCTGAAGTCGTTGCCGCAAAACGACCCGCCGCCCGCTTTCGATACGCCGCAACCCGACAAGGCCACGGCGGATCGCGTGATGCAGGCGGGCGCGAAGATTTATGAGCAGCATTGCGCCGAATGCCACAAGGCCGGCGGCCAGGGCATCGCACCGGCTTATCCGCCGATGAACGGCAACCGTGCATTGACCATGGGTTCGGCAGTGAATCCGATCAGGATGGTGCTCAATGGCGGCTTCCCTCCTTCAACGCAAGGCAATCCGCGTCCTTACGGCATGCCGCCGTTCGGGCAACTGCTCAACGATCAGGAAGTGGCTGCCGTGGTGTCGTACATCAGGAACAGCTGGGATAATCGTGCGGGCTTTGTGTCGCCGCAGGAAGTGAATCGCTACAGGTCGATTCCGCTGGATTGACAACGCATGGCGTCGTCATGTTGATGCGACGGCAATCAACGCCGTCGCGGAATGGTTTGACTATTTTTCTTCCATGCTGAGCTTGTAGCCCATGCCGCGTACCGTCTTGACGTAGTCGGCGGCGGCGCCCAGCGATTTGCGCAGGCGCATGATGTGGACGTCGACGGTGCGCTCTTCGATGAAGGTATGGTCGCCCCAGACCTTGTCCAGCAATTGCGCGCGCGAAAAGATGCGCTCGGGATGCGCCACCAGGTAGCGCAGCAGTTTGAATTCAGCCTGATCGAGCTCGACCTCTTGCTGATCGACCGTCACGCGATGGCGTTCGGTATCGATGCCGAGCAAGCCGTAAGTCAGGCTTTGTTGCCCCACTTCCGGCGCCTTGCGGCGCAGCAGCGCCTGCACGCGCGCCACCAGCTCCTTCGGCGAAAACGGTTTGGTGACGTAGTCGTCGGCGCCTTCGTTGAGTCCCTTGACTTTGTCTTCTTCCATCCCCTTGGCGGTCAGCATGATCACCGGCAAAGCAGCCGTGCGTGCGTCGCGGCGCCATTCGCTGAGCAATCCCAGGCCGGACGTATCTGGCAACATCCAGTCCAGCAACACCAGATGCGGCAGCGCGTCGGCGATCAACTTGCGCGCCTGCGCCGCGTCGCTGGCGATGGACGTGATGAATCCGGCGCCCTGCATGGTGAACCGCAGCAGCTCGGCGATGCTGGGCTCGTCTTCGACTAACAGGATATGTAACTGGTCTTTTGACATTCGCGGGTATGTTTTGACTTGTAATGAGCGACGCCATGGAGTGGCATCACCGGGCAGCAGCCCTTTCCCGGCTCCTGCTCCTCGCGCTGCTTGCCGGTCGGTGCGACCGGCGTCACTGCACGCTTCAGGCCGTTACTTTATCAGCAATCCGCCTTGCCATCGTCTGCGCCACGTCGGCCTGCTGCGCCTCGACCATCACGCGGATCAGGGGCTCGGTGCCGGAAGGACGGATCAGCACACGGCCGCTGTCGCCCAGCGCCTGTTCGACGGCGTCCTTTTCAGCTTGCATGCCGGGATTGGTTTTCCAGTCGAAGCCGGCCGGGATCTTCACGTTGATGAGGACTTGCGGATAGAGACGAATGTCTGCCGTCATGTCGGCCAGGCTGAGGCTGGCGCGCTTGAGCGCGGACAAGACCTGCAACGCCGAGACAATGCCGTCGCCGGTGGTGTGCTTGTCCAGGCAGAGCAAATGACCCGAGCCTTCGCCGCCCAGCAGCCAGCCGCGTTCCTGCAAGGTCTCCAGAACGTAGCGGTCACCCACTTTAGCGCGCGCGAAACCGATACCCATTTTCTTGAAAGCGACTTCCAGCGCCATGTTGGTCATCAGCGTGCCGACTGCACCCGGCACCGGGCCGGTGGCGAGACGGTCCTTGACCATCACGTACAGCAGCTCGTCGCCGTTATAGATGCGACCCGCAGCGTCCACCATCACCAGCCGGTCGGCGTCGCCGTCAAGCGCAATGCCGACGTGCGCCTTGTTTGCCAGCACAGACCTGGACAAGGCCTCCGGCGCCGTCGCGCCAAAACCTTCATTGATGTTGAGGCCGTCGGGCTTGTTGCCGATCGTGATGACTTCGGCGCCGAGTTCGTGGAACACATGCGGCGCGATATGGTAAGCCGCGCCATGCGCGCAATCGACCACGATGCGCATGCCGTGCAGATCGAGATCGTTCGGGAAGGTGCTCTTGCAGAATTCGATGTAGCGGCCCTGGGCGTCGTCCAGGCGCTTGGCCTTGCCGAGCTTTTCGGAAGACACGCAATCCATGGGCTGTTCGAGCTCCGCTTCGATCTCCGCTTCCACCGCATCCGGCAACTTGTTGCCCGACGCGGAGAAAAACTTGATGCCGTTGTCGTGATACGGATTATGCGAGGCCGAAATCACCACGCCGGCCGACAGTCGCAATGCGCGGGTGAGGTAGGCCACCGCCGGCGTCGGTACCGGTCCGGCCAGCATCACATCCACACCGGCAGCGGCAAAGCCGGCTTCCAATGCGGCCTCCAGCATGTAGCCGGAAATCCGCGTGTCCTTGCCGATCAGCACGGTCGGCTTGGCCGAGGAAGACCAGGTCTTGGTCAGCACCTTGCCGGCGGCATAGCCGAGGCGCATCACGAAATCGGGCGTAATCGGTGCAGTTCCCACACGTCCGCGCACGCCATCGGTACCAAAGTATTTTGCAGCCATGATTCTGAGCTCTTTCTTGTCAGGTATTTTTATAAATTGTTTTCACGCCGTCCCCGGCCATGCCGGCTTGCCACACGTTGAGCGCGTCGACGGTCTCCGCGACGTCATGCACACGAATGATCATCGCACCTTGCGCCGCTGCTGCCAAGGCCGCGCCGAGGCTGCCGGCCAGGCGTTGGTCAAGCGGCTTGCCGGTGATTGCACCGATCATGGATTTGCGCGACATGCCGGCCAGCAGCGGCAGATCGAGCGTATCGATCAGGCTGCGGGTATTGCGCAGCAAGTCGTAATTGTGGCCGACGCTCTTGCCGAAGCCGAAGCCGGGATCAATGCAAATGCGCTCATGTCTCACGCCCGCAGCTTCCAGTGCGCCGACGCGTTCCTGCAGGAAGGCGATTACTTCCGCCACCACGTCGCCATAACTCGGCTGCTGCTGCATGGTCTGGGGCTCGCCCTGCATGTGCATGATGCATAGTCCCGCGGCGCTATCCCTGACTGCATCGATGGCGCCGGGAGCACGGAAACCGTTGATGTCATTGATCATGTCGACCTCTGCAATCAGCGCCTCGCGCATGACCTCCGGCTTGTAGGTATCGATCGACAGCGGCTTGCCGCAATCACGCAAGGCGTAAATCACCGGCATCACGCGCCGCAGTTCTTCATCCAGCGGCACCGGCGGAATGCCCGGACGGGTCGATTCGCCGCCGATGTCGATGATGTCGACACCGTCGGCGATCATCTGTTCGGCATGCGACAAGGCGAACTCAAGCGCGGAGTAGCTGCCGCCATCGGAAAAGGAATCGGGAGTGACGTTGAGGATGCCCATGACCAGAGGCCTGCGCCCCGGCGCAACGGAAAGGCGGTAGCGCCCGCATTGTAGAGTGTGTTGACTCATTGAAGCTGCATCGTTTTCAAACCTGGCGCCCGAAGTGCCTGCAGGCGATGATTTGTCGTTATTGATTGTGCCCGTCTCCGGACTGCTTGCCACTGCTGCTTGCCGGCTGTCTATGCACTTCCGCGCCAAACAAAGAAAAAGGGCGAGGATTGCTCCTCACCCTGAGACCAGCTGTGCACCCTACCCCGCAATCAGGCGGGAGCGGTGGCGGTCGGCGAAATATCGCCTGGCGTATTGTCGGAAGACTTCTTGGCCGGGATACCCGACTTAGGCGGACGCGGTTCATTGCCCGCCATGATGTCGCTGATCTGGTCGGCGTCGATGGTTTCCCAGTCGAGCAGCTTTTGCGCCATGACTTCGACCTTGTCGCGATTCTCTTCCAGCAGACGACGCGACAGTGCGTATTGCGTGTCGAGGATACTGCGGATTTCAGCGTCGACCTTTTGCTGCGTCGCTTCCGAAACGGTCTTCGACGACATGCGGCCAAAGTAGGCGTCTTGCTCGGTGTCTTCGTAGACCATCGTGCCCAGCGCTTCCGACATGCCGTAGCGTGTCACCATGGCGCGTGCCAGCTTGGTTGCGCGCTCAAAGTCGTTGGAGGCGCCGGTCGACATCTGGTGCATGAAGATTTCTTCTGCGATACGACCGCCGAACAGGATGGCGATTTCTTCCAGCATCTTGTCCTTGTACATGTTGACGCGATCATGTTCAGGCAACTGCCAGGTCAGGCCGAGTGCATAACCGCGCGGCATGATGGTGACCTTGTGGACCGGATCCGCCTTCGGCAGCAGCTTGGCTACAACCGCGTGGCCGGACTCGTGGAACGCGGTATTGCGGCGTTCTTCTTCGCGCATCACGGCGGACTTGCGTTCCGGACCCATGACGATCTTGTCCTTGGCATCTTCGAAGTCCTGCATTTCCACCAGGCGCTTGCTGCGGCGCGCGGCGAACAATGCGGCTTCGTTCACCAGGTTGGCAAGGTCGGCGCCGGAGAAACCAGGCGTGCCGCGTGCCAGGATGTCGGCCTTGACGTCAGGAGCGATAGGCACTTTGCGCATGTGAACGTACAGGATTTGTTCGCGGCCGCGGATGTCCGGCAAACCGACCATCACCTGACGGTCGAAACGGCCCGGACGCAGCAGCGCCTTGTCGAGCACGTCGGCGCGGTTGGTGGCGGCGATCACGATGACGCCCGAGTTGGCTTCAAAACCGTCCATCTCGACCAGCATCTGGTTCAGTGTCTGTTCACGTTCGTCGTTGCCGCCGCCCATGCCGGCGCCGCGATGGCGACCGACCGCATCGATTTCATCGATGAAGATGATGCACGGTGCGTGCTTCTTGGCGTTTTCGAACATGTCGCGGACACGCGACGCGCCCACGCCGACGAACATTTCAACGAAGTCGGAACCGGAGATGGTGAAGAACGGCACCTTGGCTTCGCCGGCAATGGCGCGCGCCAGCAATGTCTTACCGGTGCCCGGAGGACCGACCATCAGCACGCCGTGGGGAATGCGGCCGCCGAGTTTCTGGAATTTGGTTGGATCGCGCAGGAATTCGACCAGCTCCTGCACTTCTTCTTTCGCTTCGTCGCAACCGGCGACGTCGGCGAAGGTGACCGAATTGCTGTTTTCATCAAGCATGCGCGCCTTCGATTTGCCGAAGGAGAACGCGCCGCCCTTGCCGCCGCCCTGCATCTGGCGCATGAAGAACACCCAGACGCCGATCAGCAACAGCATCGGGAACCAGGAAATGAATACTTGCGACAGGAAGGATTGCTCTTCAGGCTGCTTGACGTCGAATTTCACGCCGTTGTTCAGCAGATCGCCGACCAGGCCGCGGTCCAGATAGGTCGCGGCGGTTTTGACCTTTTTACCATCTTGCGTGGTTGCGATGATGCTGCGATCTTCGATGGTGGCGTCTTTGATGTGACCGGCTTTTACTTCGCTGATGAAGTCGGAGTAAGCGATCGCTGTAGCGCCGGACGCCGCACTGCGGCTGTCGAACTGTTTAAAGACCATAAACAGCACAAGCGCGATGACCACCCAGATGGCGGCTTTGGAAAACATGTTGTTCACTAGAACTCCTCCGACGCGAGCGCGCCTCATTACCTTATATATATCCGATTTTACCCGGATTCATCTGCGCTTACTAGGAAACCGTCCATACCGGCAGCCCTGCTCTGAACTACGGCAAACCGGCGGGCAAACTTGAATGCGGAAAGACGGCAACATCGCGCTGGAAACGACATGAAAACAACGCAAAAAACCGGTACAAATGACGCCTTTCGGACCTGCCAAAGAAGGTTTCCTGCAGTTGATGTGTGGCCGGACAGCGTGAAATCAAGAAGGAAAATGCGCCAAATACCGGTTTATTACGCGATTTTTACGGAAAAATACGCGCAAGGCTTACTGCGGATTTTTCAAAACCTTGCCCAGAAGGAAAATTTCCGACGACTTGTCGCGACTGGCCTTGGGCTTCTTCGACATCACCGTCTTGAATTCGGCCCGGAATTTGTGCACCAGCTCGTTGTAGCCGGTGCCGTTGAAGCATTTCACGAGCACGGAGCCGGTCGGCTTCATGTGCGCCTGAGCGAATTCAATTGCCAGATCGATAAGATGCTCGACCCGCGCCGCATCGGAAATCGCTACGCCGGACAGGTTGGGCGCCATGTCGGACAGCACCAGACAGAATCGCTTCCAGCTGGCGCAGGGAATCCTCCTCGCGGAAGTCGCCCTGGATGAAGTGGACGTCGGCAATCGGATCCATCGGCAGCATGTCCAGCCCGATGATGGTGCCGCGGATGCCGCCGCCTTCGAGGCCGGCCAGCTTGTTGCGGGCGTACTGCGACCAGCTGCCGGGCGTCGAGCCGAGGTCGACGATGACCTGGCCGGGCTTGATCAGCTTCTCTTCCTCGTCGATTTCCTTGAGCTTGTAGGCCGCGCGTGCGCGATAGCCTTCCTTCTGCGCAAGCTTCACATACGGGTCGTTAATGTGATCGTGCAGCCAGTTTTTGTTTAATTTCTTCTTTGCCATTCGCGTAGAATACTGGTTTTAAATATTGAGGGACAGAGTTCGGTCCGGTTCTTGCCGGCCTCAGGCTACAAGCCGCTCTCCCACCGGAAACAAACTATGTTGAAACTTACTCCTGCAGAGCGCAGTGAATTGCGCGCCGAAGCGCATGGCCTGAGCCCTGTCGTGATCGTCGGCGAAGGCGGCCTGACGCCTGCAGTCACCAAAGAAATCGATGCCAGCCTGAACGCCCACGGCCTTATCAAGGTGCGCGTGTTCGGAGATGACCGCGAAGCCCGCGTCGCCATTTACGACACCATCTGCGAAGAACTGAAAGCCGCGCCGGTGCAACACATCGGCAAGCTGCTGGTGATCTTCCGTCCCAAGAAGGACGCCGTCAAGGAACGCAGCGAAACACGCGGCAAGGGCATGCGCGAAGTCACCATCGTCAAGCCCAGCGCCAGCGGCACCAAGCGCCCATCGGTGACCAAGGTCATGATCAAGGGTAACGAACGCGTTACGGCGGGCGGCTCGATCAAGCGCGCCAAACCGCGTCAGAAGAGTGCAAAAAAATCCATGGGCTGATCATCCACCCATCGGATTTGAGCAAGAAAAAATGCCCGCTTCAGCGGGCATTTTCTTAACCATCGCAGAGTGCCGTAAATTATTTCCAGCTCATCAACAGCACCTGCGTCGGCCTTTTACGCCATGACTTAAACGTAGCGCACTTTCAGAATTTCATACTCGCGCACGCCCGATGGCGCTTCGACCGCAACCACGTCGCCGGCGCTCTTGCCGATCAGTGCACGTGCGATCGGCGATGTCACCGACACCTTCGACACCTTGATATCGGCTTCGTCGATACCGACGATCTGATAGGTGACTTTTTCACCGCTGTCCAGATTTTCCAGATCGACGGTCGCAGCAAACACCACGCGTCCGTCGGCGCCCGAGCTCAGGGTCGCGGGATCGACGATCAGCGACGAACCCAGCTTGCCTTCCAGATCCGCAATACGGCCTTCGATGAAAGCCTGGCGTTCCTTGGCGGCATCATATTCGGCGTTTTCCGACAGATCGCCTTGCGCGCGCGCTTCGGCAATCGCGTTGATGACGGCCGGACGTTCTTTGGTTTTCAGACGTTGCAACTCTTCCTTCAGAAGCTCTGCACCATACTTGGTGATGGGTACTGTACTCATAAAACTCTCAACAAAAAAATGAGGCACTTTTGTATGACTTGCCCCCATAAGGCTGTTGGGACATTGCCCTGGAAACGGTGGTCCGCCCAGCGCAATGTCCCAACAGCCCTTGCGGGCAAATACAGAGTTTGCCGTTAAAAAAGACACAGAGGGCATCGAATACTCAGATGCCCTCTGTGGCTAGCAATAAAACGTGTATGAGGGTTTAGTGTATAGCTTTATGCAGCCCTTGTAAATCATACACATCCAGCGCATTCAGATGACGCATGCCCTCCACCGCAGCCTCTGCGCCGGCGATGGTCGTGAACGTCGTCACGCGCGCTGCCAGTGCCGAAGTACGGATCGCGCCGGAGTCGGCAATCGCGGTGCGCTTCTCTTCGACCGTGTTGACCACGAGTGTGATTTCGTTGTTCTTGATCATGTCGACGATGTGCGGACGACCTTCAACCACCTTGTTCACGGTGGTCACGGGAATGCCGGCCGCGCTGATGGCGGCGGCGGTACCCTTGGTCGCGACGATCGAGAAGCCGAGGCCGACCAGATCCTTCGCCACTTGCACGGCGCGCGGCTTGTCGCTGCCCTTGACGCTCAGGAATACCTTGCCCGATGTCGGCAGCTTGACGCCCGCGCCCAGCTGCGACTTCACGAAGGCTTCGCCGAAGGTCTTGCCCACGCCCATGACTTCGCCGGTCGACTTCATCTCAGGTCCGAGGATGGTGTCGACGCCCGGGAACTTGACGAACGGGAACACGGCTTCCTTGACGCTGAAGTAAGGCGGGATCACTTCGTTCTTGATGCCCTGGCTGTCCAGCGACTGGCCGACCATGCAGCGTGCGGCGATCTTGGCCAGTTGCAGGCCGGTTGCCTTGGAGACGAACGGCACGGTGCGCGAGGCACGCGGGTTCACTTCCAGTACGAAGACGACGTCTTGCAGCTTGCCGTCGACTTCAGTTTGCTGGATCGCGAACTGCACGTTCATCAGGCCGACCACGTTGAGGCCCTTGGCCATCAATGCAGTCTGGCGCTTCAGTTCTTCGATGGTGTCTTTCGCCAGCGAGTAAGGCGGCAGCGAGCAGGCCGAGTCGCCAGAGTGCACGCCGGCTTGTTCGATATGTTCCATCACGCCGCCGATGAAGGTGCGCTCGCCGTCCGACAGGCAGTCGACGTCGACTTCGATCGCATCGTTCAGGAAGCGGTCCAGCAGCACCGGCGAGTCATGCGACACCTTGACCGCTTCGCGCATATAGCGCTCGAGGTCGCGTTGCTCGTGGACGATTTCCATCGCGCGGCCACCCAGCACGTACGACGGACGCACCACCAGCGGATAACCGATTTCCTGCGCCAGGCGCAGTGCGTCTGCTTCGGTACGCGCGGTACGGTTCGGCGGTTGACGCAGGCCGAGGTCTTGCAACAGTTTTTGGAAACGCTCGCGGTCTTCCGCAGCGTCGATCATGTCCGGCGAGGTGCCGACGATAGGCACGCCGTTGGCTTCCAGGTCGAGCGCCAGCTTCAGCGGCGTCTGGCCGCCGTACTGGACGATCACGCCGTATGGTTTTTCCAGCGCGACGATTTCCAGCACGTCTTCCAGCGTCAGCGATTCGAAATACAGACGGTCGGAGGTGTCGTAGTCGGTCGAGACGGTTTCCGGATTGCAGTTGACCATGATGGTTTCGTAACCGTCTTCGCGCATTGCCAGCGCAGCGTGCACGCAGCAATAGTCGAATTCGATACCCTGGCCGATGCGGTTCGGACCGCCGCCCAGGACCATGATTTTTTTCTTGTCGGTCGGCTTCGACTCGCACTCTTCTTCATAGGTCGAGTACATGTACGCGGTATTGGTCGAGAATTCGCCGGCGCAGGTATCGACGCGCTTGTAGACAGGGCGAATATTCAGCGCATGGCGCTTCTCCCGCACGGCGGTGTCGGTGACCTTCAGCAGCTTGGCCAGGCGACGGTCGGCGAAACCCTTTTGCTTGAGCTTGTACAGCGTTGCCTTGTCCAGACCTTCCAGCGTCTGGCTGCTTTCCAGCCACAATTCGATATCGACGATTTCCTTGATCTGCGACAGGAACCACGGATCGATGTGCGTCAGGCCGTGCACTTCTTCCAGCGTGAAACCTTGTGCGAATGCATCGCCCACATACCAGATACGGTCAGGACCAGGCTCGCCCAGTTCTTCCTTGATGGTTTCGTGGTCGGTGGTCTTTTCGTTCATGCCGTCGACGCCGACTTCCAGGCCGCGCAGGGCTTTCTGGAACGATTCCTGGAAGGTGCGGCCGATCGCCATGACTTCACCGACCGACTTCATTTGCGTGGTCAGGTGGTTATCGGCTTGCGGGAATTTCTCGAACGCAAAGCGTGGAATCTTGGTGACGACATAATCGATCGACGGCTCGAACGAGGCCGGCGTCGCGCCGCCGGTGATTTCGTTGCGCAGCTCATCCAAAGTAAAACCAACCGCCAGCTTGGCGGCGATCTTGGCGATCGGGAAACCGGTCGCCTTGGAAGCCAGCGCCGACGAACGCGAGACGCGCGGATTCATTTCGATGACGATCATGCGGCCGTCGGCCGGATTGACCGAGAACTGCACGTTGGAACCGCCGGTATCGACGCCGATTTCACGCAGCACCGCCAGCGAGGCGTTACGCATGATCTGGTATTCCTTGTCGGTCAGCGTTTGCGCCGGTGCGACAGTGATGGAGTCGCCGGTGTGCACGCCCATCGGATCCAGGTTTTCGATCGAGCAAACGATGATGCAGTTGTCGGCCTTGTCGCGCACGACTTCCATCTCGTACTCTTTCCAGCCGATCAGCGATTCTTCAATCAGCAGTTCGGTGGTCGGCGATGCTTCCAGGCCGCGCTTGCAGATGGTTTCGAATTCTTCGGCGTTGTAGGCGATGCCGCCGCCGGTGCCGCCCATGGTGAACGATGGACGAATGATGACCGGGAAGCCCAGTTCCTTCTGCACCGCCCACGATTCTTCCAGGGTGTGCGCCACGCCCGAACGTGCGGAGCCCAGACCGATCTTGGTCATGGCGTCCTTGAACTTGGAGCGGTCTTCGGCCTTGTCGATGGCTTCCGGCGAGGCGCCGATCAGTTCGCAACCGTATTTTTCGAGCACGCCGTTGCGGTGCAGGTCGAGTGCGCAGTTCAGCGCAGTCTGGCCGCCCATGGTCGGCAGGATCGCGTCCGGCTTTTCCTTGGCGATGATGCGTTCCACCACTTGCCAGGTAATCGGCTCGATGTAGGTGACGTCGGCCATTTCAGGGTCGGTCATGATGGTCGCGGGATTGCTATTGACCAGGATGACTTTGTAGCCCTCTTCACGCAGCGCCTTACAGGCTTGCGCACCGGAATAGTCGAATTCGCAGGCCTGGCCGATGATGATCGGACCAGCGCCGATGATCAGGATGCTTTTAATGTCGTTACGCTTAGGCATGGTTCTTTTTCTCCATCATCGCCACAAATTTATCGAACAGGGGGGCGATGTCATGCGGCCCGGGCGATGCTTCGGGGTGGCCCTGGAAGCAGAACGCAGGCTTATCGGTACGGGCGAAACCTTGCAGCGAACCGTCGAACAGCGACACGTGCGTGACGCGGCAGTTGGCCGGCAAGGTTGCGGCATCCACGGCGAAACCGTGGTTTTGCGAAGTGATCAGCACTTGCCTGGTGTCCAGGTCCTGGACCGGATGGTTGGCGCCGTGGTGGCCGAACTTCATCTTCAGTGTCTTGGCGCCGGAGGCCAGCGCCATGATCTGGTGGCCGAGGCAGATGCCGAAGGTCGGGATGCCGCGCTCGATCAGTTCCCTGGACGCGGCAATCGCGTAGTCGCATGGCTCCGGATCGCCGGGACCATTGGACAGGAAGATGCCGTCCGGATTCAGGGCCAGCGCTTCAGCAGCGGACGCCTGCGCCGGCAGCACGGTCACTTTGCAGCCGCGCTCGGCGAGCATGCGCAGGATGTTGTACTTGACGCCGTAGTCGAACGCGACCACGTGGAATTTCGGCGTGATCTGCTGACCGTAGCCGCGACCCAGTTTCCACTCGGTCTCGGTCCAGTTGTAGGCTTGCCTGGTCGACACGACCTTGGCCAGGTCCATGCCGGCCAGTCCCGGGAAACCGCGCGCCAGCTCCAGCGCCTTGGCGGTTGCCGCTTCAATGTTTGTTTCGCCGGCGACGATGGCGCCGCCTTGCGCGCCCTTTTCACGCAGGATGCGGGTCAGCTTGCGCGTGTCGATATCGGCAATGGCCACGATGTTGCTGGCTTGCAGGTATTCGGTCAGTGTTTGCTTGGTGCGGAAATTGGAAGTCAGACGCGGCAGATCCTTGATGATCAGGCCGGCAGCGTGAATCTGCGAGGCTTCGACGTCTTCGGGATTGACGCCGGCATTGCCGATATGCGGGTAAGTCAGTGTGACGATCTGTTGGCTGTAGCTGGGATCGGTCAGAATTTCCTGGTAGCCGGTCATGGCGGTGTTGAAAACCACCTCACCTGTCGTGTTGCCGGCAGCGCCGATGGAAACACCAAGAAAAACGGACCCGTCTGCTAGCGCGAGGATGGCCGGAACGGTAGGGCCAGAAAGAAGAGGCAGCAAGGGTAACTCCTGAGATTGTTACCGCCGCTGGCCTGACCAGATCGTGCTGCAGAGATTCTGCACTCAGTTACCCAACCGACGACCGGCGCAAATTCCCCGTTTTGATGCAATGGGGAGCTTGGTTGGCGTGCTGGGACGAGATGGAAGATTCGGTATGCGCTACGGCGGAATTTAAATTAGCTAAACCGCTCGATTATAGCGCAAAATGCGCCCCCCAGCAAATCCTAAGATTGCCGGAAAGCGCATTTCAGGGGCTTGCCCGTAGACAAAAATCGGCTAAAAATCAACTAATTAGCAAATTACGCATCTGCCAACATCGTTACCGATCAACGCTATCAGAGACCCAGTGCGGCGATGCCTGCCTTGCCGATCTGTACGTCTTCCGACGACTTCACGCCCGACACGCCGACCGCGCCGACACATTGACCGTCGACCACGATAGGCACGCCGCCTTCCAGCAAGCCGTCCAGTTCAGGCGCGCACAGGAAGGAGAAACGGCCGTTGTTGATCATGTCTTCATAGATCTTGCTTTCACGGCGACCCAGCGCAGCGGTGCGGGCCTTGGCCGGGGCGATCTGCGAGGAGATCGGAGCAGCGCCGTCCATGCGTTGCAGCCACAGCAGGTGGCCGCCATCGTCGACCACGGAAATGACCACATTCCAGTTGTTGGCACGGGCTTCGGCTTCGGCGCCGGCGGCAATTTTCTTCAGATCGTCGAGGGTCAGATACGGTTTCGTTTGCATGATGCTCCCAAATGGCTCAAGTAAAAAAAGAATGCTGATTGTAATTCGAGATTGGCTCGCCGGCGCAAAATATGCAAAACCCGGGAGATCGCCCCCTTCGTCGAGGGCATCCTCCTGCACGTAAGGTCTTGACTTTATTGCAATTTTTGTAAGATAACGAGAAATAAGCTTTTGACATTACTGGCTAAATTGTTTACATTCCAGCAGTCATACCCATAGGAAAATGTCCTGATGACAACACGCAACGCCGCAAAAACCAACCGATTCCGACGACACCTCGCAAAATCATGCGTGCTGGCTGCCGGATTCTGGTTCTGCAGCGCTGCATGGAGTATCGAAACACCCCTGCAACAAGACACCCCTCCTCCCGGCAAGGCAAACATCGCTCTCGCCAAACTGCACGACATCACCAACCGCGCTTCCGAACTGGCTGTCCAGGCATTGAGCATGCTCGGCATCAACTATCGTTACGGCGGCACATCGCCGGAAACCGGCCTCGATTGCAGCGGCCTGGTGCGTTATGTGTTCAAGGAAGCGCTCGGCACGGATTTACCGCGCACTTCGGCCGAGATCAGCCGCGTCGGCGAAAAAGTGGTTGACCTGCGTCCGGGCGACCTGGTGTTCTACAACACGCTGCGCCGCGGCTTCTCGCATGTCGGCATCTATCTCGGCGATGGCAAATTCATCCATTCGCCCTCCGCCGGCGGCCAGGTGCGCATCGAAGACATGGATGTGGCTTACTGGAAAAAGCGCTTTAATGGTGCACGCCGCATTTCGACGACTGCTGAAGACCAGCAATAAGTTTTCTGCGGGACTTCATCCGCAGCTCCCCTCATCACCTTCCCGGTCGCCTTCGTAGCACCCTCTTATTTCCCGCCTGACAACGCAGATCAGTTCCCGCCTTTGAGTTTCAGCTTCGCCTTCAGGTCAGGCATCGCCTTCATGGCGGCCTGCTCGCCGGCCAGGATCGCCAGGTTGCGGCCGGCGAAATCGCTGCCCTTCATCGCTCCCAGACCAGGCTGAATCACGACATCGGCATCTTTTAGCTCGTAGTTGTTGATGCTCTGTCCCATGATCGCGAAAGTTTGCAGCATGACATCGACCGAACTGGCCGAAGCCTGCGCCTCGGGCTGGGCTGAGATATTTACCGCGATGACGAAGTCTGCGCCCATCTCGCGCGCAAAATGCACCGGCACCGGCGCCACCAGTCCGCCGTCCACATAATAGTGATCGCCGATCTTGACCGACTGGAATACGCCCGGCACGGCCGATGACGCGCGCACCGCGATGCCGGCATTACCGCGCCGGAACAGGATCGCCTGGCCGGTTTTGAGATCGGTCGCCACGGCACCGAATGGGATCTTGAATTTTTCGATCGGCAGGTTGTTCACCGAACGATTCACATACGTCTGCACGCCCTCGCCCTTGAGCACGCCGCTGACCTTGGCGAAGAACGGCACCGACCAATCGGAAATGGTCGCCTCGTCCATGTCCAGCGCCAGCTTCTGCAGCGCAAAGCCACTGTTGCCGGCGGCGTAAAGCGCGCCGACCAGGCTGCCTGCACTGGTGCCGACCACGATGTCAGGCACGATACCTTGCGACTCCAGCGCCTTGATCACGCCCACGTGCGCAAACCCACGCGCGGCGCCGCCACCCAGGGCCAGTGCAATACGCGGCTTTTGCGGCAATTTGGTCGGCGCTGCCACCGGCGTCACCGGAGACGTTTCGATAGGCGTTGCCGACTTGGACGGCATCAAGCCATTGCAGGCCGTCAACAAAACAGCGGAGGATAAGGCGAGGAAGCGATGCAAAACAGACATGTTCTTCTAGAGCAGAGAATCTCAGCCCGAACGGGCGCAGCCATTTTAGCGTAATCGCCCCATCCAATCGGCACTTGATTAGGAAACAATCATTTCCTATAATTGCAGGCATGGCCTCCACTCCTCCCAACATTCCTCGCAGCCGCGGCCGTCCGCGCGAGTTCGATATCGATGCAGCACTGGACAAGGCAATTGTCGTGTTTACGGAAAAGGGCTATTACGGCGCCTCGGTCAGCGATCTGGGGACCGCCCTGGGATTGACCGCCGGCAGCATCTACAAGGCCTTCGACGATAAAAGAGCGGTTTTCATCGCCGCCCTCGAACGCTATATCGCGCTGCGCACCGAACGCCTGCGACAAGCGCTGGAGTCCGCCCGGACCGGTCGCGAACGGGTGCGGACCTTGCTGGCGCTCTATGCGGCATCAAGCTACGACGACGATGGTCGGCGCGGCTGCCTGATCGTCAGCAGCGCCGTCGAGCTCGCGATTTCCGATCCTGAGATCGCCGGACGCGTGGCGCAATCCCTTGATGTCCACGAAAAGCGACTGGCCCTGTTCATTCGCCAAGGGCAGGAAGATGGCAGCGTTCCTGCCCATGTCGAAGCAGCGGCGACAGCCCGTTTGCTCTTGTGCGTCATGCAGGGCATGCGCGTCATCGGCAAGACAGGCCGCAGCAAGAAAGAAATGAACGGCCTGATTGACAAGGCCATGAAAGTGCTCGATTAAAAATTTTT
>NZ_AJHH01000461.1 GCF_000256565.1 Herbaspirillum lusitanum P6-12 | reverse complement strand
CCCCCAATTTAGGAAACAATCATTTCCTATTTATTTGAATAATCAACCGCAGCAATTCACCTGAAGGAATCCGCATGCAGACATTTTCTCCTGATACGTTCTGGAACGACTTCCACCACGGCAGCGCCCGCGTCAACGGGGTACGCCTGCATTACGTCGAAGGCGGCAGCAACGGGGTGCCGATCCCCCCGATGCCGCCGATTCTCCTGATCCCCGGCTGGCCGCAGAGCTGGTATGCGTGGCGCCTGGTCATGCCCTTGCTGGCGGCGAGCGGGCGGCGCGTCATCGCCATCGATCCGCGCGGCATGGGAGACTCGGACAAACCCGCGTCCGGTTACGACCTGAAGACGATCGCCGCCGATCTGCACGAATTCGCCAACGCGCTGGGCCTGCTCAAAGACGGTCCGTTCGACGTTGCCGGTCACGACATCGGCACCTGGATAGGCCACGCCTATGCCGCCGACTGGCCCGCCGATATCCGGCGGCTGGCGTTGTTCGATGCCGCCCTGCCCGGCATTACGCCGCCTCCTCCGCCCGGCATTCCTTCCGAGGAAACCAATCTCAAGACCTGGCACTTTCCGTTCAACCGCCTCGACGATCTGCCCGAGATCTTGCTGCAAGGTCACGAACGCGCCTTCCTCAACTATCTGTTCCACACCAAGGCGATCAATCGCTGGTCCATCACGCCGGCCGACCTGGATGAATACGAGCGGGTGTTTTCAGCGCCGGGCGCCGTGCGCGCCGCACTGTCCTACTATCGCGTCGCCTTCAGCCCGGCGGGACTCGCACAAAGCCGCCGCCGCGGCGAACAGACGCTCGCCATGCCCATCCTCGCCTTGGGCGCGGAGCATGGCGTCAAGGACGCACTCGTCACCACCTTGCGCAGCATCGCGACCGACGTGCGCGGCGGCACGCTGCCAGGCAGCGGCCACTACATGCCGGAAGAAATTCCGGATGCGGTGGCGGGCGAATTGTTGCGCTTTTTCCAGACCTGAAGCTGCGCAACTTACTCGTTTCAGCCGCCGCCCCGGCAGGTTGATCGGCGGTACCGGATTGTTCTGAAAAAACAACTGCGGCGGCGCGCATCTTGGCGCGAAGGCGGTTTGCAGATTACAATGAGAACCATTCTCATTATTTTCTGTCGTCATGACTGCCGCCGTCCATTCCCCCCACCAAGACATGGCAGGCCTTTACACCGGCCATCATCACTGGCTGCTGGGCTGGCTGCGCCGCCGGACCGGCAACCCGGAACTGGCGGCCGATCTGGCCCAGGACACCTTCCTGCGGATCATGGTGTCGCGTCGCGACTTCTACCTTGATGAAGCGCGCGCCCTGCTGGCCACCATCGCCCGCGGCCTGGTGATCGATCACTTCCGCCGCTGTGCGCTGGAAGCCGCCTTCCTTGAGATGCTTGCGCAATTGCCGCCCGAGCACGTGCCGTCGCCCGAAGCGCGGCTGGCGGTGCTGGAAACCCTTAACCAGATCGACGCCATGCTGGCCGCCCTGCCGGCCAAGGTGCGCAGCGCCTTCCTGCTGTCCCAGCTGGACGGTCTCAGCTATGCCGAGATCGCCGTGCGCCTGGAGGTGTCCCTGAGTTCGGTGCAGCAATACATGAAACGCGCCTTCATGGCTTGTTATCGCGTGCAGTATGGCGACTGACATGATTGCGGACTCAAGCGCCCCGGGAAGCGATATCGTGACGATCGCCATCGACTGGATGGTGAAGCTGCAATCCGGCGCCGCCACCGAGCAGGAACGCGAAGCCTGCCGCCGCTGGCGCGCTGAAGAAGCGCGCCACGAACTGGCATGGCAGCGGCTGCAATCCCTGAGTGAACGCGTCTCCACCCTGCCCAGCGCGCTGACGCACGGCAGCATCGGCGACGCCAGCAACCGCCATCGCCATAACCGCCGCTTCGCCGTCAAATCCCTGTGTATCGCCCTCGGTGTCGGCCTGTTGGCCGCCGGCGGCAATGAGATCGTCCCGTGGCGGACGCTGATGGCCGACTACGCGACCAAAGCCGGCGAACGCCGCCGCGTGACGCTGGCCGACGGCACGGCAGTCGAACTCAACACCGCCACCGCCATCGACGCCGCCTATGACGAACAATCCCGCCTGGTGCGCCTGCATCGCGGCGAAGTGCTGATCACCACCGCGAAGGAAATCGATCGCGCCTATCGGCCTTTCGTCGTGCACACCCGGCTGGGCCAGGCACGTGCGCTGGGCACCCGCTTCCAGGTGCGCGACAGCGTGGCCGGCATGCGGATCGCAGTGTTCGAAGGCACGGTGGAATTCAAACCTGCCGGCACCTCCGGAACCAACGGCGCCATCCGCATCGATGCCGGACGCCAAGGCCTGTTCGATCGGCAAGGATTGATCGGGACCTTGTCGCAGGCCAATGAAGAGACGGTGGCCTGGACCGACGGCGTCATCGTGGCCGACCGCATGCCGCTGGGCGAACTGGTCGCGGAACTGGACCGCAGCATGCCCGGCAAACTGCGCTGCGACCCGGCCATCGCCAGCCTGACCATCTCGGGCGTGTTCCCGCTCGACCAGCCTGCGCGCATCCTCGCCGCCATTGCCCGGACCTTGCCGGTGCAGATCGACACCGTCACCTCCTACTGGATCACGCTGCGCCCGCGCGCCGACGCACGGAGTTAAAAGTACGGCTGCAAAAAATTTCAATTTTGTTCTGCAGGTTTTCGTCACTCGTCCGGTTTACCTGATAGCACCTTTGCCAATCACCGTAACCATGCCATGAAAAACCTGACCCGCTTCCCTTCCCGCCCGACCCTGGCCCGGCTGGCTGTACTGGCTGCTTTCGCCATGCCGATGACCAGCCTGCAAGCGCAAGCCGTCGACGGTCAGCGCCTTGCCTATGACATCCCGGCCGGTCCGCTGGATCGCGTCCTGAACAATTTTGCGCGCCGTGCCGGCGTGCTGCTGTCGTTCGATCCCGCCATCACCCATGAACGCCAGGCCGCCGGCCTGTCCGGCCGCTACACCGTGGCCGAAGGCTTCACCGTCCTGCTGGCGGGATCCGGCCTGCAAGCGGTGAAGAACGCCGACGGCGGCTATGCGCTGTCCGTGGCCACCATCGGCAGCAACAACAATGCCGTGTTGCCCACCGTGACCATCACTGAAAGCGCCGATCCCACCGCGCCCTATGCCGGCGGCCTGGTCGCGCGCGGCGGCAGCCTGGGCGTGCTCGGCACCGCCAGCGTGATGGACACGCCCTTCAGCACCACCAACTACACCTCCCAGGGCATCGAAGACGTGCAGGCGCGCGCGATCGGCGACGTGATCGCCAATGACTCCTCCGTGCGCAACACCAACGGCAACGGCGGCTTCGGCGACAGCTACCAGATCCGCGGCTTCACGATGTCGGCCAACGATGTCGCGTTCAACGGCCTGTACGGCATGGTGCCGTTGACCCGCATGCCGATCGCCATGGTCGAACGCATCGAAGTGCTGAAAGGTCCCGGCACCCTGATGTACGGCATGGGTCCGGCCGGTGGCGTCGGCGGCGCGGTCAACCTGGTCTCCAAGCGCGCGCACGAAGATCCGATCTCCAGCGTGACGGCGACCTACCTGTCCAATTCTCAATTCGGCCTGAAGGGCGACATCGGCCGTCGTTTCGGCGACAACCAGGAATGGGGCATCCGCGTCAATGCGCTGTACGCCGACGGCAACACCGGCCTGTCCGGCAGCAACCAACAGCAGAGCATGGGTTCTGTGGGTCTCGACTACAGCGGTCGCCGTGTGCGCTGGAGCCTGGATGCCTATACCCAACACGAGGACACCCGCAACTTCCGTCCGCAATTCAGCTTGGGGGCTGCCCTCACTGCGGTGCCGGATGCGCCGTCGGGCAAGACCAACCTGTATCCGGGCAACACCTTGCAGTCGGACGACAAGGCCGTTGCCACCCGTCTTGAATATGACATCAACGACAACCTGACCGCCTACGGCGCCGTGGGCTATCACGTGGCCGAGTCGGCGCAAAATTTCCCGCGGGCGACGATCACCTCGGTGCAGGGAGCGACCAGCGTCACCAATGGCTACTATGACCAGAAGGTCACCTCCACGTCCGCCGACGTTGGCCTGCGCACGCGCTTCAACACAGGCGGCATCAAGCACACGCTGATCGCGGGCGCCAACATGCTCAATCAGCAAACCGATTACTTCTATCCAGCAGCGAGCGCAGCGGTAGCCTCCAACCTGTATAACCCGGCGCCCTTGCCGGCCATGACGGGTGTGCGCGGCAATCCTACGCCACGCAGCCAACAACGCCTGACCAGCCTGGCACTGACCGATACGATGTCGTTGATCGATGATCGCCTGATCCTTATTGCCGGCCTGCGTCGTCAACAGGTTTACACGCACAGCCTGACCGACGCTGCGCAGACCTCGAACAAGACGGCCATTTCGCCGGTAATGGCCGTGGTCGTCAAGCCGATCACGAATCTGTCCCTGTACGCCAACTACACGGCGGCGTTGACGGCAGGCACCATTGTCCAGCCGCCTAATGCGAACCAAGGCCAGGCATTCCCGCCATCCAAATCCAAACAATATGAAACCGGCGCCAAGATGGACTGGGGCCGCATCACAACCACGGCGGCAGTGTTCCAGATCGAGCAACGGAACAACTCCACCCAACTGATCAACGGCTTGCAATACGTCACCCAGGATGGCCGCGCGCGCATTCGCGGCCTTGAGCTGGCGGGGTACGGCGAACTGGTACGAGGCCTGCGATTCAACGCCAGTGGCACCTTCTTCGACACCGAGCAATCGCACACCACCGGCGGCGCCAGCGACGGCAGGGAACTGGGCGCCGTGCCGAAGAACAATTTCAACCTGGGCCTGGATTGGGATACGCCATGGCTGACCGGATTGGCATTGAACACCCGTATCACCAGAACCGGCGCCACCTTGTACAGCAACACCAGCAACCTGAAAGTACCAGGCTGGACCCGTACCGATATCGGCGCGCGCTACATCACCAAGGCGGCTGGCCAGGTCATCACCTACCGCGCCAACATCGAGAACCTGTTCGACAAGAACTACTGGGTGATGCAGAACGGTTATGTCGGCACTTCATCCGGCCGCACCTTCGTGCTGTCGGCGCAAGTGGATTTCTGATCGGGACGACGCCTCCTGTTGAACTGGAAAAGCGCCGATGGCAACATCGGCGCTTTTTTTTATTTGATTCCGGACCGGTTATGCGATGGACCTCGCCGCAAGATGCGCTTCCCGGATGGCGGGCTGGATATCGCGGGCCGATAACGCATCGCCGACGATATGCAACTGCGGGACGCGTCCGCGCAGCGCATGCCATATCTCGCTCTGCGATTGTCGATACACGACCAACACCGCAGTGTCCGCCTGGATGGTCTCGGCGCGCATCCCGAAAAGAGGTTTTACTTCGGCAGTTCCTCTGTCGACGGAAACGATCTCCGACTGCGTAATGATCCGGAACTTGCCGCTGCGATGGAAGCGCTGCAAGGCCGCCTGCGTCCGCCCCGTAGCCTCCATTGCCGGTGCGAACATGAGATGGCGGGTGACGTAAGTGACCTCGACGCCCTGATCGATCAGCATCTCGCAACAACCGATCGCTTCGTAGTGCCCCACGTCGTCGAACACCAGCGCGGTGCGACCATGGTCCTGCGCTCCGTTCATCACAAGATCCAGCGAGGTCAGCACCCGGGCATCCGGGGCAATGCGTATGCGGGCCGCCGGATCGGCAGTCTGTGTGAGTGCGCTGAGCTCCTCCGGCTGTGATCCGGTCGCCACGATCACGACGTCCGGGCTTTCGGCGAGGACTTCGCCGGCTTCCATATAAGTCGCCAGCCTGACGTCTGCCCCGAGCCGGTAAACCTCCTGCTCCAGCCAGACCCGCGATATCGCCGATCGCATGCAGCTTGGGCATCTTGCGGGCGTAGTTCAACAGCCCGCCCAGTTCGGAAGTCGCCTCGACAAGCGTCACGCGGTGGCCTTGCAGCAACGCGACACGGGTAGCTTCCAGGCCTGCCACGCCGCCGCCGATCACCAGCACCTTGCGCGGATCGGACGCCTTGACGATCGATTCTTCCGACAATGTCTGCTCATGGCCGACCACCGGATTGACGGCGCAGCCCATGCGCCCGCTGAAAACGCCGCCGATGCAACCCTGATTGCAGGCGATGCAGGGCCGGACTCCGGTGCCGCGCCCCTGCTTCGCCTTCACCACCAGCATGGGATCGGCGATCATGCCGCGGACAATATTGACCATGTCCGCCTGCCCCGTCTTGATGGCTTGCTCCGCATCGTCGAGCGTACCGTAGCGGCCGACGATGATGCGCGGCACGCGGATGCCTTCGCCGATCCGGTCGCTGAACGGCAACTGATAGCCGGCCGGCTGATCCATTCCCGCGTAACGATCAACGTGAAAGTAGTAGTCGCCGTGCGTGATGTTGACGAAATCGATCAGCCCCTCGGCTTGCGCGTGCAAGGCGATGGCATTGGCGTCTTCCGCGGACAGGATGCGCTGATCCGAGCTGTCGCCGATCCGTATACCCAGCACGAAATCTGCCGACGTCGCCGCACGGATGGCGCCCAGCGTTTCCAGAAACGCGCGGATGCGATTCTCAAAATTCCCGCCGTACTCGTCGGTGCGCTGATTCAGGATCGGTGAAAAAAACTGCGAAAAAAGATAGCCGTTTCCGGCCAGGATTTCCGCGCCCTGCATGCCCGATTTCTCCACCCGCACGGCAGCGTTGGCATAGGCTTCGATGAGTTCCCTGATCTGATCCGTGGTCATGGGAATCGGCGGCGCCACCGAATAGCGGCCCGGCAGCGATGACACCGCCCACGGCAGGCCGCCGCTGGCCGACGGATCGGTATAGCCGCCATGCCAGAGTTGCTGGAACAGCTTCATGCCGGTCGGCGCGATCGCCTTCACCATGCGCGCCATGTGCGGGATCGCCGCATCGTCGCGGATGCTGAGCGCGAACGTGGAGGAGGCATGCACCGACGCCCCCTCCACAATGGAAAGGCCGGCGCCGCCTTTGGCTCTCTCCAGATGGTAGGCGATCAGATCATCGTTGATGTAGCTGCGGGAGAAATTGGTCGCATGCGCAGTCCGGACGATGCGATTGGGAATTTCCACCGCCCCGATACGGATCGGCGACAAGACTCGGTCGTACATTCGCGTTCCTTGTTCAGGCGCTTCGGTTCATCTCACCGAAGCGCCGCTGTCAATCGAGAAGATCTGCCCGGTGACGACGCGCGATTCGTCGCTGGCAAGATAGATCGCCAGATTCGCGACTTCCTGCGGCTCGACCTTTCCACCGCCCCGATACGGATCGGCGACAAGACTCGGTCGTACATTCGCGTTCCTTGTTCAGGCGCTTCGGTTCATCTCACCGAAGCGCCGCTGTCAATCGAGAAGATCTGCCCGGTGACGACGCGCGATTCGTCGCTGGCAAGATAGATCGCCAGATTCGCGACTTCCTGCGGCTCAGCGTGACCGCCGGCGCCAGGGCATTCACACGAATCTTGTGCGCGGCATATTCCACCGCCATCGAGCGGGTGAGCGCGCTGACGCCGCCCTTCGCGGCGGTATAGCAATCATGTCCGGGGAAGGCCTTGATGGCGGCAATGGATGTGGTGTTGATCACTATGCCGCCACCTGCCTTGATGAGCTCAGGCAACGCGATCTTGCAGCACAGGAAGGTGCCGAAAAGGTCCAGACGGATGGCTCGCCAGAACTCGTCCACAGGAGCTTCGGTGACCGTCCCGTCCCGGGTAGTGGAACCGCCGGCATTGTTGTAGAGCACGTCGAGCTTGCCGTAATGAGCGACGGCCGTTTCCACGGCGCTGCGTACGCTGGCTTCGTCGGTGACGTCGCAGTGCACCGCCAGCGCGCCGCCGCGGATTTCCCCGTTGGCATCGCGAACGATCTGCGCAGCCGTCTCCTGCACGCGCTGCGCTGCCTCCTTGTCGATATCGGCGATGATCACGCGGGCGCCTTCCCGTACAAAACTCAGCGCGGCCGCTTTTCCGATGCCGTTGGCGCCTCCGGTGATCAACGCTGTCTTTCCTTCTAAACGTCGCACAGTCGCTCCTTGTCGATGGTGGTTGGATTTACGTCACAGTCCGAGATAGGCGCGCTGCACGTCGTCATTGCTGGC
>NZ_AJHH01000460.1 GCF_000256565.1 Herbaspirillum lusitanum P6-12 | reverse complement strand
ACAAACAAGAACAAGGCCTTGCATCACTACGTTGCCGTCTTCCAGGACGTAGCCGTAGTCGGCCACCTCCAGCGCAATCTCGGCGTTCTGCTCCACCAGAATGACATCCACGCCGGAATCCCGGATCGTGCCGATCACCGAAGAAATGGTATCGACTACCGCCGGCGCCAGCCCGATGGTGGGTTCGTCGAGCAGCAGGATGCGCGGCGAGCTCATCAACGCCCGCGCCACCGCAACCATCTGCTGCTGGCCGCCGCTCAAGGTTCCTGCAACGGTCTTGAGACGATGCTTCAGGTCAGGGAAGTAACTCAGGGTCCGCTCGAAGTCCTGTGCGATGGCGGCGGCGTTTCCCCGACAATAGGCGCCCAGGGCCATGTTCTCGCCGACCGACATGGCGCCGAACAATCGGCGCCCTTCCGGCACCAGGGAGAGGCCGCGCGGCACCAGCTTCTCCGCACTCAGGCCCGACACCTCTTCGCCGAACAGCCGGATCGATCCGGAACTCGGACGCAGCAAGCCGGCCATGGTTTTCATCATGGTTGATTTTCCGGCGCCGTTGGCGCCGATGATCGTGACGATCTGGCCTTTGCGCAGGGTGATATTCACGCCGCGCAATGCAGGCACGATGCCGTAGTTGACGCACAGGTCGCCAAGCTCGATCGAGATGTCTTCAGTCGCCATGGCGTTTCCCCAGATAGGCCGACACCACGGTGTCGTCGTGACGGATTTCGTCGGGCGTACCGGTGGCGAGCAACTGCCCGTGATGCAGCACGACGATACGATCGCAGATCTGCATCACGGCCTTCATGTTGTGTTCCACCAGGAGAATCGTGCAACCGAAGACCTGGCGGATCTTTTCGAATACGCCCAGCGTCGTCATCACCTCGGTCTGGTTCAGGCCGGTGAGCGGCTCGTCCAGGCAAAGCAGCTTGGGCCGCGGCGCCGACGCGATGGCGATGCTGATCAAGCGCTGGATGCCATGCGGCAGCGTTCCTGCGATCTCATTCAGGTAAGGCCCGAGTCCCAGCATTTCCGCGGTCTCTTCAACCCTTGCCGCACGCTCCTTTTTTGTCCCGCGCGGCAATGCGCCGATGGCGCCGATCAGGATGTTTTCGTAGACGCTCATGCTGCGCATCAGGCTACCATGTTGGAAGGTTCTGACCAGCCCGGCCCGGCTGATCTCCAGCGCCGACTTTCCCGTCATGTCCTTGCCGTCGAAATAAAGACGGCCCGACGATGGCTTGAAAAAACCGCTGATCAGGTTGAAGGTGGTGCTTTTTCCCGCGCCGTTGGGACCGATCAGGCCCAGGATCTCTTGCCGTCGGATCTCCATGTTCAGGTCCGACACCGCAACCAGGCCGCCGAAGCGGCGCGTCAGGTTAGTGACGCGGGCCAGCACTTCGTGACCGGCCGCACCTGCGCCAGGAGACGTTTCGATATTGCGCTTATCCATTGACCTGCTCCTTCTTGTGCAACGGCTTTGCTGCAGGGCGTGGTTCATGCATCTGCCCAACCTTGCCGCCCTTGCTCTCTGCATGTGAAAACAGCTTCTTGTAGCCCCAGGAAAAAATGCCGACCAGCCCGTTGGGAAACAGCAGCACCGCAATGACGATGGCGGCGCCGTAGAAGATATGCTCGCCGGCGCCCATACCCATGGCCACGCTTCCCAGCGCCAGCAAGACGATCGATCCCAGCAACGGACCGAACGGACTGTTTTCACCGCCCACTTTCAGATAAGCCAGGGTAAAGGTCGACAACAGGAAGCCGAAGTCGCCGGGGCTGATGACGTTATTCGTGAATCCGTGCAGCGAGCCGCCGATTCCGGCCACAAAGGAAGCAATACCGAAGCAGACCACCTTGGACAGATGCACGTTGATGCCGACCGACAACACGACGTTGTCGTTGTCGCGGATCGCGATCAGGATCTTGCCGAAAGACGAGCGCTCGATGAGATACAGGGCCAGGATCATGACGCTGCACAGGCCGATGGCGAAAAGCGGAAAGTAGTTGCCGAATCCGCTCGGCGGAAAAATCCCCACCATGCCCGAGTTTCCGCCCAGCCAGTCGGACCTGGCGTAGAGGATGCGCATCACCTCGGTGAAGGCGAAGCCGATCAGCAGGAAATACGGCCCCTTGGTTTTCAGCGTCACATAGCCGAAGACCAGGCTGACCAGCGCCGCGATCACACCGCCCAGCAGCAGCGCCGGCAGGAACGGTATGTTGTAGACCGTCAGCGCCGCCCCCGCGCCATAGGCGCCGATCCCGTAAAAGGCGGCGATGGCGAAATTGAGCTCGCCGATCAGCGTGACGAA
>NZ_AJHH01000459.1 GCF_000256565.1 Herbaspirillum lusitanum P6-12 | reverse complement strand
GGTGCGGCCGCACCATCAAGACCAGCATGACCAGGATGAAGATCGTCAGATTCGCGATCGAAGGATCGAAATAAAAGCCGCCGATGCTCTCGACCAGCGCAATGAAGAGGCTGCCGATGATGGCTCCCGGCACGCTGCCCAGCCCGCCAATGATCACGGCAATGAAGCCCTTGATCAGATAGTCGGCGCCAAGGGTCGGCGAGATCACCGAGATCGGCGCCAGCAAGGCGCCCGCCACCGCTCCCAGCAGCGTGGCAACGGCAAATCCCTGGAAGGCGATGCGTTTGAACGGAATCCCCTGCAGCATGGCGGCCTCGTGATCGATCGCCACGGCGCGCATCGCCTTGCCGAACTGCGTCACCATCAGAATCCAGTACAGCGCACCGGTGGCGACGATTGCCGCCAATC
>NZ_AJHH01000458.1 GCF_000256565.1 Herbaspirillum lusitanum P6-12 | reverse complement strand
AATCCAGTACAGCGCACCGGTGGCGACGATTGCCGCCAATCGGCCGCGCAGACGCATATGTTCAATGCGGCAAGGCGGCTGAGCCAGGCCTGAAAATCTCGACGATTCAACCATTTCCAACCAGGCGCAGTAAAACGAGAGGCCATCCGGTCCCGGCCAGCGCCGTTAAATTTATCGGAGTCGACAATGTCAAAAAATGTAGGTGTGATCGGTTTGGGCGCCATGGGCCTGGGCGTTGCCCGTTCTTTGCTGCGCGCCGGTTTCAAGGTGCACGCCTGTGACGTGCGCAAGGAAGTGCTCGACAAGTTCGCCGCCGACGGCGGCATCGCTTGCGCCTCGCCTGCCGAGATGGGCAAGGCAGTCGATGTGATCATCACGCTGGTGGTCAACGCCGCGCAAACCGACACCGTACTGTTCGGCGAGAACGGCGCCGCTTCCACATTGAAGCCGGGCAGCGTGGTGATTTCGAGCGCCACCGTGGCGCCGGATTTCGCTGTTGCACTGGGCCAGCGTCTCGCCGAAAAAGATCTGCTGCTGCTGGACGCACCGGTGTCCGGCGGCGCGCGCGCGCCGCATCGGGCGAGATGACGATGATGACCTCCGGCCCCGCCGAGGTCTACGCCAGGATCGAAGACGTGTTGAAGGGCATGGCCGGCAAGGTCTATCGCCTGGGCGACACGCACGGCATCGGTTCCAAGGTCAAGATCATCAACCAGCTGCTGGCCGGCGTGCACATCGCCGCATCGGCGGAAGCGATGGCGCTGGGCCTGCGCGAAGGCGTCGATCCCGATGCGCTGTACGAGGTCATCACGCATAGCGCGGGCAATTCGTGGATGTTTGAAAACCGTGTGCCGCACATCCTCAAGGGCGACTACACGCCGTTGTCGGCGGTCGATATTTTCGTCAAGGACCTGGGCCTGGTGCTCGACACCGCACGCCGCAGCAAATTCCCGCTGCCGCTGTCGGCCGCCGCGCATCAGATGTTCATGATGGCGTCCACCGCCGGCCACGGCGGTGAAGACGATTCCGCCGTGATCAAGATTTTCCCCGGCATCGACCTGCCGCCGTCAAAACAGTAAAAACAGTAACCAAGCAATCCGGAGTTCATCATGTCTCAAGCCAAACCTCTGCTCGGCTGCATCGCCGACGACTTCACCGGCGCCACCGACCTAGCCAACATGCTGGTGCGCGGCGGCATGCGCACGGTGCAAACCATCGGCATTCCCGAACAGTTGCCGGCGGTCGCCGCCGATGCGCTGGTGATCGCGTTGAAGTCGCGCACGATTCCCGCCGCCGAAGCGGTCGAACAATCGCTGGCCGCGCTGCGCTGGTTGCAGCAGCAAGGCTGCACGCAATTCTTCTTCAAGTATTGCTCGACCTTCGACTCGACCGACGCCGGCAACATCGGCCAGGTGACCGACGCGCTGCTGAAGGAACTGGGCGCCGACTTCACCATCGCCTGCCCGGCCTTCCCGGAAAACGGTCGCACGATCTATCGCGGCTACCTGTTCGTTGCCGATGGCTTGCTCAATGAATCAGGCATGGAAAACCATCCGCTCACGCCGATGACCGACGCCAACCTGGTGCGCGTGCTGCAACGCCAGACCGAATCCAAGGTCGGCCTGGTGCGCTACGACACCGTGGCCAAGGACGCTGCTGCCGTGACCGAACGCTTCACCGCGCTGCGCACCGACGGCGTCAAGATGGCGATCGCCGATGCGGTATCGGATCGCGATCTGTATGTGCTGGGCGAAGCTTGCGCAGAATTAAAATTGGTCACCGGCGGCTCCGGCATCGCGCTCGGCCTGCCGGAGAATTTCCGTCGCGCCGGCTTGCTGCACGCCAGCGCCGAAGCCGCGCAACTGCCGCAGGTCGGCGGCTTGTCGGCTGTGCTGGCCGGCAGCGCATCGAAAGCTACGAACGCGCAAGTCGCCGAATGGACGGCCAGGCATCCTGCCTGGCGCATCGATCCGTTGGCCCTGGCGCGCGGCGAAGCCGTGGTGGCGCAAGCATTGGCGTTCGCCGATGAACACATCAGCAAGGAAGCGGTGCTGATTTACGCCACCGCCACACCTGACGAAGTCAAAGCGGTGCAAAAGGAACTCGGCGTCGCCAAGGCCGGACATCTGGTCGAACAGGCGCTGGCAGATATCGCGAGGGGTCTGCGCGAACGCGGCGTGCGCCGCTTCGTGGTGGCCGGCGGCGAAACTTCCGGCGCTGTCGTCCAGGCGCTCGATGTGCGCGCCTTGCGCATCGGACCGCAGATCGATCCGGGCGTGCCGGCGACGGCCACGCTCGACGACCAGCCGTTGGCGCTGGCGCTCAAGTCGGGTAATTTCGGCAGCGTCGATTTCTTCGAGAAGGCGCTGCGCTTCCTCGCCGGAGAAACGCAATGAGTCCGGGCGTGAGCAAGGAAAGCCAACTGCGCGAAGAGATCTGCCGCACCGGCGCCAGTCTCTACCAGCGCGGCTATACGGTCGGCTCGGCCGGCAACATCAGCGCACGTCTGGACGACGGCTGGCTGATCACGCCGACCGACGCCTGCCTCGGTTTCCTCGATCCGGCGCAGATCGCCAAGGTCGACGCCGCTGGCAACCGGGTCTCGGGCGACAAGCCGTCGAAGACGCTGGCGCTGCATCGCATGGTCTACGACAACAATCCGGAGATGCACGCCGTGGTGCACACGCACTCGACCCACCTGGTCAAACTGACGATCACGGGCGTGTGGTCGCAGGACGATGTGCTGCCGCCGATCACGCCGTATTACGTGATGAAGGTGGGGCACATCCCTTTCATTGCCTATCGCCGTCCGGGCGATCCGCTGGTCGCTGAACAGGTGAAGCAGCTCGCCGGCAAAGTGCGCGGCGTGCTGCTTGAGCGTCTCGGCCCAGTAGTATGGGAAAGCTCGGTTTCCAAGGCGGCCTGCGCGCTGGAAGAGCTCGAAGAAACAGCCAGGCTGTGGCATCTGGCGGGCGGCAATGTCGCGCCGCTGGACGACGCGGCGCTGACCGAATTGCGCGAGGTATTCAACGCGCGCTGGTAGCCGCTGATCCATTGCGCGGTTGAGCGCTACGGCTTCAACAAGAACAAAAACCAATCCAACGGGACACCGGTTCAGGCCGGTATCCCGGCCGCAGCATTCACTTTTTTTTGCCAGCCACGCGCCAGCCGATTTTGTATCAGCACGTCAGATTTTTAAACCAGCGGCCGTGGGAGCGGCTGCATATCAACATAATCAACAGGAGATTGTCGTAGCATGACTGCATCAACCAACATCGGCGCCGCACCGGCTGTCAACACCAGCGCCAACGAACAAGAACAGAACCGTGTCTACGCCAAGGTATTCTGGCGCATCATGCCTTTCCTCATGCTGTGTTACGTGATCGCCTATCTCGATCGCGTCAACGTCGGCTTCGCCAAGCTGCAGATGTCGGTCGACCTGGGTTTCAGCGAAACCGTCTTCGGCCTCGGCGCCGGCGTGTTCTTCCTCGGCTACTTCCTGTTCGAAGTGCCGAGCAACATCCTCATGCACAAGGTCGGCGCGCGCGTCTGGATCGCCCGCATCATGATCACCTGGGGCATCCTGTCCGCCGCCTTCATGTACGTTGAAACGCCGATGCAGTTCTACGTGCTGCGCTTCCTGCTGGGCCTGGCCGAAGCCGGTTTCTATCCCGGCATCATCCTGTACCTGACCTACTGGTATCCGTCGCATCGCCGCGCCAAGGTGATCGCCGTCTTCATGTCCGGCATCCCGGTCGCCGGCATCCTCGGCAATCCGCTGTCGGGCTGGATCATGGACGCCTTCCACGGCACCACCGGCATGCACGGCTGGCAATGGATGTTCGTGATCGAAGCGGTCCCGGCCGTGCTGATCGGCCTGGCCACGCTGGCGTACCTGGACAACGGCATCGCCAAGGCGAAATGGCTGAGCGCCGGCGAAAAGAAATTGCTGGAAGATGAAATCGCCGCCGACCAGAAGGGCAAGGAAAGCGTGCATTCCTTCGCCGACATCGTCAGCGACAAGCGCGTCTGGCTGATGTGCCTGATCTACTTCTGCTTCGTCATGGGCCAGTACGGCCTGACGCTGTGGATGCCGACCCTGGTGAAAGCCACCGGCGTCACCGGCAACCTGCACATCGGCCTGCTCAGCGCGATTCCGTTCGGCTGCGCCATCATCGCGATGAACCTGATCGGCCGCAGCGCCGACGCGCGCCGCGAACGCCGCTGGCATCTGATCGTGCCGGCGCTGATGGGGGCAGTCGGTTTCGTCGGTGCGGCGCTGTTCGCCGACAACACCGCAATTTCGATCGCCGCGCTGTCGCTGGCCGCTGCGGGCGTGCTGACTTGCGCACCGCTGTTCTGGTCGCTGCCGACCTCGTTCCTGTCGGGCGCCGCGGCCGCTGTCGGTATCGCCGCCATCAACTCGGTCGGCAACCTGGCCGGTTTCGTCAGCCCGTACCTGATCGGTTACCTCAAGGACCTGACCCACAGCGGCGCGACTGGCATGTACATGCTGGCGATCATGCTGGTGATCGGTTCTGCTGCGGTGTTGAAGACTTCGCCGAAGCTGGTGAACAAGTAAGTTTCACACTAGACTTATCCGGCGCGCACTGTAGCAAGTGCGCGCCACTATTCCAAGGAGACCACGATGCTGCGCTTTGCCGCCAACCTGAGCATGATGTACAACGAGCATGCTTTCCTCGATCGCTTCGCCGCTGCCGCCAAAGATGGCTTCAGCGGCGTCGAGTTCCTGTTTCCCTATGATTTCCAGCCGGAAGAAATCCGTTCGCGCCTCGACGCCAACGGCCTGACGCAGGCGCTGTTCAACGCACCGCCGGGCGACTGGTTTTTTCAGGCCGGTATCCCGGCCGCAGCATTCACTTTTTTTTGCCAGCCACGCGCCAGCCGATTTTGTATCAGCACGTCAGATTTTTAAACCAGCGGCCGTGGGAGCGGCTGCATATCAACATAATCAACAGGAGATTGTCGTAGCATGACTGCATCAACCAACATCGGCGCCGCACCGGCTGTCAACACCAGCGCCAACGAACAAGAACAGAACCGTGTCTACGCCAAGGTATTCTGGCGCATCATGCCTTTCCTCATGCTGTGTTACGTGATCGCCTATCTCGATCGCGTCAACGTCGGCTTCGCCAAGCTGCAGATGTCGGTCGACCTGGGTTTCAGCGAAACCGTCTTCGGCCTCGGCGCCGGCGTGTTCTTCCTCGGCTACTTCCTGTTCGAAGTGCCGAGCAACATCCTCATGCACAAGGTCGGCGCGCGCGTCTGGATCGCCCGCATCATGATCACCTGGGGCATCCTGTCCGCCGCCTTCATGTACGTTGAAACGCCGATGCAGTTCTACGTGCTGCGCTTCCTGCTGGGCCTGGCCGAAGCCGGTTTCTATCCCGGCATCATCCTGTACCTGACCTACTGGTATCCGTCGCATCGCCGCGCCAAGGTGATCGCCGTCTTCATGTCCGGCATCCCGGTCGCCGGCATCCTCGGCAATCCGCTGTCGGGCTGGATCATGGACGCCTTCCACGGCACCACCGGCATGCACGGCTGGCAATGGATGTTCGTGATCGAAGCGGTCCCGGCCGTGCTGATCGGCCTGGCCACGCTGGCGTACCTGGACAACGGCATCGCCAAGGCGAAATGGCTGAGCGCCGGCGAAAAGAAATTGCTGGAAGATGAAATCGCCGCCGACCAGAAGGGCAAGGAAAGCGTGCATTCCTTCGCCGACATCGTCAGCGACAAGCGCGTCTGGCTGATGTGCCTGATCTACTTCTGCTTCGTCATGGGCCAGTACGGCCTGACGCTGTGGATGCCGACCCTGGTGAAAGCCACCGGCGTCACCGGCAACCTGCACATCGGCCTGCTCAGCGCGATTCCGTTCGGCTGCGCCATCATCGCGATGAACCTGATCGGCCGCAGCGCCGACGCGCGCCGCGAACGCCGCTGGCATCTGATCGTGCCGGCGCTGATGGGGGCAGTCGGTTTCGTCGGTGCGGCGCTGTTCGCCGACAACACCGCAATTTCGATCGCCGCGCTGTCGCTGGCCGCTGCGGGCGTGCTGACTTGCGCACCGCTGTTCTGGTCGCTGCCGACCTCGTTCCTGTCGGGCGCCGCGGCCGCTGTCGGTATCGCCGCCATCAACTCGGTCGGCAACCTGGCCGGTTTCGTCAGCCCGTACCTGATCGGTTACCTCAAGGACCTGACCCACAGCGGCGCGACTGGCATGTACATGCTGGCGATCATGCTGGTGATCGGTTCTGCTGCGGTGTTGAAGACTTCGCCGAAGCTGGTGAACAAGTAAGTTTCACACTAGACTTATCCGGCGCGCACTGTAGCAAGTGCGCGCCACTATTCCAAGGAGACCACGATGCTGCGCTTTGCCGCCAACCTGAGCATGATGTACAACGAGCATGCTTTCCTCGATCGCTTCGCCGCTGCCGCCAAAGATGGCTTCAGCGGCGTCGAGTTCCTGTTTCCCTATGATTTCCAGCCGGAAGAAATCCGTTCGCGCCTCGACGCCAACGGCCTGACGCAGGCGCTGTTCAACGCACCGCCGGGCGACTGGGCGGCCGGCGAGCGCGGCATCGCGTCGCTGCCCGGCCGCGAAGACGAATTCAAGCGCAGCATCGAGACCGCGCTGAAATATGTCGAAGTCATCGGTAACAAGACGCTGCACGTGATGGCCGGCCTGATCCGTCCCGACCAGGATCGCGCCAAACATCGCGCGGTCTACATGGACAACCTGTCGTACGCCGCCCATCATGCCGACCTGGCCGGCGTGACCGTGGTGATCGAGCCGATCAACACGCGCAACATCCCGGGCTTCTTCCTCAATCGCCAGGACGACGCGCAAGCCATCTGCGCAGAAATCGGCGCAGAGAATCTGAAGGTGCAGTTCGATTGCTACCACTGCCAGATCGTCGAAGGCGACGTCGCCGTCAAGCTCAAGCGCGACATGGCCGGCGTCGGTCACATCCAGGTCGCGGGCGTGCCGGAGCGTCATGAGCCGGATATCGGCGAGCTGAACTATCCCTACCTGCTCAAGCTGATCGACTCGCTGGGCTACAAGGGCTGGATCGGTTGCGAGTACGTGCCGGCGGCGGCGACCTCGGACGGCCTCGGCTGGCTCAAGGCGCTGGCGGCGCAGGGACTGAC
>NZ_AJHH01000457.1 GCF_000256565.1 Herbaspirillum lusitanum P6-12 | reverse complement strand
TCCTGACGGAACGCCCCGCTTAGTTTTTTATTCTTGCCGAATGTCTGCTGGCTGCTCTCGCCAGTTAATCGTTCGGGTGAATCTGCTTGGTGACGCTGCTTTTATCGTGGCACTTGATGCAAGTCGCGTAATGCCAGATCGCAGGAAGCGGAATCTTGTAGCCGTGTTTCTGGCCACAAGCCAGACATACCAATTCGCCTTGCTCGGGGATATTCATGTTGTGCTGCTACGTGAGGATGGTTGCTCGAAGTCGCGGAGCCGTCCGGCTTTTAGTTGATGGAAATCAATCTTTGACGGCAATCTGCTGACTGCCGACGATTTTACCCGGTAACGGGAAAGTACGCTGGCGGAGGACGTTTTGGTACCGCTGGGCTTGCGGCTCATGCTCGCAGAAATTGCAGGATGCGCAGGCGAAAGGTCCTCGTAGCACCTTCGCGAAAAGGTTTAGCCATGGAGCACCTAGGCAGAGGCGATGATGTAATGAGAATACAGCGAGGGACGCATGGCAACTCCGAAAGTGCCGGAGTTGCGGTATCGGCAAACTGAGCCGTCATGAGTGGTTCAATAAGCGCAATTGAGCGGAAAAATATCACTCGAGTGCACCACTCCCACCTCGGGCATTATCGACACCGTCAGAAAGTGTCAGACCAAAACAAAAAGTCCAGCACGAGGCTGGACTAGGTGTTTGATTCTTTTGGTGGCCCGGGGCGGAATCGAACCACCGACACAAGGATTTTCAATCCTCTGCTCTACCGACTGAGCTACCAGGCCAAGAGGCCGAATTATAGCAAGATAATTTTAGAATGCAAAGGGTGCTTCCACTTTTTTATCAAAAAGTTCGCCGGCTCCATATGGAGTGCGCTGTGCAGTCGCTTGAGGTTAATTATTTCCGGCTTTCTTTCTTCACCTTCCTTTGCTTTCCGATACTGCGTTCTTGTGACGGAGATCAAGGAAAGGCCTGCGGCGAAGGCGTTTATAATGCTTTCCCATGAACGGCACCTCATCCCATCCTTCTTCTCACGCCGCCGCGCGCAAGCCTGCGGGTGTGTCTTCACCTTCCGCTGATATCTGCATCGTCGGCAATGGCGCCATCGGCAAGACCGCCGCGCTGGCGTTGGCGCAGGCCGGTTTGCGCGTGACGCTGCTGGCGCCGGCTGCTGCAGCTTCCGGATCTGCTGCCGCCTCCGGTGCGGAACAAGCCAGTTGGGACGTGCGCGTCTATGCCGTCAACCAGATCGCGCGCGACCTGCTGTCGTCGATCAAGGTGTGGGATGCGCTCGACGCCGAGCGCGTGGCCGCGGTCGACGGCATGGACGTCACCGGCGACGATGAAAACCATCCGGGCCATCTGGTGTTCGACGCCTATGCGGCGCACGTCGATGCGCTGGCGTGGATCGTCGAGGATCGCAACCTGAACGCCGCGCTCGATGCGGCGCTGAAATTTTCTCCCAACGTGCGCGTCGTCAACGGCCGCGCCGTGTCCTTGCGCAGCGATCCGCACGGCGTCGCTCTGCAACTGGAAAGCGGCGACACGCTCGACGCCTCCTTGCTGGTCGGCGCCGACGGCGGGCAATCGTGGGTGCGCGGCCAGTGCGACATCGGCCTCGACTACCGCGCCTACGGACAGCGCGCCATCGTCACCAATTTCGCCTGCGAAAAAGCGCATCAGGGCGTGGCCTATCAATGGTTCACTGCAACCGAGGGCATCGTCGCACTGTTGCCGTTGCCGGGCCAGCGCGTGTCGCTGGTGTGGTCGGCGCCCGACGCGCTCGCCGAGACGCTGATGGGTTTCCAACCGGCGCCGACGGCGGGCAATCGTGGGTGCGCGGCCAGTGCGACATCGGCCTCGACTACCGCGCCTACGGACAGCGCGCCATCGTCACCAATTTCGCCTGCGAAAAAGCGCATCAGGGCGTGGCCTATCAATGGTTCACTGCAACCGAGGGCATCGTCGCACTGTTGCCGTTGCCGGGCCAGCGCGTGTCGCTGGTGTGGTCGGCGCCCGACGCGCTCGCCGAGACGCTGGCAACTTGCGCAGCATCTCGGCAAATACGCTGCGCATGCATTGGGTGGGTTGACGCCGCTGGAGCCGGAAGTGGTGCGCGATTTTCCGCTGACGCTGGTCAAGCCGCACGCCATGACGGCGCCGCGCGTGGCGCTGATCGGCGATGCCGCCCACGTGATCCATCCGCTGGCCGGTCATGGCATGAACCTCGGCTTCGCCGATGTGGTCGCCTTGCTGAAGGTCATCAACGAACGCGAGCCGCAACGCGATTGCGGCGACGCCCGCGTGCTGAGCCGCTATGCACGTGCGCGCAAGGAAGAAGTCCTGCTGATGCAACTGGCCACCGACGGCCTGGCGCGCCTGTTCGGCACCGGGCTCGAGCCGCTGCGCATGGTGCGCAATATCGGATTGAACCTGGTGAATCACTTGCCGGTCTTAAAGCGGCGTCTGATGGCGCATGCCCTCGGCAAACGGGTTTAATTGTTTTAATTTATAGTGTGACGACTTTGCACGGTGCAAGCCGGGACATACAGGCGTTTCAACTATCGTCTTCTTATCGGATCAGAACATGAAAAAGATTTTTGCACTTCCAGTCTTCCTCGCGGCAGCCGGCCTTTTGCTGGCGAGCGTGGGCGGCTCCGCTTTCGCGGCCGACGCGACTGAAGCCGCCATCAAGAAGGCGATCGAACCACGCCTGGGCGAAGGCGCCAAGGTCGAGTCGGTGAGCAAGACGCCGTATGCGGGATTGTATGAAGTGCAGGTCGACGGCGACGTGATCTATACCGATGCCAAGGCGCAGTACCTGTTCATCGGTCGCGTGGTCGATTCGCAGACTTACCGCGATTTCACCAAGGAAAAGATCCAGGCCATCAACAAGGTCAAGTTCTCCGACTTGCCGCTGGACCTGGCGATCAAGACCGTCAAGGGCAACGGCAAGCGCACCATCGCCGTGTTCGAGGATCCGAACTGCGGTTACTGCAAGCGTTTCCAGAAGACCTTGCTGGACGTCGACAACGTGACCGTGTACACCTTCCAGTACAACATCCTGGCGCAGGATTCGATCGAGAAGTCGCGCAACATCTGGTGCTCGTCCAACCCCGGCAAGGCCTGGAGCGACTGGATGCTGAACGGCAAGGAAGCCTCGGCTGCGCCGGCGTCCTGCAATGCGCCGCATGAGCAAGTGCTGGCGTTGGGCCAGAAGATGAAGATCACCGGCACGCCGACCATCATTTTTGCGGATGGCTCGCGTATTCCCGGGGCCATCGATACCAAGGGCCTGGAACAGAAGTTCGCCACGCTGAAGTAACCGTAAGGCGCTCCGCCGTCAGTATTTTGCTGCGGCCGTCAGGTTGAGATTTACTTGGCGGCCGTATGCAACTGCATCATTCCCGCTTCAAATTTCCCCTCGCACAACAATGGAATGGCATCGAGACTCTTCTCGATGGCGTCGTTGATGAGCGCCTGTTCTTCCTTGCGCGGACGATGCAGCACGAAGTCGGCCACCGGTTGCTGCAGGCCCATCGTGCGCGGATGGCCGATGCCGATGCGCAGGCGCCAGTAGTCTTGCGTGCCGAGCGCGGCGGTGATGTCCTTGAGGCCGTTGTGGCCACCGGAAGAGCCGCCTTTCTTGATCTTGGCGCTGCCGGGCGGCAGGTCCAGTTCGTCGTGCACCACCAGCACTTCGTCGGGCGCGATCTTGTAGAAGCGCGCGAGTGCGCCGACCGACTGGCCGGAGCGGTTCATGAAGGTCTGCGGCTCCAGCACCCAGACTTCCTGGCCGGCGACGGAAATCTTGGCGGCCAGCGCATTGAAGCGCGTCTCGCGTGCAAGACGAATGCCGCCGGCGAGATTGTCGACCAGCCAGAAGCCGGCGTTGTGCCGGGTCTGCTCGTATTCCGGGCCGGGATTGCCGAGGCCGACGATGAGGCGTATGGACATGCTGATAAAAAGTTAACAGGAAAGCGCAGATTATCGCGGATAACGAATCTACCCGTCCAATTCCGCCGTGTTTCCATCCCGGGTTGCCGTGTTTATTGCTGCAAATCCATTTATTTCGTGCATTTGGGGGCTGTCAAGATTGGCGCGTCCCCCTGAATTGCGTATCATCCAACGCTTGTTTTTCAATTCCCGGATTTCATTGTCATGTTGCCTTCCATCGAACAACGTTTAGCTCTCGAACTCGTCGCCAAGCCGGTGCAGGTTGCCGCCGCGATCGCCTTACTCGACGAAGGCGCGACCGTGCCTTTCATCGCACGTTACCGCAAGGAAGCCACCGGTGGCCTGGACGACACCCAGCTGCGCCTGCTGGAAGAGCGCCTGCGTTACCTGCGTGAACTGGAAGACCGCCGCACCGCGATCATCTCGTCCATCGAAGAGCAGGGCAAGATGACGCCGGTGCTGCTTGACGCCATCGTCCACGCCGAAGACAAGACGCGCCTGGAAGACCTGTATTTGCCGTACAAGCTCAAGCGCCGCACCAAGGCCCAGATCGCCGCCGAAGCCGGCCTGACCGAACTGGCCGACGCGCTGCTGAACGACCCGATGCTCAATCCGGAAGAAGAAGCGGCGAAATACCTCAAGCCCGCCTTCACCACCGACAGCGGCGACAATCCCGGCGTGGCCGATGCCAAGGCGGCATTGGACGGCGCCCGCCAGATCCTGATGGAACGCTTCGCCGAAGATGCCGAGCTGTTGCAGGCATTGCGCGAATACATCACCGAACACGGCGTGGTGGAATCCAAGGTGATCGAAGGCAAGCAGGACGCCGGTGAAAAATTCGCCGACTATTTCGACTACTCCGAAACCATCGGCACGATTCCGTCGCACCGTGCGCTGGCCTTGTTCCGCGGTCGCCGCGAAGAGATGCTGACGGTGGTTCTGCGTCTCGACACCGAAGAAGAAAAACCGAAGTGGGACGCGCCGCACAACCCCTGCGAAAACCGTATCGCCGCGCGCTTCGGCGTCAGCAGCAAGGGCCGTCCCGCCGACAAGTGGCTGGCCGACACCGTGCGCTGGGCATGGCGCGTGAAGGTGTTCATGCACCTCGAGACCGAACTGATGACCGGCCTGCGCGAGCGCAGCGAAGCCGAAGCGATCAATGTCTTTGCCCGCAACCTGAAGGATTTGTTGCTTGCCGCGCCGGCAGGGCCGCGCGCCACCATGGGCCTGGATCCGGGATTGCGCACCGGCGTCAAGGTGGCCGTTGTCGACGCCACCGGCAAGGTGGTCGACACGACAGCCATCTTCCCGCACCAGCCGCGCAATGACTGGGAAGGTTCGCTGCACACGCTGGCCAAGCTGGCCGAGAAGCATAACGTCTCGCTGATCTCGATCGGCAACGGCACCGCTTCGCGCGAGACCGACAAGCTGGCGCAAGAGCTGATCAAGATGCGTCCGGAACTGAAGCTGACCAAGATCGTCGTGTCGGAAGCCGGCGCGTCGGTGTATTCAGCCTCCGAATTCGCGTCGAAGGAATTGCCCGATCTGGACGTGTCGATCCGCGGCGCGGTATCGATCGCGCGTCGTCTGCAGGATCCGCTGGCCGAGCTGGTCAAGATCGATCCGAAGTCGATCGGCGTCGGCCAGTACCAGCATGACGTCGGCCAGTCGCAACTGGCGCGTTCGCTCGACGCCGTCGTCGAGGATTGCGTGAACGCCGTCGGCGTCGACGTCAACACCGCTTCCGCGCCGCTGCTGGCGCGCGTGTCCGGCCTCAACGCCAGCGTCGCGCAAAGCATCGTGTCGTATCGCGACATGAAGGGCATGTTCACCTCGCGCGCCGGTTTGCGCGAAGTGCCGCGCCTGGGCGACAAGACCTTCGAGCAGGCGGCCGGCTTCCTGCGCGTGATGAATGGCGAGAATCCGCTCGACGCCTCGGCGGTTCACCCGGAATCGTATCCGCTGGTGAACAAGATCCTGGCCGACATCAAGAAGGACGTGAAGGGCGTGCTGGGCGAAAGCGCCTTGCTCAAATCGTTGAGCCCGGCAAAATACGCCGACGAAAAATTCGGCGTGCCGACCGTCACCGACATCCTCAAGGAACTGGAAAAGCCGGGCCGCGATCCGCGTCCCGAGTTCACTACCGCGACCTTCAAGGACGGCGTGGAAGAAATCAAGGACCTGCGTCCCGACATGATCCTCGAAGGCGTGGTGACCAACGTCGCCGCCTTCGGCGCCTTCGTCGACATCGGTGTGCATCAGGACGGTCTGGTGCATATCTCGGCGTTGTCCAACACCTTCGTCAAGGATCCGCACACCGTCGTCAAAGCGGGCCAGGTGGTCAAGGTGAAGGTGCTGGAAGTCGACGAGAAGCGCAAGCGCATCGCGCTGACCATGCGTCTGTCCGACAGCGCCCCGGCCGCCGGCAGCAAGCCGGAGCAACGCGGCGATCGCAACGATGCACGTCGCCTGTCGCAGCACCAGGGCCAGCAGTCGCGTCAGCCGGCGGGGCTGAT
>NZ_AJHH01000456.1 GCF_000256565.1 Herbaspirillum lusitanum P6-12 | reverse complement strand
TTAAAAAACCCGCGTCTTTTTTTACGCCTGCAGCATGGGCTGCAGGACACTATGGCGCTGCCGGTCGGGGAATCAGTCGTTGGTGATGGTGGTGCGGCTTGCCGTGACTGAAACCGACACCGAAACGCTGGTCGTGGTGGTGGTGTTGGAGCTGCCGTCAGCCGGAGCAGAACCGTCGTCGGTCGTCGGATTCTTCAGCGACGCAACGAAATCGGCGATGCCCTTCTTCAGGATTTCATAGGTCTTGTCGATATTGCTGGCGATGTCGCCGTTGAGGACCTTGAGGCTGGACAGAATGCCGCGCGCTTCATCGAAGCCCTGGTCGACACCCTTCTGGATGAGGCTCATGAACTTGTCGATGTTGCCGTCTCGCTTGGTGTTGTCGGTGCCATCGGCGCCGTCGGTACCCTCGGTGCCGTCAGCGCTGCTGCTGGTCGGGCTGTTCTGGCTGAACAGCCCAAAAGCGCTCTTGATGAACGACAGGATGCGGTCGGCGGTAGCTTCCGGGCTGTTGTCCTGCGAGGCGGCGTTCTGGATGGCGTTGTCGCCAAGTTCCGGTTTCAGGATCTCGTTGAGATTTTCGATCGCCGACTTGTAGACCAGCGACAGCGGATCGTTCTGCGACGACAGCGAGACTTCCAGCGACGATTGCAGGATGGCTGCATTCAGCTGTTGCTTGGCGATGGCCGGCGTCAGTTTGATATCTGACGCGCCGGACGCGCCTTCCGTCTTGGCGGCGTCGTCGGTGGCGGCGGCATCGTTGGTCGCCGGCAGGCTGGTGGCCGGTGTGTTGGCGTTAATCGTGTTGGTGCTGATAGACATGGCAGGTCTCCTGTACAAGGACCGCACGCAAGAAGGAGGGGAAATGGCAGTCCATCCTCAACTTACGGCATGCTGACGGAAATCTGAAGGTCGCAATCCCAACTTCATTTGTAAGAATTTATGAACAGAATCGAGACAATACGTATCGTTTTCACTGAAATTGAGACGATCATTGTTTTTGGGAAATACTGTCCTGCAGCTATCGTGCGCCTCACCCCATGAGGCCGATGATCCTGTCACTCAAATCGCTTGCGGCGAAATTATCTAAGGCTGGATGACGCCGGTCTTATCTATTGTCGTCACGTCGACATAGGTCGAGCCCTGATGGCTGGACGGCGAAAAATTGATTTGGTAGCCGGCGTGGTCATAGGTTTTGTTGTTGACTGTTTCCAGCGCGACAATCAATTTCTCGTGCGTCAGTCCGTGGCTGGCGCGGCTCAGGCCTTCGGCCAGCACTTTGGCTGCGATATATCCTTCGAGCCCAAGGTAACTGAATTGCGTCACCCTGGCGGTGCGCATAGCCTTCTGGTATTCGTGCACGATGGGCGTGCGCGCTTTCCAGGGATGCGGCACGATTTGCGAAATGATCAGGCCGCTGGCCGCTTCTTCGAGATCGCTGGTCAACAGCGGGCTGCACACCAGCGAGGCGCAATAGAAGTAACCGAGATAGCCTTTGGCGCGCAGGCTTCGTATCAAAGCGCTGTTGACGTTTTGAGAAATGCTCATGATCAGCACAACGTCGGGCCGGCTTTCCAAAAGCTTGTCGGCGATCTTGGCTACATTTTGTCCCATGATGCTTTCCGAGGCGACCAGCTGTGCGTTTGCATTACTGATTTTGGCTTTCATCATGGCGTTGTGCGGCAGTCCCGTAGCGTCATTGAAGATCGCCAGCCGTTTCAGTCCCATCTGCGTAAAGCGCGAAAACAGGTAGTCGTATTCATTGGCATAGCTCGCGCGTATCGTGAAGACATGCCGGTTGAACGCGGCGTACACAATCCAGGATCCCGTCACGGGGGCGAAATACGGCACCTTGCGTTCGTTGATCAGCGGCAATACGGCGACGGTGGTTTGCGCGCCGATATAGCCGAACAGCGCGATGGCCTTGTGTTCGTCGAGCAGGTCCTGGGTATTCTTGAGCGCCAGGGTGGGGTCGTTCTGGTCATCCAGCGTCATCAACCTGACCCGGCGGCCCGTTATCCCGCCGCGGCTGTTGAGTTGGGCGAAGTAGACGTTTGCGCCGGTGATGAACTGGCGCGTGAGCTTGGCGTAGGGGCCGCTCAGATCAGCAGACTGGCCGACGACGATGTCGTTGTTGCCGGCAGGTTCGGTGGGATTGAATTGTCCATGGGCATGGCAACACAAAGAAAAGAGGGCCGGCGCGACGATGTGCCGCACGGAAAGGAAGGGTATTCGCATGGTCTCGACACCTCCACCGGTTGTTGGCCGTGGAGATGGTTTTGTCGTGCTATTCAGAGTAGCAACGATGAACGAGGAGGCAATGCATTTATGCGAATTGGGCCCACAAACCGGCTGAATCTTGACGATATACGAACCGCGTCAGAATTTTTTTCTACAGTTCTTCCACCATGAACAAGCGCCGGTGTTCGCGCATGGCGTAACGGTCAGTCATGCCGGCAATGTAGTCCGACACCTGGCGCGCCTGGCGGCGCATCCCTTCCTCATCCTGCCCTGCGACCACGTAGTCGGGCGGCAGCAAAGTCGGTTGCGACAGGAACGCCTGGAACAATTCGGCGATGATGCGGCGCGCCTTGGCGGTCATGCGGTTGACCTGGTAGTGGCGATACAGGTTCTGGCGGAGGAAGCGCTTGAGCACTGCGGCCTCTTGCTGCATCGGTTCGGAAAAGGCGATCAGCGGCGCGGCATTGCGCACGTCTTCGATGCTGCGCGGCGCAACGGCGGCGATATTCTCCTGCGAGGTCTGGATCAGATCGACGATCAGGGTATTGATCATGCGGCGCACGGTTTCATTGATGGCGCGGCGGCCGGTGATGCCCGGATAGGCTGATTCCGCTTCGCGTTGATGGCGCGCGAAGAAATCCACCTCGCCCAGTTGCGCAATCGTCAGCAGGCCGGAACGCAGGCCGTCGTCGATGTCGTGGTTGTTATAGGCGATCTCATCGGCCAGGTTGGCCAGCTGTGCTTCCAGGCTCGGTTGCTTCTTGTCGATGAAGCGCTGGCCGATGGCGCCGAGCTGGCGAGCGTTGGCCGGCGAGCAATGCTTGAGGATGCCTTCGCGCGTTTCGAACATCAGGTTGAGGCCATCGAAGGCGCCATAGTGCTGTTCGAGGTCGTCGACCACGCGCAGGCTTTGCAAGTTGTGCTCGAAGCCGCCGAAGTCCTTCATGCAGCTATTGAGTTCGTCCTGGCCGGCGTGGCCGAAGGGCGTGTGGCCGAGGTCGTGCGCCAGCGAGATGGCTTCCACCAGGTCTTCGTTCAGACGCAGGTTGCGTGCGCAGGAGCGCGCGATCTGGGCGACTTCGATGCTGTGGGTCAGGCGCGTGCGGAACAGGTCGCCTTCATGATTGACGAAGACCTGGGTCTTGTATTCGAGGCGGCGGAACGCGGTGGAATGGATGATGCGGTCGCGGTCGCGCTGATATTCGGTGCGCGATCCGGGCGCAGGTTCGGAGAAGCGCCGCCCTGTCGATGTTGCTGCGTGTGCGGCATAAGGTGCAAGGTGGAGCGGCGCGTCTTGGGTCATGTCAGGAACTCATTCAGGTGCTTCAATGCAGGCTCTTCAATCGACGGCGACGCAATGATGTTCTGCAGCCGTCGTCGTCAGCTTCGGGTTTGTACGCAGGCCGCCAGCGTCTGCAGCAGGAGTTCCTGCGGCACGTTGGTGATCAGCGGCTGGCCCAGCGGCTTGATCAAAATGAACTTGATCGCGCCGCCTTCGTTTTTCTTGTCCACTTCCATCAGTTCCAGCCAGCGTTGCGTGCCCAGGTCGGGCGCCGTCACCGGCAGGCCGGCGGCTTTCACCAGTGCGGTCAGGCGGTCCTTCGAGGCGGCGTCGATGTAGCCGAGGCGATGCGACAGATCGGCCGCCATCGCCATGCCGCAACCGACTGCTTCGCCGTGCAGCCATTGGCCGTAGCCGAGGCCGTTTTCGATGGCGTGGCCGAAGGTGTGGCCGAAGTTGAGGATGGCGCGCAGGCCGCCTTCGCGTTCGTCCTGGCGCACCACGTCGGCCTTGATTTCGCAGGAGCGCTGGATCGAGTAGGCCAGCGCGGCATTGTCCTTGGCCACCAGCTTGCCGATGTTGGCTTCGATCCAGTCGAAGAAGGCGGCGTCGATGATGGCGCCGTGCTTGATCACTTCGGCCAGGCCGGCCGCCAGTTCGCGCGGCGGCAGCGTATGCAGCGTGGCGGTGTCGGCGATCACGGCTTGCGGCTGGTAGAACGCGCCGATCATGTTCTTGCCGAGCGGATGGTTGATGCCGGTCTTGCCGCCCACCGACGAATCGACCTGCGACAGCAGCGTGGTCGGGATCTGCACGAACGGTACGCCGCGCATGTACGAGGCTGCGGCGAAGCCGGTAAGGTCGCCGATGACGCCGCCGCCGAGTGCGACCAGCGTGGTCTTGCGATCGCATTTTTCGGCGAGCAGGACATCGAACACTTTCATCAGGCTGACCCAGGTTTTTTGTTCTTCACCGTCGGGCAGCACGATTTCGGTGACCTGCTTGCCGGCGTCTTCGAGCAGCTTGCGCACGCGCGGAAGATACAGCGGACCGACCTTGTCGTTGGTGACGACCGCGACGCGCTTGCCGGCGACGTGGCGCGTCAACAATTCGGGGTTCGACAGCAGATCGTGGCCGATGGTGATCGGGTAGCTGCGCTCTCCCAATTCGACTTGCAGGGCAACGGGGGCGAAGGTGGATGCGGTCATGGCAGGTTCGGCGTAGGCGGCTGGTTGTGCGGAGGAGGTCGCCGGCGCAGAGGCGGCATCGGCAGTCTGTTTGGGTGTCAATTCGAGCTGGCTCAGGATCGCCTGCACCAGGAACTGCACGTTGGGGCGGCCGGTCTCGATGACGAAATCGGCCACTTCGCGGTAATACGGATCGCGCTGGCGCGACAGTTCTTCGAGCTTGCGGCGCGGATCGGCGGTTTGCAGCAGCGGGCGGTTCTTGTCGCGGCCGGTGCGTTGCAGGATCTGGTTGATGCCGGCGCGCAGATAAATCACGGTGCCGCGCTGCTTCAGGTAGGCGCGCGTTTCTGCGCGCAGGATGGCGCCGCCGCCGGTGGCCAGGACGATGTCCTGCTGGGCGCTCAGTTCGCGGATGACGTCGGCCTCGCGCTTGCGAAAACTTTCCTCGCCTTCGATTTCAAAAATCACGGGAATGGTTGTGCCGGTGCGCGACTCGATCTCGTGATCGGAGTCGACGAAGCGCTTGTTCAGTTTTTTCGCCAGGGCGCGCCCTATCGTTGTCTTGCCGGCGCCCATCAGGCCGACAAGAAAAATGCTTCCACTCATATACGATTTTTCACTGCGGGATTGTCCGGATAGCTGGTCGCTGGAAGGCCTGCCTTGCGCAACCAGCTGCAACAGGCGATTTTACCGTCTGTTACGCGGTTGTCGGGGAAATATCGGGAAAAACATGCTTTTTGATCCCTTTTGAGTCCGCTACCGCAAGAAATTGCGGTCGGCGACGATTTTGGGCGTGAGGAAAATCAGCAGTTCCGTCTTGTGATCGATGCGGGCGCTATGTCGGAACAGATTGCCCAGCACCGGGATGTCGCCCAGCAACGGCACCTTGGAAACGGTGTTCGATTCGGTCTGCGTGTAGATGCCGCCGATCACCACGGTGCCGCCGTTTTCCACCTGAACCAGCGTCTTGACGTGTTTGGTGTTGATTGCCAATCCGCCCGGCGTGGCGGTGCCGCGGCTGTCCTTGTTGATGTCGACGCTGAGGATGACGTTGCCGTCGGGTGTGATCTGCGGCGTCACCTCAAGTTTGAGGTTGGCCTTCTTGAATGCGGTCGAGGTGGCGCCGCTGCTGGTGGCTTGCTGGTAGGGAATTTCTTCGCCCTGTTCGATCAATGCCGGTTGCTGGTCGGCGGTGACCACGCGCGGACTGGAGACGATCTTGCCTTTGCCGTCGGCTTCCAGCGCCGACAGTTCGAGCGTGAGGAAGCGGTTGGCGGCGGCATTGAACAGGCTCAGCGCGAAACTGCCCGCCGCTGCACCGCCGATCCCTTGCGCCGGCAGATTGACGGCGTGGTTGGCGCTGTATGAATTGGCCACCGCCGGGGTCAGGCCGGCTACCTCGCCGGCCTGGTTGTAGCTGCTGCCGGCGGCGATGCCGTTGGCCTTGGCGGAAAATCCCAGGCGCGCGCCGAGGTTGCGGCTGAAGCTGTCGTCGGCTTCGACAATGCGTGCTTCGATCAGCACCTGGCGCGAGGCGACGTCGATCTTTTCCAGCAGTTTGCGAATGTTGTCGAGCACCGATGGCGTGTCGGTCACGAACAACTGGTTGGTGCGTTGATCGACCACCGCGCTGCCGCGGCGCGACAGTAGCGTGGGACGGCGTTCGCTGGCCGTACTGATGCCGGCGGCAACGTCTTCGCCGAATATTTTGCGGAAAGCTTCGGCCTTCTGGTAGTTGAGCTGGAACACTTCGGCGCGCAGCGGCTCCAGCTCGGCGATCTGGGCGCGCTGTTCCAGTTCGAGCCGCTCGCGCGTCAGCAGTTCTTCGCGCGGCGCCACCCACATGACGTTGCCGTTGCGACGCATGTCCAACCCGCGCGCCTGCAGCACGATATCCAGCGCCTGATCCCACGGCACCTCCTTCAGGCGCAGCGTCAGTGCACCGCCGACGCCGTCGCTGGCGATGATGTTGATGCCGGTGAAATCGGCCAGCACCTGCAGGATGGCGCGTACTTCGATGTTCTGGAATTGCAGCGACAGCTTGTCGCCGCGATAGGGTTGCTGGCGTTGCGCCGCCCGTTTTTCTGCGTCGGCCGGGTTGCGCACTTCAATCACCAGTTGCGCCTCCTTCTGGTAGGCGTGGTACTCCGCCAGCGCCTCGGTGTCGATCAGCAGCCGCACATCAGTGCCGCGGTCGCTGCTGGCGATGGTCTTGACCGGTGTTCCGAAATCGCTGACGTCCAGGCGTCGCGGTGCGCGCGCCGGAACGCCGGCATTGAGAATGTCGGCGACGATCTGTCGGCCTTGCTGGCGGATGTCGAGTGCTGTTTCCGGTCCGGGCAGATCGATGATGATGCGGCCTTCGCCTTGTGCGCCGCGACGGAAGTCGATGCTGCCGATAGAGGGCCTGGCGCCGGTCGGAGGGGCCTCATTGCCGGCGCTGGCGGCGCTGGCGGCAATGGTGGTAATGGCGGTAATGGTGGCAATGACGGTGTCGCCTTCGGTACGCACGGAGTAGGGCGGCATGTGCCTGAGGTTGAGGACGACGCGGCTGCGGCCAGCGGACGAGGCGATCGTGACGCCGCGCAAGGCGCCGGAGTTGTTGTCGGCGCCTGGAGTCTGTACATCGGCGCTGTTGTCGGTGTCGGCAAGGTCGATGACGATGCGCGCCGGCGAGGCGGTTGAAAAGTGCACGGGCGAGGTTGCGGGCGGCGTACGCAGCTTGATGCGGACCTCGGTGCGCGCATCGCGTTGCGCGACGTCAATCGCGACGATGGCATTGCGCTGCGCCTGCGCATGTACATGTATATGTGCGCCGCTGCCTGCCAGCAAACAGAACATCGTCAGCAGCGCCAGCCGACGGATCGAATGCGTCATTTTCCGCGTCCTTGCAGTTCCAGTGTGGTCATGCGCTTTTCCCAGTCGCCGTTGTTGCGGATCAGTTCCTCCAGTTCGACGCGCTCCGCCGCGACGCGGCCCCCGCGACGCGGCGGATGACGCCGAAATTCTGTCCCAGGTAATCGCCGGTGCGCGAGGGATGCACAATCTTGTCAACCTGCAGCAAGGCGTCAGTACGGCCATCGCGCGACAGCGTGCCGACCATGCGTATCGATTCCAGCGGGACGTCTTCGAGCGGCTGCTTCGTGCCGCGCTGCCGGGGGCGTTCGCCGGCAGTTGCATCGACAGGAACAAGGGCGGGATGGCCGAATGGCGTCATTGCATTTTCATCGTCTGCGACGGCATACGTGTAAGGAACAAAGTCATTTGCGGGCTGGACCGGCGGCGCGGTTGCGGATGTGTTGCGCCGGATCGTGTCGAGTTGCGCGCGCAGCTGATCCGGCGTCTCGCGTTCGGCGCAACTTGCCAGCAGCAGTGCAAGAAGGAGTGCGGATGACGACGTGCATGCCGATTTTCGGTTCATGATTTTTCTTCTTTGCGGGGAGCCATGCGATAGGCCAGGGCGATCGCTTCCAGCCTTACCTGGCCGGGACGGTCGGCGCTGCTCACGCGCATGTCGCCCAGGATCACGAGATGCGTCATCGCGGCGATGTCGGCGGTAAAGCGGACGACGTCGTGATAATCGCCGCTCAGGCGGATGGCGATCGGCGCCTCGACGTAACCGTGTTTCGTCTCGGTATGCCCCGGTCTTGCGAACTCGAATTGCAGCCGGTTTTGCAGCGCGGCGTCGCCGATGCCGTCCAGCACCAGATCAACGTCGATGAAAGTCTTCAGTTGCTGTTCGAGCGTCTTCACGCGTTGTTCCAGATCCTGAATGCGCCGTGCGGAGTGCGCGAACGCCATGGCCCGGCGATGCTTTTCCGGATAGGTGGATTTCACTGCGGCGTAATCATGTTCGCTGCGTTCCAACGCAGCGATTTCCGGCATCAGATAAAGTTGCCAACCCGTCAGCACGATCGCCACGAACAGCATCAGCAACAAGGCGTTGCGCCACGCGCGCGGCCAGCTTGATGGATGGCTGCCGTTGAGCTCGCGCCACTGCACGATCAGCGCCGTGGCGTTCATTGCGTCGCCCCGGCGAGATGGCCGATGATCACGAAATCATGGAGCCGACCCGGAGCGATCGCTGACGGTGCGGCATTTGTCGGGACTGCGCTCGCGGCACTGCGCGCCTCCTGCAATTCAATCTGCTGGAAGAATTGCGCGCCCTCGGCGTCGCGCAATGCGTCCAGCAATTGCATGACATGCCGATGCGACGGCGCCGATCCGTTGAGCGTAAAGTTGCGTCCTTGCTGGACCAGCGTGGTGAGGAAGACTTGCGGCGGCATGCGCTGTGCAAGTTCGCCCAGCAATTGCGGCGCATCGTTGCGTTGCCGTTGCAGCGTTTCAAGATGGCGCCGCTTGCGTTCAAGTTCGTCGATCTTTTCGTCTTGCTGCCTGCCGAGGCTGATCGCGGCATCAAGCCGCGCGTGTTCGGTGCGCAACAGATTGAGCAATTGCTGCTGTTGTGCGGCTTGACCGGCGATGTGCCATGCCAGGGCCAGAACGACTGCGAGCCCACCGGTGGCCGTCGCAGCCCACAGCAGGTGGAAGCGTCGATGCGCGCCTGCTGCCTGACGGCGCTGCGCCAGAAAGTTGAGGCCGCTCATCGGTCGAAGCGCCGCAAGGCCAGGCCGCATGCCGTTGCGCAAGCGGGGCCGTCCATCGCAATTTGCGCGCGGTCAATGGCGGGCGCCGGCACCATGCCGGCGAAAGGTGTCGCCACGGCGGTGCTGATGGTCGTGCGCTTGTGCACGGCTTCCTCCATGCCGGAAATGGTCGCTCCGGCGCCGGTCAATACGATATGCGACGGCACGCACGATGTCTGCTGCTGCAGCGTCTGCAACACCCCGGCAAGGTGAGCAGCTGCCTGCGCCAGATAACCGGCGAGAACATCGGACTGGTCGCCATCGTATTGCTGCAAGTCGTGCTGCAGTTGCCGGTGGCCGATGTCCAGTTGCCGTTCTCCGACGACGCGGCCGGCGCAACACAGCGACAGGAGTGCTCCGTGCGTCTCGAGGTTCGCCATAGCGAAGACGGAAGAAGCCGGCGCCGCGGGCAGCGTTCTGTTCAGTGCCGCCGCTGCCGCATGGCTTTCGATGTCGGCAACCATGGTCTGCAAACCTAGCGACTCCGCCACGGCGATGCGGTCTTCGACGTCATCCCGGCGTACTGCGGCGATCAGCATATCGAGCTGGTCGGGCGCATTGTGCGTCGGTCCGATGATGCGGAAATCCAGCAAGGCCTGCGCCGGAGGATAAGGCAGCAGGCTTTCGGCATGTCGCTCGGCCAAGGCCGCACGCTGTGCCTGGCTGCTGTGCGCGGGGATGGCGACTATTTGCGTGAGCGCGCGCGAGGAGGGGATCGCGATGGCGACTTGCCTGGCCTGCGATCCGCTTTTTCCCCACAGACGCGACACGGCTTCCATGACCTGACGCAGATTGCCGATGCCTTCATCGCCGATGGCGCCGTCGGGCAGTGCTTCACGCGTGCAGCATGCGAGTTGCGCGGTCTGTATGCGGCTTCCGGAGAATTCGACCATCCTGACCTCGGACCGGCCGATATCCAGGCCGGCCATTGGAGGAACATCGCGGGACAGGACGCGGAAAAAGGCGGGGGAAAAGAATCGGGCGAGCTTGGACAAGATTGCATTTCGGAAACAGGTATTCGCATGGCGCAGTTGCGAACTACCCCGGCCGGGCAACTGAGAATGGTTGTTGTTAAGACAACATGCGGCATCCTAGCAACAACATTTGTTGTCTGTAAAGCAATTTTCGGGGCGGCATCACATCAGGCTTAAAACGGCCCGTGCGAAACTTCCCCGCGCAAACGGTTTCAGAGCAACGATTCCACGGCGGCGGGAATTTCGTGCGCACGCGCCGACGCCGGGGTTCAGTCCGTTTCCGGAGAATTGCCGGATTTCACCTTCCCGCAAGTCGTTATAATGCGGGGATTGTCTTTCTCACCAGTCTCACACGCATGACCACCCCAGAAAACAACGGCAAAGCGCCAGCTTCGCAACCCGCTGACGCAACACCGAATCCTGCGAGTGCTTCCGCACCTGCAGCTACTGCCGCCTCCGCTCCCGTCAAGAAAGTCAGAAAGCGCCTGCACCCTGTCCTGCGCGTGCTGCTGGGCGGCATCGGTGTGCTGGTGGCGCTGGTGCTGATGGCGGTGCTGGTGCTGGGGTTTGTCGTCACGCTGGCGTATCCCAAGCTGCCTGACCTCGACACGCTGACCGACTATCGCCCCAAGATTCCGCTGCGCGTGTTCTCCGCAGATGGCGTGCTGATCGGCGAGTTCGGCGAAGAGCGCCGCAACCTGGTGCACATCAAGGACATCCCCGACATAATGAAGAAGGCGGTGCTGGCGATTGAAGACGATCGCTTCTACGAGCACGGCGGTGTCGACTATCAAGGCATCGTGCGGGCATCGGTCGCCAATCTGTCGGGCGGCGGCGGCGGCGCCAGCACCATCACGCAGCAGGTGGCGCGCAATTTCTTCCTGACCAGCAATGAGCCGACTTTCCTGCAAAAGGCCTCGCGCAAATTCCTCTACGAAATTCCGCTGGCCTGGAAAATCGAACGCAACCTGACCAAGGACCAGATCCTTGAGGTCTACATGAACCAGATTTATCTGGGGCAGCGCGCTTACGGTTTCTCTTCGGCGGCGCAGATCTACTTCGGCAAGCAGCTCAAGGAGCTGACCATTGCCGAATCCGCCATGCTGGCCGGTTTGCCGAAGGCGCCGTCGGCCTACAATCCGGTGGTCAATCCGAAACGCGCCCATGCGCGCCAGCAATACATCTTGCTGCGCATGCGCCAGCTGGGCTACATCACCGACGCGCAATACACCCAGGCCAAGGATGAGGAACTGAAGGTCAAGACCGACAGCACCGCCTTCGGCGTGCATGCGGAATACGTCTCGGAAATGGCGCGCCAGCTGGTCTACGCGCAGTTCAAGGACGACACTTACACACGCGGCCTGAACGTTTTCACCACCATCACCAAGGCCGACCAGGACGCCGCCTACCTGGCGCTGCGCCGCGGCATCATCGACTACGAACGCCGGCATGGCTACCGCGGTCCGGAAGGCTACATGGAGATCCCGACCGCGTCGAAGGAAGAAGCCGACGACGCCATCGAATCCGAACTGGCCGACCATCCCGACAGCGACGACCTGATCGCCGCCGTCGTGCTGGAAGCCACCACCAAGGAAATCACCGCCGTGCTGGCGACCGGCGACGAGATCAAGATTTCCGGCGCCGGTCTCGGCTTTGCCGGCAACCTGCTCAGCGAAAAAGCGCCGCCGCAGAAAAAGATCAAGCGCGGCGCCATCATCCGCGTGTTCCAGGACGGCAAGAACTGGATCGTCACGCAAATGCCCGAAGTCGAATCGGCATTCATCTCGCTCGATCCCAACGACGGTTCGATCCGTTCTCTGGTGGGCGGCTTCGACTTCAACCGCAACAAGTTCAATCACGTGATCCAGGCGTGGCGTCAGCCGGGCTCGTCGTTCAAGCCGTTCATCTATTCGTCTTCACTGGAAAAAGGTTTGTCGCCGGCCACCATCATCAACGATGCGCCGCTGACGTTCACCCAGACCGGCGGCCAGGTGTGGCAGCCGAAGAACTACGGCGGCAAGTTCGAAGGTCCGATCTCGATGCGCCGCGCGCTGCAGAAGTCGATCAACCTGGTGTCGATCCGCATCCTCGAACGCGTCGGCGTCAAGTATGCGCAGGAGTACATCACGCGCTTCGGTTTCGACGCCGACAAGAACCCGCCTTACCTGACGCTGGCGCTGGGTGCCGGCGCCGTGACCCCGCTGCAGATGGTGGGCGCCTATTCGGTGTTCGCCAACGGCGGCTACAAGATCAATCCTTACCTGATCTCGAAGATCACCGACAACAACGGCAACACCTTGTCCGAAGCGCATCCGGCCCGTTCCGGCGATGAAGCCAACCGTGTCATCGACCCGCGCAACGCCTTCGTGATGGACAGCATGCTGCGCGACGTCGTGCGCCATGGCACCGCCGTCAAGGCGCTCTCGCTCAAGCGCACCGACCTGGCCGGCAAGACCGGCACCACCAACGATTCGATGGACGCCTGGTTCGCCGGTTATCAACCGAACCTGGTCGGCATCGCGTGGATGGGCTACGACCAGCCGAAGAGCCTGGGCGACCGCGAAACCGGCGGCGGCCTGGCGTTGCCGATCTGGATCAGCTACATGCAGAAGGCGCTCAAGGATGTGCCGATGGTTGACCGTACGGTGCCGGGCGGTCTGATCGAATCAGGCGGCGAATACTATTATTCGGAATATCCGCCGAGCGCCAGCGTGCGCGATCTGGGCCTGGGCGAGCATGGTGCGGCAGCGTCGCCGGAAGAAGAAAAAGCCAAGAACCAGATGAAGAACGAATTGTTCTGACGGCCGCCATATCGGCAATTCGACAGTGCAAAAAAAACGGCAGGGGCGAC
>NZ_AJHH01000455.1 GCF_000256565.1 Herbaspirillum lusitanum P6-12 | reverse complement strand
CCCCCAGGGGCGACCCTGCCGTTTTTTTACGCCTGAGATGTCGGCATCAGGTGCTCATGCGGCCTGCACGTATTGCCGGTAACCGCGCGCCCGCAGGTCGCAGGCCGGACATGTGCCGCAACCGTAACCCCAGTCGTGCAAGGCACCGCGCTCGCCCAGATAACAGGTGTGCGTGTCCGCGCGGATCAGGTCGACCAGCGCCTTGCCGCCGAGTTCTTCCGACAGGCGCCAGGTGGCTGCCTTGTCGATCCACATGAGCGGCGTTTCGACTTTGAGCTGCGTCGCCATGCCGAGGTTGAGCGCAACCTGCAAGGCCTTCATGGTGTCATCGCGGCAATCCGGATAACCCGAGAAGTCGGTCTCGCACATGCCGCCCACCAGCACATCCAGTCCGCGTCGATAGGCCACCGTCGCCGCCACCGTCATGAACAGCAGGTTGCGACCCGGCACGAAGGTGTTGGGCAAGCCGTTTTCCTGCATCGAGATGGCAACGTCGCGCGTCAGGGCGGTGTCGGAAATCTTGCTGATCAGGGACAGATCGACCATGTGATCTTCGCCGAGCTTGTTGTTCCACTCGTCCGAAAAGCCGCGCATTTTTTCCAGCAGCGCCGGGCGCACTGTCAGTTCGATGGCGTGACGCTGGCCATAGTCGAAGCCGATGGTTTCGACTTTTTCATAGCGCGAGAGCGCCCACGCGAGGCAGGTGGCGGAGTCCTGGCCGCCGCTGAACAGGACCAGCGCGCGGTGCGGCAGGGAGGGACGTGGTGTTGTTGCGATGTTCATGTTTCCGTCTTCTTATTGATGGGGTGTGGATGCCGTTGCCGTTATTTTTTGCTGACGTTATCGAGCGTCTGTTCGATGAAGTCGCCATCCGGATCGGTGAAGCGCAGGCGCACCGGATACCAGTCCGACGACGGCGCCAGCCAGATGTCGAGCTTCTGGCTCTTGTCGTCCGGCGGCGGCGCGCGGAAGATGTGCACGGCGTTGACCTCGCCTTGTTTCGTCTTGATCTTTTCGCGGCCGACCACCTTGAAGCTCCATTGTTCGGCGTCGCGCGGACCGGCCACGAAGAACTGCCATTCGGAACCGTTGGTGAACTTGTCCGGCGCACCGCGCGCCACCGAGATCAGTTGCCAGATGATGCTGGTGCGATCCTGTTCTCCTCCCTTGAGGGGATAGGTTTCAGTCGATTGCGTGAAGTTGATGGCGTGCGTTTCGCGGTTGAAGGTGGTGGTGGACGCTTCGCGGCGGAAGCGTTTTTCCACGAAGCGCGCCGGCGCCAGGCCGAATGCATCGATGTCGCCTTCGCTGGTGGCTTCGAGAATTTTGCCGACCAGCATCGCGCGCGTTTCGGCGTTGACGCTGTATTTGCCGTTGGCGTTGCTCCACTTGACCGTCGATTCGCCGGTGACTTGCAGGCCGCTTTGCTTGGCTTCGATGTTGTAGTGGAGGTCGGCCGACGGCGGCAGGCTGACCTTGCGCTTGAGCACCGGATGTTCGGCCGGATCGGCTGCCAGCGCGAGGGGGCCGATGGCGGCGGTGGCGCTCAGCAGCAGGGCGCAGACCAGGCGCGACAGGACGCGCTGCGAGGAAGTGTTGACGGTTTGACTATGCATGTGGGATCACTTGAAAATTCGGCAACTGTCCGGCGGCGATGTCGATGTATCTGCCGGGACGATGCATGCCTACGGTTTTTCGGAGCGTTGCTCGTTTGTTCGACCACGCTCGATGACGCTAGTTTATAGAGTTTTTTATAGAGTTTTTATTGCCGGGTTTTTGCCGTAGAGTTTTTCGTCACGGCGTCTTGAGCTTGGACAGCGACAGTTCCAGATAGTCTCCGTTGGTTTCGGTAAAGCGCAGCCGCGCCGGATACCATTGCCGGCCCGGTTCCAGCCAGATGTCGAGGCGCTGCTCGTACGATCCCGGGCGCGGCTGGCGCACGACGTGCCAGACCTGGGCGGCGCCGGTGATGAGGCGGATTTCTTCCTGGCCGACGACTTGCATGCGCCACACTTCACCATCGCGCACGCCGGCTACGAACATGTCGATGACCGCGCCGGGCGCGAATTTGGCGCTGTCGCCGCGGCCGATGGCGGCCAGTTGCCAGATCAGGCTGGCGCGGTCCTGTTCGCCGCCGGCACGCGGATAATTGGTGGTCGAGGCGGAAAAGCTGACAAGATTGCGTTCGCGGTTGAAGTGCGTATTGGTGGCGGGGCGATTGCGTTTCTTCTCGGTGTACAGCTCGGGCTCGACGCCGAACGCGCCGATCTCGCCGCTGCTGGTGAAGTTCAGGAAGGCGATCTTGGCGAACAGGCGCGTATAGACCTCGCCGTCGACTGTGTAGCGGCTGCCGTCGGTTTTCCAGTCCAGCGTGCTGGTGCCATGCCAGGTGAGGTTGTCGGAGAACGCCAGCACGTCGTATTCGAGTTCGGCGGAGGGTGGCGGATCGATGTGATATTGCGTACCCTGAACGGCGGGCGGGTTGTCGTCTGTGGGAGGTGCGGATGCGGGCGCGGGTTCGGCAGAGGCGGCGGCGTGCACCGGTTCCGGCGCAACTGCGTTCACGGTCGACGGCGTGTCGCTGATGGCGTCGACGGCAGCAACGGCATTGGAGACCTCTGGCGCCGGTGAGGCCGGCGGACGCGGCTTGACGGTTTTCGACGGCTTCCGTGCGGCAGCCACCGGCAACGACACCGGCTGCCTGGGCAACTCCATCGGACGCAGCGTGACGCTCACGCTGGACGTCGCGTGTGCATCGGTGTCGGTCGCGTTGAAATACGCCTTGCCCCAGTGGATGGCCAGTACGTGCAGCACGATGGTGAGCAGGATCAGCGCGGCAATGCGCCAGCGCCTGGTGGGTGGAAAAGCCGTTGCTTCTGTCATGGCGCAAGTGTATCGCGCCCTCGCGATCGGGAGGCGAGGAATGCGTTGCTCGCCTGTGCAAACCACGTACAATCGTCGCAACCCTTACGTGATCATTTTGCCGATTGGAGACTGCAATGCTGAACCACAACAACATGCCCGGCGCCGGATCGATTTCCGACACCATGGAATTCATGCGCAAGATGTGGGGCAGCATGGGCACGCCGGCGATCGGCATCCCGTCGCTGTCGGTGGAAGAAATCAACAAGAAGATCTCCGATCTCAAGACGGTTGCCTCCTGGCTCGAACTCAACATGAACATGTTGCGCGCCACGATACAAACGCTGGAAGTGCAAAGCGCCACGCTGACGACGTTGCAGGCGATGGGCGCGATCCTGACGGCGCGTGAAGGCGAGGGCGCAGCAGCCGCGAAGACGGGCTCGCCGTTCGGCTTCCCGGCATGGCCGCCGCAAGGCAAGCCGGCGGCGGAAGCTGCACCGGCCCCTGCGCCCGAATCCGAACCGGAAGTTGAACCTGAAAAGGCGCCTCAGACTGACGCCGCGGCGCCGGCCGCTTCAGAAGCCAAGCCCGACCCCGCCGCGCCCGATTTCCAGGCGTCGATGGCCAATCCGACGGCATGGTGGAACTTGCTGCAGGAGCAATTCCAGCAGGCGGTCGGCAACGTGCTGGCCGATCAGCCGCCAGCCGGGAAAGATGCCAAAGCACCAGCCCCGGCCGCTCAGAAAAAAACAACAAAAGCCAAGCCCGCAGCCAAACCGCGAACACGCGCCAAATCGACTGTTGTACAATCTCGCAAACCCAAGCCAGCCCCCCGCAAGCCAAAATCCCCTTGATCGGCGCAAAACAACAACATTTGTCCGCATAATTTGCGAGACTTTGCCGCTTGTCATCATTCTGAAATGAAGCCGTTTTAGTATGGGGACGGGGAAAATTCTTGGTAAAATCAACAAGTTAAATCATAGGCAAGGTCAGAATGCTGTACCCAGAACTGTTTAAATCGCTCGAGCAAGTCCGCTGGAACATGGATAAAGATATTCCTTGGGACAAATTCGACGCTTCTCTGCTCTCCGACGAGCAAGCCCAGACCATTCGCATGAACGCGATCACTGAATGGTCGGCGTTGCCCGCGACGGAAATGTTCCTGCGCGACAATCGCGGCGACAGCGACTTTTCCGCCTTCATGTCGGTATGGTTCTTCGAAGAGCAAAAACACTCGCTGGTGCTGATGGAATACCTGCGCCGCTTCAAGCCGGAGTTCGCGCCGACCGAAGAAGAGCTGCATAACGTGCGCTTCGAATTCGATCCGGCGCCGCCGCTGGAAACGCTGATGATGCACTTCTGCGGCGAAATCCGCCTGAACCACTGGTATCGCTGCGCCTCCGACTGGCATACCGAGCCGGTCATCAAGCAAATCTACAAGATCATCAGCCAGGATGAAGCGCGCCACGGCGGCGCTTACCTGCGCTACATGAAAAAAGCCCTGGTCGAAGTCGGCGACACCGCGCGTGCCGCCTTCGCCAAGATCGGTGTGCTGATGGCCTCCGCCCGCCGTACCGAAAAGCCGCTGCACCCGACCAACCTGCACGTCAATCAGGCGCTGTTCCCGAACGACACCGTGCAGAGCCGTCTGCCGGATCCGGAGTGGCTGGAGCATTGGCTCGACACGCAGATCAAGTTCGACAGCGAGTGGGAAAAGAAGGTCGTCGACCGGATTCTGCACAACATGTCGCTGCTGTTTGAGCGCACGTTCGAGACCGTGCAGGAGCTCAACCGCTATCGCAAGGAAATCGTCACGCGCATGGCGCCGCCGGTACGTCCCGCCGCCGCCTGACCGGGTCGCTTCCGAATCGGCAAAGCCGCACTCAGGTGCGGCTTTTTTACATGTGAATGTGACTGTGCAACGCAACCTAAGCAATCGTTAAGCAACCGTACAACGCAACTGTTATCTGGAATTTCCCATGAGTGATTTCGAGAAGAAAATCTGCAGCCGCGCCGATCTGCAAGCGCGCGTCGCCGCCTTGCCGCAGCCGGTGGTGCTGACCAATGGCGTGTTCGACATCCTGCATCGCGGCCACGTGACCTACCTTGCGCAGGCGCGCGCCGAAGGCGCCTCGCTGGTGGTGGCGGCCAACACCGATGCCTCGGTCAAACGTCTCGGCAAGGGCGATGATCGTCCGATCAATACCTGCGAAGACCGCATGGCCGTGCTGGCCGCGCTGGAGTCGGTGTCGCTGGTGGTGCCCTTCGATGAAGACACGGCGTTGGAAGTGGTTCAGGAGGCGCGCCCACAGATTTACGTCAAGGGCGGCGATTACGACATGTCGGCGATTCCGGAAGGGCAGGCCGTGGCGGCCTATGGCGGCCAGGTGCTGTCGATCGCCTTCGAGCACGATCGCTCCACCACCAAGCTGCTGGCCAAGGTGCGCAAGCTGGCCGGCTGATCGCAGGACGCAGGAGCCGCAAAGAACAAGGCCGGCAGGAGCATCGCTCGCTGCCGGCCTTGGCGTTTCAGGAAGCGGCTGCGGCAGCCGGGCCTGTTCAGTGGTGCATATGCTCCTTCATGTCCTTCATGCCATCCTTGCCGGCGGTCTTGTCTTCGACGTAGATCGACACCTCCAGCTTGCCGGCTTTTTCAAACGTCAGCGTCAGCGGAATCTTGTCGCCCAGCTTGAGCGGCTGGCTCAGGCCGATCAGCATGATGTGATAACCGTTGCCGGGCTGCATGGCGATTTTCTCGGATGGCTTGATGTCGATGCTGCCGACTTCGCGCATCTTCATGACGTTGCCGTCCATGGACATGGTGTGGATTTCAGAGGATTTTGCAACAGGCGAGCTGACCGACAGCAGCTTGTCGCCGGCCTTGCCCTTGTTTTCGATGCTCAAATAAGCGCCGCCGGACGGCTGGCCGGGTACGGTCGGACGTGCCCACGGGTGGCCGACCTGAAGGTCGCCGGCTTTGTAATCATGAGCGGAAGCGGCGCCTGGA
>NZ_AJHH01000454.1 GCF_000256565.1 Herbaspirillum lusitanum P6-12 | reverse complement strand
GCGGCCGCCCGCGCGCGCCCAGCTGTCTTCGCGCAATCGCTGCAGTTGCGACACGCGTTGGCGCACCGGCGTCGTGGTGTAGACCAAAGCAGCGCGGAAGGCATCCACATTGCTGTCCGGAAAATCCAGGTGATATGGCTGGCCGCCGCTGCAGTACAGGCAATGCGCATGCGTCATCTGCCCGGGCGTCCCGGACTGGCTTTGCCATGAAGCAGAAGTCGAGCAGATCGCCATGGCCATGTCGGGCGAGGACTTGACCGCAGCGACCGACGCCAGCGGCAGCAGGCCGCCAATCGCCAGGCAGGCGATGGCGATCCAGGCAGCGACGGGGCGGAGGAAGCTCGGCATAGGGCGCAGATTATAGCAAGCGGGTTTTTCTTGCACGGCGGCAGCACCTTGGCGGTAAGGCGTTTCGCCGTAGACAACGCGCCGCCGGGACGGATTTCGGGGAAATACGAACGGATGTGCGAAAGATCGCATCGGATGAAGTCTTTTGATCGAGTCGGCCCGCTTTTATGCGATTTCATGCGATTTTGCCGCAGCGCCGAAATCGCCGACGCAAATTGATTGTTGGCAGGCGCTAGGCTAGACTTACCGTCTTTTGCCGGTTTCATCTAATAATTTTGAGGAGACATTCATGTCCAGCATGAAAAAACTGTCGTTGAGCACCCTGGTTGGCACCCTTGTATTGGCTGCGGTTTGCTCCGCGCCGGCGCTGGCTGCGGACAAGGCAGTTCTGGTTACCGCGATCGTCGAGCATCCTGCTCTGGATGCCGTCCGCGACGGCGTCAAGGACGAGCTGAAGGATGAAGGCTTCGAAGCCGGCAAGAACCTCAAGTGGGAATATCAAAGCGCCCAGGGCAACACCGGCACTGCGGCACAGATCGCCCGCAAATTCGTCGGCGACAAGCCTGACGCCATCGTCGCCATCGCCACGCCTTCGGCCCAGGCCCTGGTCAGCGCCACCAAGACCATCCCGGTCGTCTATTCCGGCGTGACCGATCCGGTCGCAGCACAACTGGTCAAGGACTGGAAGCCGTCCGGCACCAATGTCACCGGCGTGTCCGACCTGCTGGAACTGGAAAAGCAAGTCGACCTGATCAAGCGCGTCGTGCCCAGCGTCAAGCGCGTCGGCATGGTCTACAACCCGGGCGAAGCCAATTCCGCCGTGGTCGTGAAGGCCATGAAGGAATTGCTCGGCAAGTCCGGCATCACGCTGGTCGAAGCCGCTGCGCCGCGCACGGTCGATGTCGGCTCCGCCGCCAAGAGCCTGATCGGCAAGATCGACCTGATGTACACCACCACCGACAACGTGGTCGTCTCGACCTTCGAGTCGCTGGCCAAGGTCTGCAACGACGCCAGGATCCCGCTGCTGGCTTCCGACACGGGCAGCGTCAAGCGCGGCGCCGTGGCTGCACTGGGCGTGAATTTCTACGACCTGGGCCGCCAGACCGGTAAAATCGTGGCGCGCATCCTCAAGGGTGAAAAGCCGGGCGACATTCCATCATCGACCAGCAAGAACCTGGAGTTGTACATCAACACTTCCGCCGCACAGAAACAGGGCGTGACACTGTCGCCCGAGTTCCTCAAGTCGGCAACCAAGGTCATCAACTGATCGGAGCAATCCGTTCGGCGCAGTAATCTTGAAGCACGGCATGCGGCGTTACCGGCGGCGCATGCCGTGATTTTCAGAGGACATTCGGCATTGGCGTGTATTTACCCATACGTGCCCATGCCGAATGTGTTTTTTTAGAAAGACCTTTTTATGTCGCTGTATACGCTGTTGGGCGCACTGGAAATCGGCCTGATTTTCAGCCTGGTCGCCCTCGGGGTGCTGATTTCCTTCCGCATCCTCACCTTTCCCGACCTCACCGTCGACGGCAGTTTTCCGCTCGGCGGCGCTGTTGCAGCCACCATGATCGCCGCCGGCTACAACTCGTTCCTGGCCACCGGCGTGGCCATCCTGGC
>NZ_AJHH01000453.1 GCF_000256565.1 Herbaspirillum lusitanum P6-12 | reverse complement strand
GGCTACAACTCGTTCCTGGCCACCGGCGCCGCCAAGAGCCTGATCGGCAAGGTCGACGTGATCTATACCAACACCGACAACAACGTCGTGTCCGCCTATGAAGCGCTGGTCAAGGTCGGCAACGACGCCAAGATCCCGCTGGTCGCCTCCGACACCGACAGCGTCAAGCGCGGCGCGATTGCTGCGCTGGGCGTGAACTACTATGACCTGGGCCGCCAGACCGGCAAGGTCGTCGCACGCATCCTGAAGGGCGAAAAACCGGGCGACATCGCTTCGGCCACCAGCAGCAAGCTGGAACTGTTCGTCAATACGACCGCTGCGCAAAAACAAGGCGTGACCTTGTCGGCTGACCTGATCAAGTCGGCCAAGACAGTCATCAAATAAATCGGTCATCAGCGAAAAAGCAAGCGCCCGCCTAGAGGCGCTTTTTCATACACAGCATCACAGAGGAGAGGATATGTTCACATTGAGTAAAACTTTGCGCGCCATTACCGGCGCACTTGCACTGGCGGCTGTCTGCGCTGCGCCGGCATTGGCCGCGGACAAGAGCGTCATGGTCACATCGATCGTCGAGCATCCGGCGCTGGACGCCGTACGCGACGGCACCCGCGACGAGCTCAAGGCCGAAGGCTACGAGGGCGGCAAGGGTTTCAAATTCGAGTTCCAGAGCGCCCAGGGCAATGCCGGCACCGCCGGCCAGATAGCCAAGAAATTCGTCGGCGACAACCCTGACGTGATCGTCGCCATCGGCACCCCGTCGGCGCAGCCGCTGGTGGCGTCGACCAAGACCATCCCTATCGTCTACTCCGGCATCGCCGATCCGATCGCGGCGCAACTGGTCAAGGACTGGGGCCCGTCCGGCACCAACGTGACCGGCCTGTCGCACATGCTGGATCCGGTCAAGCAGGTCGAGATCATCAAGAAGGTCCTGCCAAGCGCCAAGCGCATCGGGATCGTCTACAATCCGGGCGAATCGAATTCCGTCTCGGCGCTCAACGCCATCAAGGCCGTGCTGGAAAAGCAGGGCATGACGCTGGTGGAGGCCGCTGCGCCGCGCTCGGTTGACGTCGCGCCGGCCGCCAAGAGCCTGATCGGC